>NZ_CM161517.1:167500-497500 GCF_056725205.1 Xanthomonas sp. NCPPB 3174 | reverse complement strand
TTCGTCGGCACCGCGGCCGATCAGGACAAGGGACTCTTCGATCGTGGACAAAACAGGAACTCCGGCGAATGGCGTCAACAAACGTGAATGGCGTTAAGAGCGAGTTAACCGTGCAGCCAGGTGAAAATCCGAGCCTTCTCAATGGTTTGACGCGCTGTGGAACGATGTTTATGGTAGCCGAGTTTTGAGCTCGCGCTTCGGGCTCGTGAGGAAGCCTTGATGCCCAACAGTGATCAAGAACGCGCGCGCCGGCAGCGGTTCCAGCAACGCCTTCACGTTCTCCACGACACTGCGCTGCATCGCAAGTTGAAGGAACATCTTCCCGCCGGCCGCTGGACGCGCCGTCACTGGATCCACGCCAGCCTGTTCGCCACCATCGGCGCGATGGTCGCCACCATCGTCCCGGGCTTCTCCAACGCCATCGACGTGCCGCTGCAGACCACGCAGGCGACGCTGGCGCTGCCGTTGCCGCCGATCTCGCTTGCCCAGCAACAGCAGGCGGCGATCACCGACAACTGGCAGGTGGTGCGGATCGAGTCCGGGCAGACCCTGGGCTCGGTGTTCGAGCAGCTCGGCATCCCCGCCACGGTGATGCAGCGGGTGCTGGACCATCCGGGCACCCACGACGCGCTGACCAAGCTGCGCCCGGGCGCCGAGATCGGCTTCGACCTGGCGACGACGGGCGATCTGCGCGCCCTGCGCTTCGATCGCGATGCCACCCACCGGGTGGAACTGTCGCTGCTGGGCGACGACATCAAGGAGAAGGTGATCGAGCGCGAGACCAGCACGCGCACCGTGGTCACCAGCGGCGAGATCACCAGCTCGCTGTACGTGGCCGCACGCAAGGCCGGGCTGTCGCCGTCGGCGATCGCGACGATGACCGACGAGATCTTCAAGTACGACATCGACTTCGACAAGGACCTGCAGCCGGGCGACCGCTTCAGCGTGGTCATGGACGAGACCTGGCGCGAAGGCGAGCGCATCGACACCAGCAAGATCCTGGCGGCGACCTTCACCACCCGCGGCAAGACCTACAGCGGCTTCCGCTTCGAGCGCGGCGGCAAGCCGGCCGAGTACTTCGACGTGACCGGGCGGCCGCTGAAGAAGAGCTTCATCCGCATGCCGGTGTCCTACAGCCGCATCAGCTCCACCTTCGGCGCGCGCAAGCACCCGGTGCTGGGCACCATGCGCATGCACAAGGGCATCGACTACGCGGCGCCGACCGGCACCCCGATCATGGCCGCCGGCGATGCGCGGGTGCAGTTCGTCGGCACCCAGCGCGGCTATGGCAACGTCGTCATCCTGGATCACGGCAAGGGCTACAGCACGCTGTACGGGCACATGTCGCGCTTCGGCGGGATCAAGGCCGGCCAGCGCATCAACCAGGGCACGGTGATCGGCTACGTCGGCATGACCGGCATGGCCACCGGTCCGCACCTGCACTACGAATTCCGCGTGGACGGCGTGCAGCGCAATCCGGCCTCGGTGACGATGCCGCCGCCGACCCCGCTGGCCGGGGCCGAACTGGCCGCGTTCCGTGCGCAGACCTCGCCGGCGCTGGCGCGCATCCAGCGCGTGGAAAAGCTGATCTACGCCGATGCCGACGAGCAGGGGGCGAAGAAGAAGAAGGTCGTCGCCTCGTCAAAGGCCGCCGCCTCGCACGACGCCGGCTGAGCACTGGCGTCCGCTTCCGCCGCGCCGCGCATTGACGGGCGGCGGCGCCTGGCACACGCTGCGGCGCCGATCGCCGCCTGGTGCCTAACATGTCCCCGCCTTCCGCCGTTCCCGACGACGCCCTGTTCCTGGGCCTGATGTCCGGCACCAGCGCCGACGGCATCGATGCCGCGCTGGTGCGCTTCGGCCACGACGGCAACCCGCAGCTGCAGCTGGGCCGCACTTATGCCTGGGCACCGCAGCAGCGCGCGGCGCTGATCGCGCTGGGCGAAGGCGGCGACATCGCCTCGCTGGACGCGCTGGGGCAACTCGATGCCGAGGTCGCGATCGCCTTCGCCGAGGCGGCGCTGCGCCTGCTCGACGACGCTGGGGTGGCGCCGGCAGCGGTGCGCGCGATCGGGTCGCACGGGCAGACCGTGCGCCATCGCCCGCTGGCGAACCCCGCCTTCACCTGGCAGCTCGGCGACGGCAACCGCATCGCCGAACTGACCGGCATCGCCACGGTCTGCGATTTCCGCCGCCGCGACGTCGCCGCCGGCGGCCACGGCGCGCCGCTGATGCCGGCCTTCCATGCGGCGATGCTGGGGGCGGCGCACGAGGACCGGGCGGTGCTCAATCTCGGCGGCATCGGCAACCTGACCCTGCTGCCGGCGCACGGTGCCGTGCGCGGTTTCGACACCGGCCCGGCCAACGCGCTGCTCGATGCCTGGTGCCAGCGCCATCGCGGCCAGCCCTACGATGCCGGCGGCGCCTTCGCCGCCAGCGGCACGGTCGACGCCGACCTGCTGCAGCGCCTGCTGGCCGATCCGTGGTTCGCGCTGCCGCCGCCCAAGAGCACCGGGCGCGAGCAGTTCCACCTGCGTTGGCTGGAGGCCTGCCTGGACAGCCCGGCGCCCGCGCCGGCCAGCGTGCAGGCGACGCTGCTGGAACTGACCGCGGCCACCATCGCCGATGCCTTGCTGACGCAGCAGCCGGCGACCCGGCAGTTGCTGGTGTGCGGCGGTGGCGTGCACAACCCGCTATTGCTGGCGCAGTTGCAGGCGCGGCTGCCGGGCGTGCAGGTGCAGTCGACCCAAACGCAGGGCCTGGACCCTGACTACATCGAAGCGATGGGCTTCGCCTGGCTGGCGCGGCAGACCCTGGCCGGGCTGCCGGGCAACCTGCCGTCGGTCAGCGGTGCGCGCGGGCCGCGCATCCTTGGCGCGATCCACCCCGCGTAAGCGAGGCGTCGGGATTCAGAAACCGCTGCCGGCGGGCAGCGCGCGCAAGGCCGCGATCGCCTCCGACAGCGCATCCACTTCGCGGTGCTCGAACCCGCTGCGTACGTCGTACTCGCTGGAGAACAGGCCCTGCTCGATCAGCGCCAGCACCGCCTGGCGCTGGGTCCAGCCGCGCGCGACGGCGATGCGGCGGATGCGTTCGAGCAGGAACGGGTCGATATCGCGCAACACAAGGTCGCTCATGCGGACTCCCGGACGGCGGCGCACGCATGCGCCGCTGCCCATCATCCCTGCCCGGGGACCGCCTTTCAATCGCTGGAGGCGGCCGCCTGCGGCGTCTGTTCGCGGATCCGCGGCCACAGCCAGGCCAGCAGCAACAGAGTCGGGATCACGGTGAAGGCGCTGAGCACGAAGAAGGTGCTGTAGGAGGTGGCTTCGACGATGTAGCCGGAGACGCCGCCGACGAACTTGCCCGGCAGGTTGGCCAGCGACACCAGCAGCGCGTACTGGGTGGCGGTGAAGTTGCGGTCGGTCAGCGAGGACATGAAGGCGACCAGCACCGTGCCGGCGAAGCCCTGGAACAGGTTGTCGGCGCTGAGCGCGGCGTAGAACGACCAGAGCTGGCCGGGGTTGTGCGCCATCAGCAGGAACGCCAGGTTGGACAGCGCCACGCCCAGCGCGGCGACGAGCAGCATGCGTCGGAAGCCGAAGGCGGCCACCGCCAGGCCGCCGGCGAAGGCGCCGGCAATCCCCATCCAGACCCCGAACAGCTTGGAGACGGTGGCGATGTCGGCCTTGTCGAAGCCCGAGTCCAGGTAGAACGGGCCGGACATCACCCCGATCACCTGGTCCGGGAACTTGAACAGGCCCACGAACAGCAGCAGCGCCAGGCCCAGCGCCAGGCCGTTGCTGGAGAAGAAGCTGGAGATCGGCTGCCAGAACGCACCGACCACGTCGATCCTGCGCACCACCGTCGAGGCCGGCACCTCCGGCTCGCGGCACACCAGAGTGGTGACGATCGGCAGCAGCATCAGCCCGGCCATGACCAGATAGGCCAAGGTCCAGTTGCCGAACTGCGCCAGATACAGCGCGCCGGCGCCGGACAGGATCAGGCCGATGCGGTAGCCGAAGGTGTAGGTCGCAGCGAGCGCGGCCTGCGCCGAGGACGGCGCGATCTCGATGCGGTAGGCGTCCACCACCGAATCCTGGGTGGCGCCGGCGAAGGAGGCGATCAGCACCCACAGCACCAGCGCGCCCACGCTCAGTTCCGGGCGGGTGAAGGCAAGCGCCACCAGCCCGATGGCCACGCCGAGCTGCGCGACCAGCAGCCACGAACGGCGCCGGCCGAGGAAGCCGAACAACGGGAAGCGGGAGCGGTCCAGCAACGGCGCCCACAGGAACTTGAGCAGGTAGAAGAAGCTGGCCAGGCTGATCAGGCCGATGCTGCCCAGGTCCAGGCCGACGTCGCGCAGGCGCGTGGACAGGGTCTGCGAGGCGATCAGCAGGAACGGCAGGCCGCTGCCGAAGCCCAGCAACGCCATCGTCGCCGCCGACGGCGTGGCGAAGGCGCGCTTGATCCCGGCCCAGCCCTTGTAGGACACCGGCGCCGCGGAGGTGCTGCCGCTCATTCGCGGTAGTCCACCGTGAACGGCGCATGGTCGGAGAAGCGCTGCGCGGTATAGATGGAACAGCCTTGCAGGCGCTCGCGCAGGGTTGGAGTGACGAACTGGTAGTCGATGCGCCAACCCACGTCGTTGGCGCGCGCCGCGCCGCGGTTGCTCCACCAGGTGTAGTCCTGGCCGTCCGGATGCAGCGCGCGGTAGGCGTCGACCCAGCCGCGGCCGCTGGCCGGGTCGGCCTCGTCGGCACGGTCGGCGCACAGGCCGTTGAGCCAGTCGCGCTCGGCCGGCAGGCAGCCGGAGTTCTTCTGGTTCGACTTCCAGTTCTTGATGTCCAGCGCCGAGCGCACGATGTTCCAGTCGCCGCACAGCACGTAGTCGCGGCCGCTGTGCAGCCACTCCACCAGGATCGGCCGCAGCCAGTCCATGACCTGGAACTTGTAGCCCTGGCGCAGCTCGCCGGAGGACCCGGAGGGAATGTAGAAGGACACCACGCTCAGGTTGCCGAAGCGCGCCTCGAGGTAGCGGCCTTCCTCGTCGAACTCCGGCCAGCCCAGCGCGGTGCGCACCTCGTCGGGTTCACGCTTGCTGTAGATGGCCACGCCGCTGTAGCCCTTCTTGGTGCTGGCGTCGCGGAACCAGACCCGGTAGCCGTCCGGCAGGAACGCCGGCCCGGCCAGTTGATGCTCCTGCGCCTTGGTCTCCTGCACGCACAGCACATCCGCCTGCTGGGTGGCGAACCACTCGAAAAAGCCCTTGGTGGCGGCCGACCGCAGGCCGTTGGCGTTGAAGCTGATGATGCGCATGAGGTGCTGGGATTCGGGATTGGGGATGACGGGATGTGTGAAAGCATAGCCGGTCACGCCCGTGCAGCGTCCGCGCATGGGGTACGCTTTTACGAATCCCCAATCTCTAATCCCGAATCCCGGCCCCCCAAATGACCGACTACCGGCAACGTTTCCTGCAACTGGCCCTGGACGCGGAAGCGCTGCGCTTCGGCGAGTTCACGCTGAAGTCCGGGCGCCTCAGCCCCTATTTCTTCAACGCCGGGCGCTTCGACTCCGGTGCCAGCATGGCGCGGCTGGCGGCGTGCTACGCCGATGCGGCCGACGCGGCCGGGCTCGACTTCGACCTGCTGTTCGGCCCGGCCTACAAGGGCATCCCGCTGGCGACGGCGGTGGCCTGCGAATACGCGCGGCGCGGGCGCGACCTGCCGCTGGCGTTCAACCGCAAGGAAGCCAAGGCGCACGGCGAAGGCGGCAGCCTGATCGGCGCGCCGCTGGCCGGCCGCCGGGTGCTGATCGTCGACGACGTGATCACCGCCGGCACCGCGATCCGCGAGGCGCTGGGCATCATCCGCGCCGCCGGCGGCGAGCCGGCCGCGATCCTGGTCGCGCTGGACCGCCAGGAGATCGCGGCCGAGGACGACCGCCGCTCGGCGGCGCAGGCGGTGGCCGCCGAAGCCGGCGTTCCTGTGGTGTCGGTCGCGCATCTGGGCGACCTGCTTGCATTCATCGACGGAAACGCAGACCTTGTCGGCTTCCGCGAACCGCTGCTGGCCTACCGGGTCCGCTACGGTTGCGCTTCGTCTGGCTGACAGCAGGGGGCTGCCGAGATGCCGATCCGACCACGCAACCGCGTCCTGCCAGCCGTGTTGGCGCTGCTGGCCTTGCCGGCCACCGCGCAACAGGCGTCGGCACCGTCCAAGAAGCTGTATTGCTGGAACCAGGGCGGCCAACGCACCTGCAGCGACGCGCTGCCGCCGGAAGCGGTGAACCAGGCGCGCGACGAGTTCAACGCCACCAGCGGCATGCGCAGCGCCGAGGTCGGGCGTGCGCTCAACGCCGACGAACGCGCCGCGGCCGCGGCCGATGCCGCGCAGCAGCGCGCCGACCAGGCCGCGCTGGAGACGCGCAAGCGTACCGACCAGGCGATGCTGCTGTCGTACCAGACCGAGGACGAACTGCGCCGGGTGTTCGCCGAGCGCATCGGCATCGTCGACAACAACATCAACACCGCCCGCTACAACGTCGACAGCCTGCGCCAGGGTCTGATCGGCCTGCTGTCCGGCGCCGGCGCGCGCGAACTGGCCGGGCAGAGCGTGCCCGCCAAGATCGCCGACGACGTGCAGCAACGGCACCGCGCCCTGCTGTGGCAACTGCGCATGCAGAAGAACTTCGAACAGCAGCGGCTCGGCCTGGACCAGGAAATCGAGGACGTGCTGCAGCGTTATCGGGCGGCCCGCGGCGGCGGCCCGGCAGCGACCGCGACCACCGCCGGCGGCTGAGCCGCCGTGGCGCCCGGCGCCCGGACCAGCCCGGGCGCGTGCCGTTGGCTCAGAAGGTCGGCGCCACGCCGGGCAGCACCGCCTGCACCTGGCCGCGGAACAGCGCCTTGATCCGCTCCAGCGCCGCCGCGTTGTCGGCCTCGAAGCGCAGCACCAGCACCGGCGTGGTGTTGGACGCGCGGACCAGCCCCCAGCCATCCGGGAAGTCGACGCGCAGGCCGTCGATGGTCAGCAGCCGCGCGCCGGCGAACGGCGAGCCCTCCTGCTGGGCCTGGGCGACCAGGTCGGCGACCAGCGCGTGCGCGTCCTGCCCGTCCACCGGCAGCTTGATCTCCGGCGTGGCCACGCTGTCGGGCAGTTCGGCCAGCACCTCCGACGGCGATTCCTCGCGCTGGGCCAGGATCTCCAGCAATCGCGCCGCCGCGTACAGGCCGTCGTCGAAGCCGTACCAGCGCTCCTTGAAGAAGAAATGGCCGCTCATCTCGCCGGCCAGTTCGGCGTCGGTCTCGCGCATCTTCGCCTTGATCAGCGAATGCCCGGTCTTCCACACCAGCGGGCTGCCGCCGTTGCGCAGCACGTAGTCGGACAGCTTGCCGGTGCACTTGACGTCGTAGATCACCAGCGCGCCGGGATTGCGTTGCAGCACGTCGGCGGCGAACAGCATCAGCAGGCGGTCCGGGTAGATCACCGTACCTTCCTTGGTGACCACGCCGAGGCGGTCGGCGTCGCCGTCGAAGGCCACGCCCAGGTCGGCATCGAAGCGCCGCACCGTCTGCACCAGGTCCTCGAGGTTGTGCGGCTCGCTGGGATCGGGATGGTGGTTGGGGAAGGTGCCGTCGACGTCGCAGTACAGCGGCACGACCTCGGCGCCGATCGCTTCCAGCAGCCGCGGCGCCAGTTCGCCGCCGACGCCGTTGCCGGCATCGGCCACGACCTTGAGCGGGCGGTCCAGCTGCACGTCGTCGGCGATGCGCTGGATGTAATCGTCGCCGACGTCGCGCTGCTGCAGCCGGCCCGGCTCCTCGGCCGTGGGCAGGCGGCCGGCGCTGATCCGCGCGTACAGGTCGGCGATGGCCGCGCCGGACAGCGTCTCGCCGCCGACCACGATCTTGAAGCCGTTGTAGTCGGCCGGGTTGTGGCTGCCGGTCACCGCCACGCAGCTGCCGGCGCGCAGGTGGTAGGCGGCGAAGTAGACCACCGGGGTCGGCGCCAGGCCGATGTCGGTGACATGGCAACCGGCGCGGCGCAGGCCTTCGATCAGCGCGGCCGACAGTTCCGGCCCGGACAGGCGGCCATCGCGGCCGACCACCACCTCGTTGAGTCCCTGCTCCTGCATCACCGCGCCGATCGCCTGGCCGATCAGCGCCGCGACCTGCGGGCTGAGGTCGCGGCCGACCACGCCGCGGATGTCGTAGGCGCGGAAGATCTCCGGCGCCACCGCGAACGCCGGCACCGGCTTGGCCGGCGCGGCCTCCTCGGCGGCAGGCGGCGGCGGGGGCGGCTCCTGGCGCTGCAGGCTCTGCTGCAGAGTGTGTTCTTCGGTGGCCGCGGCGTCGGCGCGGCGTACCCGCGGCTGCGGCAGGCGCCCGCGCGCGGCCAGCAACAGCAGTGCGCCCAGCACCAGGCAGAGGCCGGCGACCAGCAGGCAGGGCATCGCCCCCAGCCCCAGCGGGCCGGCCTCGCCATCCGGCAGCGAGGCGACCATGCGCAGGCCGCTGTCGCCGACCGGGCGCGACAGCGCGTCGGCACGGTCGTGCAGCGCATTGTTGCCGGCGGCAATCACGTCGTAGTTGCCCTGGCGCAGCGCCAGATAGCCGCTGCCCGGCACCGGCGCCTGCGCGACCGGGTCGGTCACCAGCGCCAGCGGCAGGCGCAGGTAGACCACCGCGGCGTTGCCTCCCAGCGACACCGGCGCGGCCAGCCCGAGCCGCGGGCCGCCGCCGTCGCGAATCACCGCGCTGGCGAGCTTGTCGCTCAGCAGGGTCTTTTCCAGCAGCGCCAGGCGGCCGTAACCGAAGCGCGCCGCATCGGCGTAGCCCGGTTCCAGGTCGGCCGGCAGTACCTGCGCGTCCTCGGCCTGCGCCCAGTCCGCGCGCAGCGCCTGGGCCGCGGCCGCGGCGTCGCCGCGGCTCAGGGCCGCCTGCACGGCCGGCTGCTGCAGGCGCTCGGACAGGCGTTTGCCCACGCCCGCCAGCGCCTGCTGGGTCTGCGTCACCGCGGCATCGCGCGCCTGCTCCAGGGTGGTGGCGGCCTGTTCGGCGCGCCATTGCTCCACCCCGCTCCAGCCGAACCAGACGACCATCAGCACCAGCAGCACCGTCAGCAGAGGCGCCACCTTGCGCAAACCCTGCGGCACCGGCCGCGCTTGTGTTGCCTCGCTCATGCAGACGATCCCCTGTCAGCGCACTCCGGTATGGCCGAATCCACCCGTTCCCCTGGCGCTGTCGGCGAAAGTATCCACCACCTGCAGGGCAACACGCACGACCGGCATCACCACCAGTTGCGCGATGCGGTCGCCGGGGGCGATGGTGAAGTCCTCGCGGCCGCGGTTCCAGATGCTGATCAGCAGCGGTCCCTGGTAGTCGGCATCGATCAGGCCGGTGCCGTTGCCGAGCACGATGCCGTGGCGGTGGCCCAGGCCCGAACGCGGCAGCACCACCGCGCACAGCTGCGGATCGGCGATGTAGATGGACAGGCCGCTGGGGATCAGCGCGGTGTCGCCCGGGGCCAGGGTCAGCGGCGCCTCGGTGGCCGCGCGCAGGTCGAGCCCGGCGCTGGCTTCGGTGGCGTAGTCGGGCAGCGGCCAGCTGTCGCCGAAGCGCGGATCCAGCAGCTTCACCTGCAGCGGATGGGGCGTGGGAGTGCTCATGCGTGCAGCCTCTGCGCGATCAGGTCCAGCAGTTGTTCGGCCAGTTGCGTCTTGGAGACCGCCGGGAAGTCGCGTTCGCCGTCCTGCCAATAGGCGGTGGCCGCGTTCTGGTCGCTCTCGAAGCCGTTGCCGGCCACCCCCACCCGGTTGGCCACGATCAGGTCCAGGTGCTTGTCAGCGAGTTTGCCACGGGCATAGCGCTCGATGTCGTGGGTCTCGGCGGCGAAGCCGACCACCAGCTTCAGCGCCTGGGTCTGCGCGGCGACCTCGGCCAGGATGTCCGGGGTCCGGGTCAGCTCCAGGGTCAGGGTCTCGCCGCTCTTCTTGATCTTCTGCGCCGCCACCTGTTTTGGCGTGTAATCGGCGACCGCGGCAGTGCCGATGTAGATGTCCGCGGGCAATGCGCCCAGCACCGCCTCGCGCATCTGCGCGGCCGAGCGCACGTCGATGCGCTGCACGCCATCGGGCGTAGACAAATGCACCGGACCGCTGACCAGCACCACCTCGGCGCCCTGCCGGGCCGCGGCCGCGGCCAGCGCGTAGCCCATCTTGCCGCTGCTGCGATTGCCCAAGTAGCGCACCGGATCCAGGTCTTCGTAGGTGGGACCGGCGCTGATCAGCAGGCGCAGCCCGCGCAGGGCGCCGGTGGCGCCAGTGTCGGAACGCGACGGGACGGCGGTGGCGGCGGCCGGCGTGGCCGACGCGGCGCCCTGGTCCGTGCGCCCGGCGAGCGCGGCGACGATCTGCCCGGGTTCGGCCAGGCGGCCGGGGCCGGACTCGCCTTCGGCCAGCGGGCCGTCGTTGGGGCCGACCACCTGTGCGCCGCGCTGGCGCAGGGTGGCGATGTTGGCCTGGGTGGCCGGGTGCAGCCACATGCGGTGGTTCATCGCCGGGCACACGGTCAGCGGGGCTGTGCTGGCCAGGCACAGCGTGCCGACCAGGTCGTCGGCCAGCCCATGCGCCAGGCGCGCCAGCAGGTCGGCGGTGGCCGGCGCCACCACGATGTGTTCGGCCCAGCGGGCCAGTTCCAGATGGCCCATCGCCTGCTCCGCGCCGCTGTCCCACAGCGTGGTGCGGGTGAGATGGCCGGACAGCGCCTGGAAGCTCAGCGGGGTGACGAACTGCTGCGCGCCGGCGGTCATCGCCACTTGGACCTCGGCGCCGGCATCGCGCAGCCGCCGCACCAGTTCCAGCGCCTTGTAGGCGGCGATTCCCCCGCCGACGCACAACAGCACACGTCGCCCCGGCAGGGGCCTCTCGAAAATCGCGGTCACGTCGGGAATGTCCTACCCATACAAGGACGATTAGCTTACCCGATGGCTTTTGGCGGCCTGATACCGTTGCGCCATGTCGGCCGGCACCCTGGCGATATGCACATCTCCGACTGGCCCTGCGAAGAACGTCCCCGGGAAAAGCTGCTGGCGCGCGGTCCCCGGGCCCTTTCCGACGCCGAACTGCTGGCGATCTTTCTCGGCTCCGGTCTGCCCGGCAGCGACGCGGTACGCACCTCACGCGACCTGCTGCACCGGCACGGGCCGTTGCGCACGCTGCTGGACCGGTCGCCCGGCGACCTGGTGCGCCTGCCCGGGCTGGGGCCGGCGCGGGCCTGCCAGCTGTCGGCGGCGCTGGAACTGGGCCAGCGCCACCTGGCCGCGGAACTGCAGCGCGGCGACACCCTCAGCAACCCGGTCACCGCCGGCCGCTACTTCGCGCAACGCCTGCGGGCGCGGCCATACGAGGTCTTCGCCGCCTTGTTCCTGGACACCCGGCACCGCTGGCTGGCCTTCGAGGAGCTGTTCCAGGGCACCGTGGACGGCGCCGAGGTGCATCCGCGCGAGGTGGTCCGGCGTGCGCTCACGCTCAATGCCGCCGCCGTGATCATCGGCCACAACCATCCGTCCGGGAACCCGGAACCCTCGCCCGCCGACCGCGCCGTCACCGACCGGCTGAAACAGGCGCTGGACTTGATCGACGTGCGCCTGCTCGACCACTTCATCGTCGGCGACGGCGTCCCGGTCTCGATGGCTTCGCGCGGCTGGGCCTGAACCGATGCGCGTGGCGGGCGGTGCCGGGGTGGCGCGCGTGCCCCACAAGGCGACACCCGGCCCGGCGGGCGCGCAGCGGGCCCGGGCCCGGGCGCAGGCCTGCGCCCGGTCACGGCGTCACGGCTGAGGTCGGGCTGAACCCGGGACGGGCCGGGAGGCGGCGGGTCGGGTAAAATCGCCGGTTCCGCGCTTCAAGCAGAGATCTCGTGAAATCCCAACTCCGCGCCCTGATCGGTCAAGGCATCGAAGCCTTGCGCGCCAATGGCACCCTGCCGGCCGACACCCTGCCGCCGGACTTCGTGGTCGAGCGCCCCAAGACCCGCGAGCACGGCGACTTCGCCACCAACGCGGCAATGCTGCTGGCCAAGGCCGCGCGCACCAATCCGCGCGCCCTCGCCCAGCAATTGGTGGACGCGCTGCCGGCCAACGACGATGTCAGCAAGGTCGAGATCGCCGGCCCCGGCTTCATCAATTTCCACCTCGGCCCCGGCGCCTATCAGCGCGAGGTGCTGGCGGTGCTCAAGCAGGGCGAGGACTACGGCCGCAGCCTGGTCGGCAACGGCCGCACCGTGGGCGTGGAGTACGTCTCGGCCAACCCGACCGGGCCGCTGCACGTCGGCCACGGCCGTGCCGCGGCCATCGGCGACTGCCTGGCGCGCCTGCTTGAGGCCAACGGCTGGAATGCCAAGCGCGAGTTCTACTACAACGACGGCGGCAACCAGATCGAGAACCTGGCGCGCTCGGTGCAGGCGCGCGCCCTGGGCAAGACCCCGGACAGCCCGGACTGGCCGGAAGAAGGCTACCGCGGCGACTACATCCAGGACGTGGCCGAGGCCTACATGGCCGGCGCCGCAGTGGACCTGGAGGGCCACGTGGTCACCGGCGCCAAGGACCCGCAGGACCTGGACGCGATCCGCCGCTTCGCCGTGGCCTATCTGCGCAACGAGCAGAACCACGACCTGGCCGCGTTCGGCGTGGATTTCGACATCTACTTCCTGGAAAGCTCGCTGTACCGCGACGGCAAGGTCGAGGAGGCGGTGCAGAAGCTGGTCGCCTCCGGCCACACCTACGAGGACGGTGGTGCGCTGTGGCTGAAATCCACCGATTTCGGCGACGACAAGGACCGGGTGATGCGCAAGTCCGACGGCACGTATACCTATTTCGTGCCGGACGTGGCCTACCACCTGAGCAAGTGGCAGCGCGGCTATGTGCGCGCCATCACCGAACTGGGCGCCGACCACCACGGCTCGCTGGCGCGCGTGCGCGCCGGCCTGCAGGCGATGGACCTGGGCATCCCCAAGGGCTGGCCGGAATACGTGCTGCACCAGATGGTCACGGTGATGCGCGGCGGCGAGGAAGTGAAGCTGTCCAAGCGCGCCGGCAGCTACCTGACCCTGCGCGACCTGATCGAGGAAGCCGGCCGCGACGCCACGCGCTGGTTCCTGATCGCGCGCAAGCCCGATTCGCAGCTCACCTTCGACATCGACCTGGCGCGCCAGCAGAGCAACGACAACCCGGTGTTCTACGTGCAGTACGCGCATGCCCGCGTGTGCAGCCTGCTGCGCCAGGCGCAGGAGAAGAAGCTGGACTACGACCAGGCCGACGGCCAGGCGCAGCTGAACCGGCTCAGCGACGCGACCTCGCTGGAACTGATGCAGGAACTCTCGCGCTACCCGGAAGTGGTGGAGAATGCGGGACATGCGCTGGAGCCGCACCTGATCGCGCAATACCTGCGCGAACTGGCCACGGCCTTCCACACCTGGTACCACGGCACTCCGGTGCTGGTGGACGACGCCGGCGAGCGCAACGCCAAGCTGACCCTGGCGGTGGCGGCGCAGCAGGTACTGGCGAACGGTCTGAATCTCCTGGGCGTCTCGGCCCCGGAAAAAATGTGAGTGGAGAAGCGGTAAATGGCAGCACGACGCGGTAAGACCCAGGCCCGGCGCAACACCGGCAACGGCACGCCCGGATGGGTGTGGCTGATCGCCGGCGCGGCGATCGCCGCGGTGGTGTTCCTCGGCGCGCCGGGCCTGTTCAAGAAGGACGGCGATTTCCTGCGCGTGGGCGGCCCGCGCGCCAATCCGGACGCGCAGCCCGCACCGGTGGCCGATGCCGACGTCGATGCGGCCCCGGAGCTGCCCAAGCCCGCCGCCAACGCGGCCGGCAGCACCAAGCCGGAAGCGAAGAAGGACGCGCAGACCCAGTACGACTTCTACACCTTGCTGCCCGGCAAGGAAGTGCAGATGTCCGACGCCGAACTGGCCGCCAGCGCGCGCGCCGAGGCCATTCGCCAGGCCAAGGCGCAGACCGCCGCAGGCACGGCGGCCGCCGGCACCACCCCGACCGCGGTCGCCACTGCGCCGACCACGACGGCCGCCAATCCGACCCCGTTGCCGGAAACGCCGAGCACCGCGGCCAGCGCCACGCCGGCCGCCTCCAGGCCAGCGGCTGCGGCGGCAACGCCGGCCGCGACCACCGCACCGGCGGCAACCGCGGCGACTGCAGCCCCCGACACCGCACGCTACATCCTGCAGGCCGGCTCGTTCGGCGCCTCCGGCGATGCCGAGTCGACCAAGGCCAAGCTGGCGATGCTGGGCCTGTCGGCACGCGTGGAATCGGCGCAGATCAGCGGCAAGACCGTGTACCGCGTGCGCATGGGGCCCTACGGCACTGCCAGCGAACTGGCCGAGGCCAAGCAGAAGTTGAACGGCAGCGGGTTGTCGGCGATCGCGATCAAGGCGCAGTGAAGCCGGGATTGGGGAATCGGGAATCGGGATTCGGAGAAGCGGGTTCCGTGTCGTTTTCGTCTTCGCGTGCATGCATGCCGCGTCGCCAATGACGCGTCGACGCTGACGCGGCGATGCAGTTCAATGGCCGCGGGCTGCCGGCGATCGATCAGGGCGCAGTAGTGCCGGGAATCGGGAATGGGAAGAGCGCGTGCTCGCCCGTTCCCTGAGACCTGTGGCTACGGGACAGAATGCTGGGTTGTCTGCGACGCCGCGGCGGCGGCGCTGATCGCGCGCGTGCGGTGATCCTCCGCGTGCGCAAGGCGGCGTCGACGCCCTGCCACCGCATTTGCTTTTACCATTCCCGATTCTCCCCTCCCCATTCCCGGCCCCCCAATGACCCAGACTGCCCTGATCACCGGTGCCACCTCCGGTTTTGGCGCCGCCGCCGTGCGCCGCTTCGTCGACGCGGGCTGGCGCGTGATCGCCACCGGCCGCCGCGCCGAGCGCCTGCAGCCGCTGCTGGACGCCTTCGGCGCCGAACGCGTGCACATCGCCGCCTTCGACATCCGCGACACCGACGCGCTGGACGCGATGCTGGCGGCGCTGCCCGAGGCGTTCCGCGGCATCGACCTGCTGGTCAACAATGCCGGCCTGGCCCAGGGCACCGCGCCGGCGCAGGCCGCGCAACTGGACGACTGGCGCACGATGATCGACACCAACGTCACCGCGCTGGTGACGCTGACCCATCGCCTGCTGCCGACGCTGATCCAGCGCCGCGGCGCGATCATCAACATCAGTTCGGTCGCCGCGCTGTATCCCTATCCCGGCGGCAACACCTACGGCGGCACCAAGGCCTTCGTCAGCCAGTTCTCGCTGGGCCTGCGCTCGGACCTGCACGGCACCGGCGTGCGCGTGACCGCGATCGAACCGGGCATGGCCGAAACCGAGTTCACCCTGGTCCGCACCCATGGCGACCAGAAGGCTTCGGACACGCTCTACCAGGGCGCGCAGCCGATGACCGCCGAGGACATCGCCGAACAGATCTTCTGGGTGGCGACGCTGCCGCCGCACCTGAACATCAATCGGCTGGAAATCATGCCGGTGACGCAGTCCTTCGCCGGCTTCCAGGTCGCGCGGCAACCGGCCTGAACAGCCGCGGGGCCGCGACGCGCGGCTCCGCCACGACGCTTCTTTTCTCATGCGAGCCCCTATGCCGCCACGCGGCAGCGACGCGTATCGATTGCGCCGGTCGGATGGCAATTCCGACAATGCGTTAACGAAATGATATAACATATCTTTCATGGAGCCATGCCCGGTATCGGGCGGCGCACCACTTGCTCGCCTGCAGCCCACCGCTGCCGCCAGCCCCCCCCACTTCCGCTTCGTCCACAGCCACCATGAAGACCTACACCCATGCCCTCGCCGTGCTGGCCGGGCTCGCGGCCGGCGACGGCGCCGCGCAGACGACAACCGACACCACCACCACGCTCGGCACCGTGGAAGCGCGGCGCCACAGCGCCGCCTCGCTGTCCACGCGCAACATCCTCAGCTCGGTCGACGTGCTCGGCAGCGAACAGATCGGCGACAAGGCCGTCATGAACAGCTGGGAGCTGCTCGGGCAGATGCCCGGCATGCAGCTCACCGAAACCCGCCAGGGCGCCGAGTCCGGCAAGGTCACCTTCCGTGGCTTCAACGGCGAGGGCTACATCAACGGCATCAAGGTGCTGATCGACGGCGTGCCGAGCAACGTCAACAGCGGCAACCAACGCTTCATCGACATGATCTTCCCGCTGGAGATCGCCTACATCGAGGTAGTGCGCGGCACCAACGATCCGCGTTACGGCCTGCACAACATCGGCGGCAACTTCAACATCGCCACCCGCCAGGGCGGCAACTACCAGGACCTGCGCCTGAGCTATGGCAGCTTCGCCACCCGCGAACTGCAGTACGCCGTCGGCCATGAGGCCAATGGTCTGGCGCAGAACTATTTCGTCGGCGCGCAGGCCGCGCATGGCTATCGCCAGCACGACAGCTCGCGCAAGTACACCCTGGGCGGCAAATGGTTCTATGGCGAAGACGACGATGCCGCCCGCATCGGCCTGATCGCCCGCGCCTACCATCACGACGCCGACGAACCCGGCTTCCTCACTGCCACCGAGTTGGCCGAGGACCGCGAACAATCGCCGCCGAAGAACGCCAACGACGGCGACGACCGCTACATGCGCCAGGCCAGCGTGCATGCCGACTTCAAACTCGGCGACGGCCTGCACCTGCGCAATACGCTGTACTTCAACCGCTATGAAGACGACCGCCGCGTCACCTTCACCAATTACCCGCTGGGCAATGCGCCGCGGCAGCGTCGGCAGTGGGACGAAACCCAGACCGGCCTGCTCAGCACGGTCACCTGGCAGGCCAGCGCCCTGCTCAGCGTGGAAGCCGGCGTCAACGCCGAGCACCAGGACAATCGCTACCGCCGCGCGCGCTATGCCTACAGCGTGCCGACCGATTTCGATCGCGCCCCGGCACGCGTGCAGAACGACGACCGCTACAGCCTGGACAACCTCGGCCTGTACCTGCAGGCGGTGATCCAACCGAGCGATGCGCTGAAGATCGTCCCCGCATTCCGTGCCGACCGCTTCTCCGGTGAGACCGCGCTGCCGGGCGGCATCCACGCGCCGCTGCAGCGCTACGGCTGGATCGACCAGCCCAAGCTCAGCGTGATCTACGCGCTGACGCCGCAGCTGAGCGTGTACGCCAATTGGGGCCGTACCTTCCAGATCCTCACCGGCTCCACCGCGCCGGCCTATCTCACCCCGGGCCAACCGGCGTTCCGGCCCTCGATCAACACCGGCAAGGAACTGGGCCTGAAACTGCAGCCGGTGGCCGGCACCGAGGCGCGCGTGGCGGTCTGGCGCCAGGACGCCACCGACGAAGTGGCGAACATGCCCAGCACCGGCACCACGGTCGGCCTCGGCCAGACCCGTCGGCAAGGCGTGGACCTGCAACTGAACACACAACTGGGCGAACGCTGGACGGCGTGGATCTCGCACGCGCTGCAGGAAGCCAAGGTGGTCAGCGCCTACACCGCCACCGGCGAGTCGCTGCGCGGACGCGAGGTGTTCTCCACGCCGCGCTACATCAGCAACGTCGGCCTCGACTACCGGCCCGACGCGCGCTGGAAGTTCGGCGTGCAGGCGCGCGCGCAGGGCGACTACTACATCGACGAACGCAACACGCAGGGCAAGTACGGCGGCTTCCGCGTGGTCGATGCCAGCGTGCGTTACCAGCTCAGCCCGCGCGCAAGCCTCGACCTGCAGATGAAGAACCTCACCGACGCGCGCTATGCCTACGTCTGGTACGACAACTTCTTCTGGGGCGGCAACGACCAGCCGATGTTTTCGCCAGCGCCCGCACGTTCCGCCTATCTCGGTTTCGAACTGCGGCTGTAGGGCAACTCGCATCACCTGCATCCGCCACAGCGTGCTGCGCAGGAGCGGCTTCAGCCGCGACGGGCTTCACCGCGAACGCGACCATCGCGTCTGAAGAAACCGCGCCGATGGGGCACGTCCCGGGGTGAGAGGTGCCCGGCAGCGGCGTTTGCCTGGGCAAGGATAGCCGCGCAGTCATCGGATGCGACGTCCTCGCCGCATGTGGTACGGTTCCGGCGTCGCCAGCCTTCGCGCAAGCCTTCCGCCCTTTCACCGGAGTGCTTTGCGATGCTCTCTCCCTCTCCGTTCGACCGCGCCGTCCTTTCCTCGCAGGGGCCGCGGCGATGACCGACTTCATTACAGACGCGGCACAGCTGCAGGATTGCGTGGGCCGTCTGCCTGGCCCGCGCGACATGAAGGTGATCGACCATCTGGACGCGCACGCACTGCGCTGGCTGGCCGCCAGCCCGCTGCTGTTCGCCGGCGTCGCGGCTCAGCGCCTGGCGCTGAGCGTGGGCAGCGGTGCGCCCGGCTTTGCGTGCGGCGACACCCCGCACCTGCTGTCGCTCCCGCTGCAGGCGCTGGATGCGGCCCCCACGCCTGTCGGCGCCGGCTTCGGCTCGCTGTTCCTGGTGCCCGGCCTGGGCGAGACCCTGCGCATCAATGGCCGCATCGCCGGCGACGACGGCACGCGCGTGTTCGTTGCCGTCGAGGAATGCTATCTGCACTGCGCCAAGGCCCTGCTCCGCGCCGACTGGTGGCAGGCCGCGGAATCCACCGACGAAGCGCCGCCGCAGACGCCGGATGGATTTCTGGGAAGTTGCCGGCTGCTGGTGCTGGCCACCGCCGATGCCGAAGGCCGCGTCGATGTCAGCCCGCGCGGCGATCGCGCCGGCGCCTTGCTGCAAGCCCACCGCGACGCCTGGTGGTTCGCCGACCGGCCAGGCAATCGCCGCGTCGACAGCCTGGGCAATCTGCTGGCGCGGCCGCAGATCGCGCTGCTGGCGCTGCGCCCCGGCAGCGCGCGCTGCGTGCGCATCGAAGGGCTCGCTCGTCCCAGCACCGATGCAGCGATCCGCAGCGCGCTCGCGGTTGATGGACGCGTTCCGCATCTGGCGGTGCGGGTGCTGCCGGCGGTGCTCGAAGACATCCACAGTGCTGCGCTGGGCCGCTTCGACCACTGGCCGCCCACTGCCATCGCACACGACCTGGACCCGCCGACGATCTTCCGCGACCACGTCAGGCGCAGCGGCGCGCGCGGCGCCCAGGCCACGCTGCTGCGCGCGGCGGTCTCGGTGCCCGGCATGGTCCGCAAAGGACTGCAGGCCGACTACAAGAAGAACATGTACTGAGCGCGCAACGCCGCCGGTTCACCCGTCTGCGTCGATCGCGCCGGGCGCGCTGAGGTGATGCACCGCATAGCAGTGCGCATCGTCATCCGCCGGCGGCAGGTCGCGCCACAGATGAAACCGCAGCCGCGTCCATCCCTGCGGTTCGTAACCGTGCACCGTGGCCAGCATGCGTTCGTCGGGCGCACGCACAGCGTCGGCATCGTTCTCCAAGGCCGGCGACGGCGCTTGCAGCACGCGCGTGGCATAGCGCGCCGTGCGCAGCGCCGCGGACGTCCATGCCGTGCCGACCATCCACGACTGCACTGGCGGGCGGCCGAAGGCCTCGCACAGCGCGACGAACGCGGGGCCGGCGAGGAATGCGTGCATCGCCGCCGCATCGCGCCACAGATAGAACGGCGCATACAGGTTCTGCCGGGCGTGCAGGTGCGGATCGTGTCGGTCGGCGACCAGGTAGGCCTTGAACCGCAGCCCCGGCAGCGTGTCGAGCAAGGGCCCTTTGTCGGCGATGCGGCGGCGGATGATCGCCATGTCGTAGTCCGCCGGCAGCGCGATGCTGTACTGCATGGCGATCATGCCGGTGCTCCGCTGGCGGCAATGCCGGCGCGGCCGCCGCCGAAGGACCAGTCCTGCGCCGCGGTGGTGACGATGGTGACCATCACGTCCTCCGGGGCGATCCCCGGCGCGATCGCCAGCAGCTCGACCAGGCGCCGGTAGAACGCCTGCTTGCAGGCGTCGCTGCGTTCGCGGCCGGCGGTGATGGCGATCAGCACGAAGCCATCCGAGCGCGGCCCGCCCAGGTAGTGGCGGTCGAACACCAGTTCGTCCGGGTCGTGCTGGTGGATGACCTGGAAGCAGTCGCCAGCCGGCACGTCGAAGGCCTCGTGCATGGCCTGGTAGAGGCTGGCCGACAGCGCGCGCAGATAGGCAGGCGGATGACCGCGCAGTAGCGAGATGCGGGCGTACGGCATCAGCGCGTCTCCGTCGTGGCCGGCTTCGCCGCACTGGCGGCGCGCAGCAACGGCAGTGCCGATGCCGCGCACGGCCAGCCGGCGTAGAACGCCAGGTGGGTGATGGCTTCGGCCAGGGCCTCGCGGTCCAGGCCGTTGTCCAGCGCGCGCGCCAGGTGAAACGGCAACTGCTCCAGCCGAGACAGCGCGACCAGCGTGGCCACCGTGATCAGGCTGCGTTCGCGCGGCGACAACCCCGGGCGCTGCCACACCTCGGCGAACAGCACCTCGTCGGTCAGGCGGGCGAAGGCCGGCGCGATGTCGCCGAACGCGGCCTGCGGGGAAGGAAACGGGGTGGCTGGATCGGACATCGGAAGGTCTCGCGTGGGAACGGGCACAGCCTAGCCGCGCACAACCTTCCGAAAAATCGGAAAATATCGAAACGACTGTCCGGAAAATCAGGATCGACCGATGCGCCCCCTCACCTTTGACCTCGACGCGCTGCGCAGCTTCGTCGCCGGCGTGGAACTGGGCAGCTTCGCCAAGGCAGCCGACCGCCGCGGGCGCTCCACCTCAGCGATTAGCGCGCAGTTGAAGAAGCTGGAGGAGCAGGCCGGGCAGCCGGTGCTGCGCCGCCAGGGCCGCGGCCTGGCCCTGACCGAGGCCGGCGAAGCCTTGCTGGGCTACGCGCGGCGGCTGCTTGAGCTCAACGACGAGGCCGTCGTGGCGCTGCAGGACACGGCGCTGCAGGGCTGGGTGCGGCTGGGGCTACAGGAGGACTTCGGCGAGCACATGCTGCCGGACGTGCTGGGGCGCTTCGCCCGCGCCCACCCGCAGGTGCGGATCGAAGCGCGCATCGCCCGCCACCAGGAACTGCTGGCACGGGTGGAGGCAGGGCACCTGGACCTGGCCCTGGCCTGGGAGTCCGGCGCCGCCTCGCCGCATCGGCAGGCGCAAGCGGCGTGGCCGCTGCGCTGGATCGCCGCAGACGACCGCAGCAGCCTGTCCACGACGCCCACCTGGAGCGGCGACGCGCCGCTGCCGCTGGTGATGCTGGAAGCACCGTGTCTGCTGCGCACCGCCGCGACCACCGCCCTGGACCGTGCCGGCATCCCGTGGCGCATCGCCTTCACCAGCGCCAGCCTTGGCGGGGTGTGGGCGGCGGTCCGCGCCGGATTGGGCATCACCCTGCGCACCCCGGCCGGCGTGCCGGCCGGACTGACCCTGCTGGCGCCCGGCGCCGGCGGCCTGCCGGCGCTGCCGACACTGGGACTGACCCTGCACCGCGCGGTCGCCACGCCACCGCCGGCGGTGACGCGGCTGGCGGAGATCCTGCAACAGCGCCTGCAGGCGGCGCATGCGGCGCTGGCCGAGCGCGGATGAGGACGTCGCAGAACGTCAGCGGCCGGACAGCGCGATCGGGGCGGGAGCGCTGCGCCGCTCGCGCAGGCGCAGGAACGGCCGCTCCACCGCGTAGTGCAGGCCAGCCGCGAATAGCAGCGCCATCCCGGCGTAGGCGGCGAAGGCGAGCGGCCCGCGCTCGTCCAGCAGCGCGCCGAACCACACCTGGGTCAGATGGAACGCGGCCTTGTGGCTCAGGTACAGGCTGTAGGACACCGCGGCCAGCCAGGCCGCACCCGGCACCCGGCAACGCCCCAGCCATCCCTGCGTGGAGGCACCGGCGCCGACCAGCAACGCCAGCCCCAACGACAGCACCGGCCAGCCGACCGCATTGCCGAGCAGGCCGGTGCGGTCGCGGAACAGCCACATCGCCAGCGCGCAGACCACGATCCCGGCAAGCGCCACCGTGCTGGCATGGCGCAGCAGGCGCTGCCACTGCTGCGGTCGGAAGGTCTTCAGCACCGCCAGCGCCACGCCGGCCAGCAGGCCGTCCAGGCGGTTCCAGGTCGGGTAGTAGAGATCCTCGATGAACCAGTTGCGCTGCAACCCGGCGCCGATCCGATCTAGCGCGCTGTCGTGCAGCCAGATGGCGCTGCGCAGGGCGATGCCGGCCAGCACCACGGTCACGCACAGCGCCACGACACGCGGCGCGGACGGCCGCCGCAGCAGCCACGCCGCCAGCAGCGGGAACACCAGGTAGAAGTGCTCTTCCACGCACAGCGACCAGGCATGCGAGAACGCCTGCTGGTTGGCGTAGTCGATGCCCAGGTTGAGGGTGAAGCTGGCGAACAGCCACCACGGCGCGATCCCCGGCGCTTCGCGGAAGCCGGGCCAGGCCAGGTACAACGCCAGCACCACCACGTACGCCGGCAGGATGCGGTAGGCGCGGCGGCAGTAGAACTCGCCGTAGCGCAGCCGCTCGCCGCGGGCCAGCGGCGCCAGCACCTGGCCGCCGATCAGGAAACCGCTGAGCACGAAGAACAGGTCCACGCCCATCCAGCCATAGCGCGACAGCCACTCCCAATCCGGGCCCAGCCCGCCGACCACGAAGGAGTGGAACAACATCACCCAGACGATGGCGATGGCGCGCAGCAGGTCGAGGCCGGGATAGCGCATCGTGGGACGGTGGCGGTGGGGAGCGCGCAGCTTACTGGTTGCATCGCCGGTTGCGGCAGTGGCCGTCTACCGACGCCCAAACGATCGCGCCTGGAAGATGCAGCCGCGGCGCCAGGCGGCTAAGCCTGGCCTCCATGCTGCGTGCACGGGCGTACCTTCACCCCAACCCCTCTCCCGGGGGGAGAGGGGCTTGCGTGGGTCGCCGCTGTCAGCCCAGCGGTTCGTCCGACAGGTAGGTGTAACCGGTCAGGCCGGCCTCGAGCGCGTCGGCCAGTTCCGTCGCCTGCGCGGCCGGCAACTGCGCGGCGGCCACGCGTTCGGCGTAGGCGGCGCGCAGGTCGTCCAGGCGGTAGCCGACGTAGTCCAGCATCACGTCGGTGGTGTCGCCGCGGCGCTGCTGGGCGATGCGGTAGCCGTCGCCGTCCACCGCCACTTCCACCGCGTCGGTGTCGCCGAACAGGTTGTGGATGTCGCCGAGGATCTCCTGGTAGGCGCCGACCAGGAAGAAGCCGATGCGGTAGCTCTCGCCCGGGCGCAGCGCGTGCAGCGGCAGCGAGCTGTCCAGGCTTTCGTTCTCGACGTAGGTCTTGACCATGCCGTCGGAATCGCAGGTCATGTCGCAGACCACGCCGCGCCGTGCCGGCGCCTCGTTCAGGCGTTCGATCGGCACGATCGGGAACACCTGGTCGATCGCCCACACGTCGGGGATCGACTCGAACACACTGAAGTTGACGAAGTACTTGTCGACCAGGCGCTCGTTGAGCTCGTCCAGCACCGGGCGATGGCTCTTTTCCTCGTGGCTCAGCCGCGCCCGCACGCCATGGGCGATGGCGTAGAACAGGTCGTCGATGCGCGCGCGGTGGGTCAGGTCGATCTGGCCCAGGGCGTAGCCACTGAGGCCTTCGGCATGGAAATGCTGCGCCTCCTGGAACAGCTCCACCGCCGGGCGCTGATCCAGTTCGGCATGGATCTCGCGCAGGTGGCGGATCGCCGCCGGTTCGTCGTCGTGCGCGTCGGGCACGCGGCCTTCCGGCGCCTGCTCCACCTCGGACACGTTGGCGATCAGCACGGCGTGGTGCGCGGTCATCGCACGCCCGCACTCGGTGACGATGCGCGGCGGCGCCAGGCCGTGCTCCTCGCAGGCGCTGGCCAGCGGCTGCACGATGTTGCTGGCGTAGGAATGCAGGCCGTAGTTGATCGAGCAATAGCTGCGCGAGCGGGTGCCTTCGTAGTCGATGCCCAGGCCGCCGCCGACGTCGACGTGGCTGATCTTCGCGCCCAGCTTGGACAGCTCGACGAAATAGCGGGTGGCCTCGCGCATGCCGTTGGCGATGTCGCGCACGTTGGAGATCTGCGAGCCCATGTGGAAGTGCAGCAGGTTCAGCGCGTCGGCGTACTCGGTGTCGCGCAGGGTCTTCCACAGGTCCAGCACCTGCCGCGGCGACAGCCCGAACTTGGCCTTGTCGCCGCCGCTGTTCTGCCACTTGCCCGCGCCCAGCGAGGCCAGGCGCATGCGCACGCCCAGGCCCGGCTTCACGTCCAGCGCGCGCGCCTCCTCCAGCACCAGCTTCAGCTCCGACGGCTTCTCGATGACGATGAAGGTCTGCAGGCCGAGCTTGCGCCCGATCAGCGCCAAGCGGATGTATTCGCGGTCCTTGTAGCCGTTGCAGACGATCAGCCCGCCCGGCCGCGACAGCGCCAGCACCGCCATCAGTTCCGGCTTGCTGCCGGCCTCCAGGCCGAAGCCCTCGCCCTGGTGGCTGGCCAGGGTGCCGGCCACGCCGCGGTGCTGGTTGACCTTGATCGGGTACACGGCGGTGTAGCCGCCGGTGTAGTCCCAGTCGGCCTGGGCCTGGGCGAAGGCGGCCTGCAGCTTGCCCAGGCGCTCGCCGAGGATGTCGGGGAAGCGCACCAGCATCGGCAGCTTGGCGCCGGCCGCGCGCGCGGCGTCCACCACCTCCGGCAGCGCGATCGCCACGCCGTCGGCGCCCTGCGGCCGCACCACCACCCGGCCGGCCGCGTCCACGTCGAAGTACCCGTCGGCCCAGTGCGGGATCGAGTAGGTCTTGCGGGCTTGGTCGAGGGACCAATCGCTCATCGTGGCGGCTCGGCTGACGGAAAAAGGGCGTGGATTGTAACCCCTGCTACGCGTGGGGTCCGTTACAATCCGCGCCATTCCGATGCCCTCGGCTCCTGGTGGAGCCGCGCCGGGTTCGTGGGCGCGTGGTGCGGGCTGGATGCGCGAGGCTGCGCCCGACCCTCATCCGGAAAGGTGTGGTAACAGCGTCGTGTGGCTCGGCTGCACGAGGCTGCGCCCGACCCTCATCCGGCGCTTCGCGCCACCTTCTCCCGGGGGGAGAAGGAAACGCTGCATTCTTTTTGCTTTCCTAGGACATTCCATGAGCGCCAACGACAACTGGTACATCGAACACTTCCAGCCCACCGGCTCGGCCATCGGCTACCGCATCACCGGCAAGCTGGACGAGGTGCAGTCGCCGTTCCAGAAGATCGAGATCTACGACACCACCGACTGGGGCAAGCTGATGGTGATCGACGGCGCGGTGATGCTGACCACGCGCGACAACTTCTTCTACCACGAGATGATCAGCCACCCGGCGCTGTTCACCCACGCCGCGCCCAAGCGCGTGGTGATCATCGGCGGCGGCGACTGCGGCACCCTGCGCGAAGTGCTCAAGCACCCGGGCGTGGAAAGCGCCACCCAGTGCGACATCGACGAGCAGGTCACGCGCATGGCCGAGAAGTATTTCCCGGAGCTGTGCGACTCCAACAACGACCCGCGCGCGGAACTGCTGTTCGACGACGGGGTGGCCTACATGGCCAACTGCCCGGCCGGCAGCGTGGACATCGTCATCGTCGACTCCACCGACCCGGTCGGCCCGGCCGAAGGCCTGTTCAACAAGGCCTTCTACGAGAGCTGCTTCAAGGCGCTGAAGGACGACGGCATCCTGGTGCAGCAGTCCGAATCGCCGCTGGCGCTGCTGGACCTGATCAAGGAAATGCGCGCGGAAATGGGCAAGGCCGGCTTCGCCAGCTTCCACACCGTGCCGTTCCCGCAGCCGTGCTACCCGACCGGCTGGTGGAGCGTGACCATGGCCCGCAAGCAGGGCGGCTTCGACTTCCGCCAGGACGACGCCGCGGCCAAGCCGTTCGCCACCCGCTACTACAGCGCGCACCTGCACACCGGCACCCAGGTGCTGCCGCCGTTCGTGGCCGAGGCGCTGGGCGGCTAAGGCCAGACATCCGTCGGCATCGGCGCGCGCATGACGTGCGTCGATGCCGCGGAGCGCTGTCGGGGTCCTCGGCAAGGCCAGCCCCAAACGCGTGCGCATGCGCATAGACAGGCGCGCTGCATCGCGCATGGCATCGCCTCGCCGGTTGCCGCGATCGCGCGCTGTGGGCGCCAAACGATGCCGCACGCCATGGCCCGCGCGTGCGACGATGCGCCGGCCTCCATCGCACAAACCGCGAGCCTGCCATGCGCTCCCAGACGACGTCGCCGTGGACCCTGTGCGCGCTGGCCGCGTTCGGCTTCGTCGTCGCCTGCGTCGCCCACGAAGCGGTGGGCCATGGCCTGGCCTGCCTGGGCAGCGGCGGCACCGTCCGCTGGCTCACGTCGGTGTACTTCCGCTGCCAGCCTGGGCGCCCCTTCGTCGATGCCGCCGGGCCGCTGGCGAATCTGTGCGTGGCCGCAGTGTGCATCCTGGCGGCACACCGCCGTCGCGCGGACATGCCGCGCCTGGCGCTCGCGCTGATCGCCGCCTTCAACGGACTGTGGGGCGCCGGCTATCTGCTGTTCTCCGCGATCACCGATGACGGCGACCTCGCCTTCGTTCTGCGCGATCTCGCCCTGCCGCCGGCCTGGGCCTGGCGGCTGGGGATGGGACTGGCCGGTGCCTGGCTGTATCTGCAGGTGCTGCGCGCCATCGCCCCGTGGCTGCCGAAAGGCAGGCCAATGCTGGCGGCCTACGCCACTGCCGGCACGGTGGCCTGCGTGAGCGTGCTGTTTCATGCCGGGCCGGTGCTGCCGGCATTGCGCGAGGCGGCGCAGGAAGGCCTGTTGGCACCGATCGGCCTGGTGGTTATTGCGTTGTCGCGCCGGTCGCGCGCGCCGCTGCAGCTACCGTCCAGCCGCGCCACGGTCATTGTGGCGGTGCTGGTGGTGGCGGCGTTCTGGCTCACCCTTGGCCGCGGCTACGGCGGCGTCTGAGCCGGCGCATGGCGCAGCGTGGGCGGCCCATCCGGCTGGCCCGCCAGCCTGTAGGGGCGGCTTCAACCACGACAGGTTCTATCGGGAACACCCATCGCGGCTGAAGCCGCTCCTACACGACACCATCCATGCCACGGCGATGCAGGCGCGGTGACTGCGTTACAGCGCGTCCGCGTCCAGTTCGCCGGTGCGGATCCGCACCACCGTGCCCAGGTCGTAGACGAACACCTTGCCGTCGCCGATCTTGCCGGTGGCGGCGGCCTTGACGATGGCTTCGACCACGCGCTCCACCTGGTCCTCGCTGACCGCCACTTCCAGCTTCACCTTGGGCAGGAAATCGACCACGTACTCGGCGCCGCGGTACAGCTCGGTGTGGCCCTTCTGCCGGCCGAAGCCCTTGACTTCGGTGACGGTGATGCCGGCCACGCCCTGCGCGGCGAGCGCTTCGCGCACGTCGTCGAGCTTGAACGGCTTGATCACGGCCATGATCATCTTCATGCGGCGTTCTCCAATCACAATGGCGTCAGGATAGCGCGGTTGCGCGATTCCCGGCCGTCGGGTTCAATGGCCGCGCGCCCCCAACGCCGGAATTTTCCGACAGCGCGCCGCGTCCGATCCCGATGGTCCCGACCTGCCGGGTACCGCACTCTGACGCCACCTGCCGGAGCACAGCCATGATCGACCTCAACCATCTCGACGACCTCGCCCGCCGCCTCAGCGACCTGGTGCCGCCGGGCCTGCGCCAATCCCGCGACGAACTGCAGAGCACCTTCAAGAGCGCGCTGCAGGCCGGGCTGGGCAAGCTCGACCTGGTCACCCGCGAGGAGTTCGAAGTGCAGCGCGCGGTGCTTCTGCGCACCCGCGAGAAGCTCGAAGCGCTGGAGCGCAGCGTCGCCGCGCTGGAAGCGGCACGCAGCGGGCAGTCGCCCAGCCCCACCGCCTGATCCACCCGCCACCATGAGCCTGGCGCTGGTGCACAGCCGTGCCCGCGCGGGGGTGCTCGCGCCTCCGGTTCGGGTCGAAGTCCATCTCTCCGGCGGCCTGCCGGCCACCCAGATCGTCGGCCTGCCCGAGGCGGCGGTGCGCGAGTCGCGCGACCGGGTCCGCGCCGCCCTGCTCTGTGCGCAGTACGAATTCCCGGCACGGCGGATCACCGTCAACCTGGCGCCGGCGGACCTTCCCAAGGAGGGCGGCCGCTTCGATCTGCCGATCGCGCTGGGCATCCTCGCCGCCGCCGGCCAGCTCGACCCGCAGGTGCTCGGCCAGTACGAATTCCTCGGCGAACTGGCCCTGACCGGCGAACTGCGTCCGGTCGACGGGGTCCTGCCGGCCGCGCTGGCCGCCGCCCAGGCCGGGCGCACCCTGATCGTGCCGGCCGACAACGGCGCCGAGGCCGCGCTGGCGCAACACGTGCAGGCCTTCACCGCGCGCACCCTGCTGGAAGTCTGCGGATTGCTCAACGGCAGCAAGACCCTGCCGGCGGCGACGGCGCCGCCGGCGGTCGCCGTGCCCTTTCCCGACCTGAGCGACGTGCGCGGTCAGGCGCAGGCGCGGCGCGCGCTGGAGATCGCCGCGGCCGGACATCACCACCTCCTGCTGATCGGCAGTCCCGGCTGCGGCAAGACCCTGCTGGCCTCGCGCCTGCCCGGGATCCTGCCCGCCGCCAGCGAAGCCGAGGCACTGGAGAGCGCGGCCATCGCCTCGGTCAGCGGCCGCGGCGTGGATCCGGCACGCTGGCGGCAACGCCCGTACCGCGCACCGCACCACACCGCCAGCGCGGTGTCCCTGGTCGGTGGCGGCAGCCATCCGCGTCCTGGCGAGATCTCGCTCGCGCACCATGGCGTGCTGTTCCTGGACGAGCTGCCCGAGTGGAACCGGCATGCGCTGGAAGTGCTGCGCGAGCCACTGGAGTCGGGCCAGGTGACCGTGTCGCGCGCGGCGCGCAGCGCCGAGTTTCCCGCGCGCTTCCAGTTGGTGGCGGCGATGAATCCCTGCCCCTGCGGCTGGGCCGGCGACTCCAGCGGCCGCTGTCGCTGCAGCGAGGACGCGGTGCGGCGCTATCGCGCACGCATCTCCGGGCCACTGCTGGACCGCATCGACCTGCACGTGGAAGTGCCGCGGCTGCCGCCACAGGCGTTGCGCGCCGATGCGCCGCCAGGCGAGTCCAGTGCCGCCGTGCGCGAACGCGTGGAACAGGCGCGACAACGCCAGCAGGCCCGCGCCGGCCGGCCCAACGGCCAGCTCGGCCACAGCGAAACCCTGCGCGACTGCCGCCTGCAACCGCGAGACGAGGCGCTGCTGGAACAGGCCATCGAGCGCCTGCGGCTGTCGGCACGCTCGCTGCACCGGATCCTGCGCGTGGCCCGCACCATCGCCGACCTGGACGCCAGCGACGCGATCGCCACCGCGCACCTGACCGAGGCCATCGCCTACCGGCAGTTGGATCGTGGCGAGCCGGCGGCGAGCGCCGTGGGTCCGACGTCACCCGGGGCTCGCCGCCTGGTCGGTTGAAGACGCCGCAGCGGGCCAGTGTGTCCCGCTCTTCGGCACCCGGCAGCGATGGACGAGCGCATCTCCTGCCATACACGCCTACCCACTGGCAGCGTCCACCCACTCGGCAAGCAAGGCATTGCACCGCCTGGCATGGGTGAAGGTCATGCCATGCGACGCGCCGGCCAGCACCTCATGGCGCGCGTGCGGCAGCCAGGTCGCCAGCGCGGCGGCGTTGTCGCGGTACTGCGCCGGGCTGCGTTCGCCGGCGACCAGCAACACCGGCATCGCCAGAGCAGCAGCCTGCTCGGGCCGGTACGCCGGCAGCGCGTCGGCGATCTGCGGCACCAGGGTCTGCGCGTTGTCGCGCACCATCTGCCGGAAGCTCGCGCTGCTGCGCGCCCAGGCGCCGGGCTGGCTGACCGAATCGACGAAGCATTCCAGGCCGGCCTCGACCTGGCCGCCCTGCAGCAACGCGATCGCCTGCGCGCGGACCGCCTGCACCGCGGCCGGCAGGCCCTGCGGTTGCGGGCCGCCGGGATCGAACAGGGTCAGGCTGGCGATGGCGTCCGGACGCAGCAATGCCGCCTGCCAGGCGACGGCCGCGCCGCGAGAATGGCCGACCAGGTGCACCGGCCGCGCCTCCTCGGCGATGAAGGCGGCGAGCTGCTGCGCATGCCAGCGCCAGCCGAATGCATGCCGCGACGCCGACGGCAGCCGCGGGTAGTACTGGCCCAGGCTCAGCGCGCTGAGCTGGAAGCGGTCGGCCAGTCCGCGCACCTGCGGCGCCCAGTAGCGGTAGTCGCACAGCGCCCCGTGCACCAGAAACACTGGTGCGCCCTCGCCTACCCGCAGATAGGCCAGCGCATCGTCCGCACCCAACCTGCGCACCGCGGGCTTGGGCAACGCGGTGCGCGGACTGACGGTACGCGGAATGGTCATGTCAGAGCGCAAACCTGCGCGGTGCGCCGGATGCGCAGGCACGGGCCGACGATGCCGGCATCTGCGGCGCAACAGGCGGCAGGATGGGCAGGCACAAGAGCAGGAATGGGAACGATGAGCGCTGGCATGCGCATACGATAGCCGCGTCGCCGGCATGCGCGCTGCGGCGCCTGCGGGCCTGTTGACCGAGCACGCGCTCGTCGGAAAAGGCGATGCGAAGGACGCAGGGGCAGGACTGGATGGCGCGCCCGGAGGGATTCGAACCCCCGACCAATGGCTTCGGAAGCCACTACTCTATCCGGCTGAGCTACGGGCGCAACGGACGCGCATTCTAACGACATTCGTCGGCCGCGTCTCCCCCATCGGCGATACCGGCCACAGCCGGGCGCCGACGGGCGTGCGGCATCCGCAGCCACCGCTCCAACCCCGTTCGCGCCGGACGTGCCAGCGACGCCGATGCCGACCGAACCGGGCCTGCCCGATTCGTTTCCCGGCGCTTCTGCAGGCCGCGCAGAACAGCCCGCCCGGCACGCCGTCCGCACCTCCACCCGCCATGCCCGCCCCTCGCGGCCTCACAGCCGCCCGACGAGCTGCGCAGGCAGCCACGGCACCGCGTGCTGCCGCCCACACCACCCGGCTGCTACCCTTGCACGATGGGTTACGAACGCTACGAAACGCCTGCCGCGCTGCCGCCGCGCGCGCGCCTGGGCCAGTACTGGAAACTGCTGCGCGGCGACCGGCCGATCGGCGTGCTGCTGCTGCTGTGGCCGACCTGGTGGGCGCTGTGGCTGGCTGCCGACGGGGTACCGCCGCTGTGGACCCTGTTCGTGTTCACCGCCGGGGTCTGGCTGACCCGCTCGGCCGGCTGCGTGATCAACGACTACGCCGACCGCTGGCTGGACCCGCAGGTCGAGCGTACCCGCAGCCGGCCGCTGGCCACCGGTGCGGTCAGCGGCCGCGAGGCGCTGGCGGTGTTCGCGGTGCTGATGCTGGTCGCGTTCGCACTGGTGCTGACGATGAACGCGCTGACCATCGGCCTGAGCGTGGTCGGGCTGTTCCTGGCCGCCAGCTATCCCTACCTCAAGCGCTACACCTACCTGCCGCAGGTCTACCTGGGCATGGCCTTCGGCTGGGGCATCCCGATGGCCTTCGCCGCGGTGCGCGGCGAGGTGCCTGCGCTGGGCTGGCTGCTGTACGCGGTCAATATCCTGTGGGCCACCGCCTACGACACCTGGTATGCGATGGTCGATCGCGAAGACGACCTGCGCGCCGGCTCCAAGTCCACCGCGATCCTGTTCGGCGAACTGGACCTGGTCATCCAGGGCGTGCTGTACGCGCTGATGATCGTCGCCCTCGCCTTCGTCGGCCACCGCGCGGACCTGGGCGTGTGGTACTGGGCCGGGCTGGGCGTGGCGGCGCTGCTGGTCGCCGCCGAGTTCCGCATGGCCCGGCACCGCGAACGTGCCGCGTGCTTCCGCGCCTTCCTGCACAACAACTGGGTCGGCCTGGCGATCTTCGCCGGCATTGCCGCAGCGTTGGCGTTGCGCGCCGGCTGACACGGACGCGGTTCGGCAGCGCGCTTCGTCGGCACGCAACAACGCCGTGGCCACAGGCCACGCGATAGCCACGGGTCCAGGTCCACAACGCAGTGCAGGCACAGCCGGTGCAGCGCTCACGGCACCCGCGCCACCACCCAGGCATCGACCCGTTCCACACCGGCGCGGCGAAGCGCCTTTGCCGCGGCGTGCAGGGTCGCGCCGGTGGTCATCACGTCATCGATCAGCGCCACATGTGCCGGCAATACTGCCGAATCCGGCACCGCGAACGCGCCACGCAGATTGCACCGGCGTGCGCGGGCGTCCAGTTCGGATTGCGCCGCGGTCGCCCGCACCCGCTGCAGCTCCAGGCACAGCGGCAGCGCCAGCGCGCGCGCCAGTGGCCGCGCCAGTTCCAGCGCCTGGTCGTAGCCGCGCTGGCGCAGCCGGGCCGGATGCAGCGGCACCGGCAGCAGCGCCTGCGGCCGCGGCAACGTCGCGCAGCGTGCCTGCAGCAGCGCGGCGAGCAGACGCCCGGCGGCCAGGTCCTGGTGGAACTTGAAGCGGCGCAACAGGCCATCGACCGGCGCCGCATACACGCAAGCGCTGGCCACCCGCTCCAGCAACGGCGGCCGACGCTGGCACGCGCCGCAGACCTGCTCGGCATCCAGCGCCGGCAACGGCAGCGCGCAGCGGCAACAGGCCGCCGCATTCCAGGGCACGCCAGCGACACAGGCCGCGCACAGGTCAAGACCCGGCACGCCGGGCTCCCCGCAGGCCAGGCAGCGTTCCGGCAGCAGGCGGCGCTGCAGCCAGCGCCAGCCACCGTCAACCAAAACAGCCATCGTGAAGTTGACAGGACGTTGCATGCTTACCAGACTGCCCGCTTTCCCAGCCGCTGACCGTCAGGAAACCCCCATGTCCGCTGTCGTCCGACACGACTGGCAACGCCAGGAATTGCTCGCCCTGTTCGATCTGCCGTTCCCGGAACTGCTGCACCGCGCCGCCGCGGTGCACCGCGAACACTTCGACCCGGCGCAGGTGCAGGTGTCCACGCTGCTGTCGGTGAAGACCGGCGGTTGCCCGGAGGACTGCGCGTACTGCCCGCAGGCGCAGCGCTACGCCACCGGCGTGGAGGCGCAGAAGCTGATGAGCACCGAGGCGGTGCTGGACAAGGCGCGCCAGGCCAAGGCCGCCGGCGCGTCACGGTTTTGCATGGGCGCGGCCTGGCGCTCGCCCAAGGACCGCGACATCCCGAAGGTGGCGGAGATGATCCGCGAGGTGAAGGCGCTGGGCCTGGAAACCTGCGCCACCCTGGGCATGCTCGACGGCGCGCAGGCGCAGGCACTGAAGTCCGCCGGGCTGGACTACTACAACCACAATCTGGACACCGCACCGGATTTCTACGATTCGATCATCCACACCCGCCAGTACCAGGACCGCCTGGACACGCTGACCCACGTGCGCGACGCCGGCCTGAAGACCTGCTGCGGCGGCATCGTCGGCATGGGCGAGTCGCGCGACCAGCGCGCCGGCCTGCTGCAGGCGCTGGCCAACCTGCCGGTGCATCCGGATTCGGTGCCGATCAACCGCCTAGTGCAGGTCGCCGGCACGCCGCTACACGGCACGGTCGAGCTGGATCCGTTCGAGTTCGTGCGCACGATCGCCGTCGCCCGCATCGCGATGCCGCGGGCGATGGTGCGGCTGTCGGCCGGGCGCGAAAGCATGAGCGACGAACTGCAGGCGCTGTGCTTCTGCGCCGGTGCCAACTCGATCTTCTACGGCGAGAAGCTGCTGACCACCGGCAACCCGGACACCGAACGCGACCAGGCGCTGTTCGCGCGGCTGGGGCTGCGGCCGATGCAGGTGATGGTGGATGCCGATGCGCACGACCATCCCGGCACCGTGCACGCCGACATCACCACCCCGCCGGCGATCGCCGCCGCCCTGGTCTGACGCCGCGCGTCCGTCCGCCGATCCGGCCGTCCATCGCCGGCGGCGTCCGGCTTGGCCGGGGACGCGCTACGCTAGCCCGCCAGATGCCCGTCCCGCGCCCATGGCCCGTCCCGACCTGCACGACCGCATCCAGTCCGCGCGCGCCTTGCGCGAAGCGCAGGGGCGCCTGCGCGTGCGCCGCAGCGTCGGCCGCCGCGACGGCGTGCGCCTGGAAGTCGACGGCCGCTGGCTGACCGGCTTCTGCAGCAACGACTACCTGGGCCTGGCGCAGCAGTTCGAAGTGGTCGCGGCCCTGCAGGACGCGGCCGCGCGCGAGGGCGCCGGCGCCACCGCCTCGCACCTGGTGTGCGGCCACCACGCGCTGCACGAGGCGCTGGAACACGAGATCGCCGACTGGCTCGGCTATCCGCAGGCGCTGCTGTTCGGCAGCGGCTTCATCGCCAACCTGGCGGTGCAGCAGGCGCTGCTGAGCGAGGAAGAGGACGTGTGCGTGCAGGACCGGCTCAACCACGCCAGCCTGCTCGACGCCAGCCGCCTGGCCGGCTGCCGCCTGCGCCGCTATCCGCACCTGGATGCCGAAGGCGCGATGCGCCAGCTCAAGCACGCCGCCGACGGTGCGGCGATGCTGGCCACCGATGGTGTGTTCAGCATGGACGGCGACGTCGCTCCGCTGCGCTCGCTGGCGCTGGTGGCGCGCACGCAACAGGCGCTGCTGTACGTGGACGATGCGCACGGCGTCGGCGTGGTCGGCCCGCAGGGGCGCGGCAGCGTCGCCGAGGCCGGCCTGGGTGTCGACGACGTTCCGCTGCAACTGGCGACCCTGGGCAAGGCGCTCGGCGGCTACGGCGCGGCGGTGGTCGGCGATGCCACGCTGATCCGGCACCTGGCCGAAACCGCGCGGCCGTATCTGTACACCACCGCGCTGCCGCCGGCGCAGGCCGCGGCCTCGTTGGCGGCGGTCAAGCTGGCACGGCGCGACCAGTGGCGGCGCGAACGCCTGGTCGAACTGATCGCCCTGTTCCGCGGCGGCGCGCGTCGCCATGGCCTGGAACTGATGGCCTCGGACACGCCGATCCAGCCGCTGCTGTGCGGCGAGGAGCGCACCGCGCTGGCATGGTCGGCGGCGCTGGAACAGGCCGGCTACCTGGTCTCGGCGATCCGTCCGCCGACCGTGCCGGAAGGCAAGTCGCGGCTGCGGGTGACCCTGTCGGCACTGCACACGCCGGCGCAGGTGCAGGCGCTGCTGGACGCACTGGCGCTGGCGCGCGATCGCGTGGCCGCGCATCCGCCCGGCGTGCCGGCGTGAGCGCAACCGACCTCGCCGCGCGACGCGCGGTGTGGGACGCGCTGGCCGAGCTGTATCTGGACGATGCGGTCGACGCGCGGCATGCGCAGATCGCCGCGGTACTCGCCGCCTCGCCGTTCGCCACCGACACGCTGTGGCAGATGCTGCGCGAGGACGTACATTCGCGGCTGGCGCCGAACCTGCTGACGCCGGCCGGCGCCTGGCAAGGCATCGACGGCGACTGGCTGAGCGCGGCGATCGAGCAGCGTCGCGGTGCGCATCGCGTATCCGCCTGGTGCACCCGCGACTACCCGCGCCGACAGTGGCGCCTGCTGCTGCCACAGGTGCTGGCGCAACGCGCTTCGCACTGACGCGGTGGCCGACGCGGCCTTTCCTGTTCCTTCGCGACGATAGACGACGATGCATATCGACACCCTGGGGCAGGGCCCCAATCTGGTCCTGCTGCACGGCTGGGCGTTGAACGGCGGCATCTTCGCGCCATTGGTCGAGCGCCTGTCGGCGCAGTACCGCCTGCACCTGGTGGACCTGCCCGGGCACGGCCACAGCCGCGGTGACGACACGCCGCTGGCACTGCCGCACGTGGTCAGCGCGATCGCCGCGGCCACGCCGCCGGCGGTGTGGCTGGGCTGGTCGCTGGGCGGGCTGTTCGCGCTGCACGCCGCCGCCACGCAACCGCAGGTGCGCGGGCTGGCGATGCTCGCGGCGACGCCGCGCTTCGTGCGCGGCAGCGATTGGCCGCACGCCGTGGAACCGCAGGTGTTCGCCCAGTTCGGCCGCGATCTGGCCGAGGACTACCGCGGCACCCTCGATCGCTTCCTGGCGCTGGACACGCTCGGCTCGGCGCATGCCCGCGCCGAACTGCGCACCCTGCGCGAAGCGCTCGACGCCCGCGGCGCACCCGATCCACACGTGCTGCAGGACGGCCTGACCCTGCTGGAACGCACCGACCTGCGCCGCGCCCTGCCCGGCCTGCGCGTGCCCAGCCTGTGGATCGGCGGCCAGCGCGACCGCCTGGTCCCGCCCGCGGGCATGGAGGCCGCCGCGGCGCTGGCGCCGAACGCGCGCGCACTGATCGTCGCCGGCGGCGGCCACGCCCCGTTCCTCGGTCATGCCGACACCGTGGCCGAAGCACTGCGCGGATTCCTGGCAACGCTGGACTAGCGGCGTCGCGGCGCGCGTTCCACGATGCTGTCGTAGGAGCGGCTTCAGCCGCGACACGCCTGCTTCATCGGTCGCGGCTGAAGCCGCTCCTACAGGCGCTTGCGGCGAGCCCGCCGGGCGCACTGTGGGAGGGACTTCAGTCCCAACGCATTGCGCCATCGGAAAGCGCGCACCATTTCGCGCGTCGCGCGCTGCATGACAGTTGACTCCCACATTGCATCACGCGACCCGCGCCGACGTCAGAAACACGCAAGCGGCTGCACCGCGGAACTCAACTGTCATGCAGCCGCGACAAGCGACGCCGAAAGCGGACTGACAGCCTCCGTCGTCGGGACTGAAGTCCCTCCCACAAGGATGCCGGCCACCCCCGTGGGAACGACTTCAGTCGCGACGCATGGCAGCAAAACGCTGCGCAGCGAAGCCGCTCCTGCACCTGCCGTGCGTACTCCGTGTCCTCAACGTCGCGATGTGACGCTGGCCGCCACCGGGCCGATGTCCGATCATCGCGGCTCCATCGAACCGGAGTGCAAGCATGGACCTGGGAATCGCCGGCAAGTGGGCGCTGGTGTGCGCCGCGAGCAAGGGGCTGGGACTGGGTTGCGCGCAGGCCTTGGCGCGCGAGGGCGTGCACGTGGCGATCGTGGCGCGCGGCCAGGCCGGGCTCGATGCGGCCGCGACGCAGTTGCGCGCGCTCGACGGCGGTGGCGAGGTGGTCGCGGTGGCCGCGGACATCGCCACCGAGGCCGGACGCGCCGCCGCACTGGCCGCCTGCCCGCAGGTCGACATCCTGATCAACAATGCCGGCGGGCCGCCGCCGGGCGATTTTCGCGACTGGGAACGCGAGGACTGGCTGCGCGCGCTCGACGCCAACATGCTGGCGCCGATCGCACTGATCCGCGCCACCGTCGATGCGATGCAGGCGCGCGGCTTCGGCCGCATCGTCAACATCACCTCCGCCGCGGTGAAGGCGCCGATCGACAGCCTGGGCCTGTCCAACGGCGCACGGGCGGGCCTTACCGGCTTCGTCGCCGGGCTGGCGCGACGCACGGTGGCGCACAACGTCACCATCAACAACCTGCTGCCGGGGCAGTTCGACACCGACCGCCTGCGTGGCAACATCGCCCACGCCGCGCAGCGCGAGGGCATCGACCCCGCCGACCTGGCCGAACGCAAGCGCCGGCAGATCCCGGCCGGGCGCTTCGGTACCGCGGAAGAGTTCGGCGCGGCCTGCGCCTTCCTGTGCAGCGCGCAGGCCGGGTATCTGAGCGGGCAGAACCTGTTGCTGGATGGCGGCAGCTATCCGGGGACATTCTGAAGAGCCGGAATTGGGGATTCGGGAGTGGGGATGCACAGCCGCGGTCGCGCCGCCTGGTCGGTGCGAGGTGCTGAACATGATGATCTGCGGACCACGCTGGCCGCGAGGGAAAGGCGGCGATAAGGAACCGGCTGGATTCGGCATCGGGAGGACGTAGCGGCTTTCGCGCCGCTGGATCGGCGCGAAGTGCGCAACGCGGTGATCCGCGCCACCCCTGGCCGCGGCGCGACGGCGGCGGCGATAATGCGCGGATGGATCCTTCCGCGTTCGATTCCCAGCACATCCGCCGCGCGTTCGCGCGTGCGGCCGCCAGTTACGACGCCGCCGCGGCGCTGCAGCGCGAGGTGCAGGGGCGCTTGCTGGAATCGCTGGATTACCTCGGCGACCGCGTGCCGCAGGTGGTGCTGGACGTGGGCAGCGGCCCAGCGCACGCCGCGGCGGCGATGAAGAAGCGCTGGCCGCGCGCGCAGGTGATCGCGCTCGACCAGGCCCTGCCGATGCTGCAGCAGGCCAAGCGCCAGGCCGGCTGGTGGAAGCCGTTCGGCCGCGTCTGCGCCGACGCGCGCGCGCTGCCGCTGGCCGAGTACAGCGTCGATGTGATCTTCAGCAATCTGTGCCTGCAGTGGGTCGAGGACCTGCCGGCGGTGTTCGCCGGGTTCCGCCGCGTGCTGCGCCCCGGCGGCCTGCTGCTGTGTTCCAGCTTCGGTCCGGACACCCTGATCGAGCTGCGCGAGGCTTTTGCCCAGGCCGACCGGACCACGCCGCACGTGAGCCGCTTCGCGCCGATCGCGCAGTTCGGCGATGCGCTGATGCTGTCCGGCTTCCGCGATCCGGTGCTGGACCGCGACGTGTTCAACCTGACCTATCCGGACCTGCCCGCGCTGATGCGCGAACTGCGCGCGATCGGCGCCACCAACGCGCTGCAGGCGCGCCGCCACACCCTCACCGGGCGCGGCCGGTTCGCCGCCGCCACTGCCGCCTACGAGCCGCTGCGTGGCGCCGACGGCACCCTGCCCAGCACCTGGGAAGTGATCTACGCACACGCCTGGGCACCGCCGCCGGGCGCACCGATCCGCGAGGGCGGCGGCGAGATCGCCGCGGTGCCGCTGTCAGCGATCCCGATCCGCCGCCGCGGCGACTGAGTCGGGCCGCACCCGGAACAGCACCCGGCCCTGATACGGCGTTCCCAACACCTGCGCCTGCGCGCCCTGCGCCGCGAGGCGCGCGGCGACCTGCGGCCAGACGTCCTGCTTGCACACCCACACGCGCCCGGCGCGGGGCTGCCGCAATACCGTGAGCAGATCGGCGTCGTATTCGGGGCCGAAACGCGGCGTGTCCTGCAACGGCTCTAGGCGGATCTTGCGCACCTGCGCGCCCAGTTCCAGGCGCAGGCCGTAGCGCGCCATGTCCTCGACGAACACCACCTCGCGCACCGGCGCGCCGGCACGCTGCGCGATCGCCTGCGCCCAGGCGCCGGCATCCTTGTGCGTGGGCAGCAGCGCCACGGCCAGTTCGAGCGCCAGCAGCAACCCGCACCAGCCCAGCAGCCACGGCCAGCGCCACGGCGCGCGCCCCTCCTGCGCGCGCTGCCACGCCGCCAGCAACGCCAGCGGCACGAACAGCGGCAGCACGTACAGCGGCAGCCGCGAGCGCGACAGGCACAGCACCAGCAGCGGCAGCAGCAGCCACAGGGTCAGCAGCAGCGGCGCAGCCTGCTGCAGGCGCAGCGCCGGCGTGCGCCACCACTGCCGCAGCTGCCGCGGCAACTGCCAGGCCCAGCGCGCCAGCGCCGGCGTCCACGGCAGCGTGCCCAGGACCAGGATCGGCGCATACGCCACCGCCCAGCCGTACCACTGCGCGTTGCGCCCGAACGCGTCGCTGGCCACGCGCTTGACCACCTCGTCGCCGACGAAGTACTGCAGCAATCCCGGATGGCCGTGGATCACCGCCAGGTACCAGGGCAGCGCCAGCACCACGAACAGCGTGATGCCGGAGAGCTGCAGCGCGCGCCGCGGCGGCCCCGGCGTCACCGCGTTGAACAGCAGCAGCGCCGGCAACGGCAGCAGGCCCGGCGGCCCCTTGGTCATGAACGCCAGGGCGAAGCCGGCCCACATCGCCGCGATCCAGCGCTTGCCCTGTCCGGGCGGATGCGCCCGCGCTTCGACGAAGGCCCACACCGCCAGGGTCTCGCAGGCGGCGAGCAGGAAGTCGGTGGAAATCCATTGCGCCGCGCCGAACGGCGCCAGCATGGTCGCGTACAGCAGCGCCGCCTGCGCCGGCAGCTCAGGGCGTTCGGGAAACAGCCGCGCGGCCAGGCGCCACACCAGCAGCACGCACAGCAGGTAGGACAGCGCCGACGGCAACCGCGCCGCCCACGGCGACGGCCCGAACGCGGCGACGCTGGCGGCGATCGCCCAGTAGGTCAGCGGCGGCTTGGTCCAGTGCGCCACGTCCTCGCTGCGCCGGGGCGTGAGCCAGTCGCCACTGTGCAGCATGTTCAGCGCGACATTGGAGTAGCGGCCCTCGTCGGCATCCCAGATGCCGCGGGCGCCGAGCAGGGCCAGCGCGAGCGTGCAGGCCAGCAGCGCCACCGCGACGGCCGGGGAACGAAGCAGCGCGCGCATCGGCAGTCCTCTCGGTCGACGCGGCGACCATAGTCACCGCGCCTGCGGCCGCAGATGACGGCCGGCGGACAGTTTTGCGACAGCGCCGAACGCGCCCGGCCTCAGGCCGGCGCGCGGCTCAGGCGGAGACCTGCGCGATCCAGTCTTCCAGGTTGTAGTAGTTGCTCACCCGGGCGATCCTGCCGTCGCGGATGTCGAAGAACGCCCCGCCCGGCAGCACGTAGCGCTGGCCGCGCGCCTCCGGCAGGCCGGTGTCGGTGTGGTGGTATTCGCCATGCACCACGTACTCGGCGGCGGCGCGGCGGCCGTCCTGCGCGGCCAGCACCACGATGTCGTGCAGCTGCTCGCGGTAGCTGGCGTTCATGCGCTGCAGGAAGGCGGCGAACGCGTCCTTGCCGGTCTCGCGCGCGCCCTGGTTGAGATCATGGGCGACGTCGTCGCTGAGCATGCCCAGCATGCCGTCCCAGTCGCCGCGGTTGAACGCCGCGTAATAGGCCTGGACCAGGGCGATGGCCTGGTCCTGCGCAGGAACTCCGTGGTTGCTCATGGCTGCCGCCCTCCGGCCGGGGAAAGGCCCCATCATACGGTCTCGCCGCCGTGCTCGACGCCCCGCTCCAGCAGGTCGCGATGGAAGAAGTACAGCTCCTGCAGCAGGAAGCGCCAGCGGGTCTGGAAGCTGCGGAAGCGGCTACTCGGCGTCGACGAGGCCAGCGCGTCGATCTGCAGCTCCTCGCACAGCCGCAGCGCCCGCGCCATGTGCAGCGGATCGCTGACCACGATGGCCCGGTGCAGGCCGTGCTCGCGCATCAGCCGGCGCGCCTCGATCAGGTTCTGCCGGGTGGTGCGCGAGACCGTCTCGATCAGGATCGCGTCGGCCGGCACGTCGTGGCGCAGCGCATAGCGCCGGGCCACCTGCGACTCGGCGAAGCGCGCGCCGTTGCCGAAGCCGCCGGTGAAGATCAGGGTCGGCGCGTAGCCGCGCTGGTACAGGTCCAGGCCGTGGCGGATGCGCTCCTCGAACACCGGCGAGGGCTTGGCGTCGTAGGCCGCGGCGCCGAGCACGATGATCGCGTCCGCCGGCGCCGCCTGGTCGCGGTCGCCGACCCAGACGATGTAGATCGCCACGCCCAGCAGCCACAGCCCCAGCAGCGCCGCCAGGCGCACCAGCCAGCGCAGCCAGCGGGACCCGCGCCGCGCGCTCATGCCGCGCCCCACGGCAGGGCGTCCAGGTCGACGTTGCCGCCGGACAGGATCACCCCCACCCGGCGCCCGGCGAAGCGCGCCGGCTGCGCCAGCACCGCCGCCAGGGCGATCGCCGAGGACGGCTCCACCACCTGCTTGAGCACCTGCCACAGCAGCCGCATCGCCGCCACGGTGGCCGCGTCCTCCACCACCAGCACCTCGGCCTGGCCGTGCAGCAGGGCGAAGTTCGGCTCGCCCAGGCTGCCACGCAGGCCGTCGCACACGGTATCCGGGACCATGTCCAGGCGGCGCTCGCCGGCGGCCAGCGAGCGCGCGGTGTCGGCGGCGCCGGCCGGCTCGGCCAGCAACAGTTGCGCCTGCGGCGCCTGCGCCGACAGGGCCAGGCGGCTGCCCGCGGCCAGGCCGCCGCCGCCCACCGGCACCACCAGCAGGTCCAGCCCGCCGCTGGCGTCCAGCAGTTCCAGCGCGGCGGTGCCCTGCCCGGCGATCACCGCCGGATCGGCATAGGGATGCACCAGGGTCGCGCCGGTGTCGTGCTGCACCTGCGCGCACAGCGCCTCGCGTGCGGCGATGCTCGGCGCGCAGCGCCACAGGGTGGCGCCATGGCGGGCGATATTGGCGAGCTTGGCGGCGACCGCGCCTTCCGGCACCACCACATGGCAGCCGATGCCGCGGGTACGCGCAGCCAAGGCCAGGGCCGCGCCATGGTTGCCCGAGGAGTGGGTGACCACCCCGCGGGCCACCTGTTCCGGATCCAGCGCCCACACCGCGTTGCAGGCGCCGCGGAACTTGAACGCGCCGCCGCGCTGCAGGTGTTCGGCCTTGAAGTACAGCTGCGCGCCGGTGGCGGCATCCAGCGCCCGCGAACGCAGCACCGGGGTCGGCCGCGCATGCGCGGCAATGCGTGCGGCGGCCGCCAGGACGTCGCCGAACTCGGGCAGAAAACGTGAGACCATGCGCGAAAGGGTAGCGTATCGTCGCCAAACTGCAGCGTCCGCAACCGGCGCAGGTTCGCCGCCGTTGCGCGCGACTTAAGCGTTCAAGTGCATCGCGGGAAGTTAAGGGGGGATTCAATGCAACGGACCGAACCTGTCAGCCAGCCTGCTGGAGGGCAAACGTCATGAAACTGCGCCTGATCTGCGCCGCTGGACTGCTGGCCGCACTGGGCGGCTGTGCCACCTACGACTACGCCGGAGGCGGCGACGGTGGCTACTACCGCGGCGCGCCCTCGGTCGAATACCGCTATCCGCCCGGTTACTCCGAGTACTACTCGCCGTACGGCGCCGTGCCCTACTACGGTTACGGCCCGGCCTACTACGGCTACTACGGGTACGGGGTGCCTTACTACTACTATCGCGGCTACGACGGCCCGCGCCACCGCCCGCCGCCGCGTCCGCGGCCGGACGACGGCGGTTCGGCACCGCCGCCGCCGCCGCCCAGCGTCGGCGGCCGGGTGCCGTCGCCCTGGCGCAACCTGGACCGCCTGCGCCGTCCGGACGCGCTCAATTCGACGCCGCGGCCGCAGTCGATGCAGCCGCCGCGCCCGGCGATGCAGCGGCCCGAGGGGGTCCAGCGGCCGCCCGCACCGCGCCCCGGCAATATGGGACGCAGCAATGGGACACGTCGCACACTCGAGCCCTGAGAAAGGGCTTGCGTTCGCCTGTCCCAGCACGCAATCTACGTCCTACGGGGTGACCGCCTGCGTCGCTTTATGACCCGAAGGGGTTGACCCCACCGTCTATGTCGATGTCCGACAGGGAAATCTGGATCCCCCCTGTTCCGGCCCTGTCGGGCGTCGGCGCCTCACAACGAAAAGCCCCGGTCCGCCGGGGCTTTTCGCGTTGGGCCCTTGTCATTGCTGGCGCGGCGCCGGCGACCGGCGAAAAACGGGCATAAAAAAGGGCCGGTAGTCCCCCGACTACCGGCCCCCAGCTCCCCCAACGTGCGCGTGACTGGCCCCTGTTCCAATTCCAGTCATACGCCCCTGACGCATTGCCACGTTGGGTGCAGTAGGAATATCTGCAGATTGCGTGCCAACTTGAGGCCCGGATCTGCAATTTGTGATGCAACCGCTAAAATTCCTGTTCACACCCTGGGCGACCCGCCTTGCCGCCCCCTGCCGCCGGCCCCGCGCCGGCCGACGAGACCCCGATGAGCGACTCTTTCTACCGCCATGACGTGATCGTGATCGGCGGCGGCCATGCCGGCACCGAGGCGGCGCTGGCGTCCGCGCGCGCCGGCGCCCGCACCCTGCTGCTGACCCACAACGTGGAGACGGTGGGGGCGATGAGCTGCAACCCGGCCATCGGCGGCATCGGCAAGGGCCACCTGGTCAAGGAGATCGACGCGCTGGGCGGGGCGATGGCCCAGGCCGCGGATCTGGCCGGCATCCAATGGCGCACCCTCAACGCGTCCAAGGGCCCGGCGGTGCGCGCGACCCGCTGCCAGGCCGACCGCAGCCTGTACCGCAGCGCGATCCGGCGCCTGGTCGAGGCGCAGCCGAACCTGACCGTGTTCCAGGCCGCGGTGGACGACCTGGTGATGGACGGCGAGCGCGTGCGCGGCGTGCTGACCCAGACCGGGCTGCGTTTCGAGGCGGCCGCGGTGGTGTTGACCGCCGGCACCTTCCTGGCCGGCAAGATCCACATCGGCCAGACCCAGTACGCCGGCGGCCGCGCCGGCGATCCGCCGGCCACCGCGCTGGCGCAGGCGCTGCGCGACGGCCGCTTCGGCGTGGACCGGCTCAAGACCGGCACCCCGCCGCGCATCGACGGGCGCAGCCTGGACTACGCGGCGATGGAGGAACAGCCCGGCGACGATCCGCTGCCGGTGATGTCGTTCCTGGGCGAGGTGGCGCAGCACCCGCGCCAAGTCTCGTGCTGGATCACCCACACCACCGAGCGCACCCACGCCATCATCCGCGGTGCGCTGGACCGCTCGCCGCTGTACACCGGCCAGATCGAAGGCATCGGCCCGCGCTACTGCCCCTCGATCGAGGACAAGGTCGTGCGCTTCGCCGAGAAGGCCAGCCACCAGATCTTCGTCGAGCCGGAAGGCCTGGACGTGGTCGAGATCTATCCCAACGGCATCTCCACCTCGCTGCCGTTCGATGTGCAACTGGAGCTGGTGCGCTCGATCCGCGGCTTCGAGCGCGCGCACATCACCCGCCCCGGCTACGCCATCGAATACGACTTCTTCGACCCGCGCGGGCTCAAGGCCTCGCTGGAGACCAAGGCCATGCCCGGGCTGTTCTTCGCCGGGCAGATCAACGGCACCACCGGCTACGAGGAAGCCGCCGCGCAGGGCCTGATCGCCGGCCTCAACGCCGCGCGCCAGGTGCGCGGTCTGGAGCCGTGGTCGCCGCGTCGCGACCAGGCCTACATCGGCGTGCTGATCGACGACCTGATCACCCATGGCACCAGCGAGCCGTACCGCATGTTCACCAGCCGCGCCGAATACCGGCTGCAGTTGCGCGAGGACAACGCCGACGCGCGCCTGACCGGCATCGGCCACGACCTGGGCATCGTCGACGAAGCGCGCTGGGCGCGGTTCCAGGCCAAGCAGGAGGCGGTGGCGCGCGAGAACGAGCGTCTGCGTGCGCTGTGGGCCACGCCGGGCAACGCGCTGGGCCGCGAGGTCGCGGCGACGCTGGGCGTGGCGGTGAGCCGCGAGACCACCGTGCTGGACCTGATCAAGCGCCCGGAGCTGGACTACGCCGCGCTGATGCGGGTGCCGTCGCTGGGTCCCGGCGTGGCCGACGCGCAGGTGGCCGAACAGGTGGAGATCGGCATCAAGTACGCCGGCTACCTGGACCGCCAGCGCGAGGAGATCGCGCGCCAGCAGCGCCACGAGGACACCCCGATCCCGGCCGCCTTCGACTACGCGCAGGTGCGCGGGCTGTCGGCCGAAGTGCAGCAGAAGCTCGAGCGCGTGCGCCCGCAGACCGTGGGCCAGGCGCAGCGCATCCCCGGCATGACCCCGGCGGCGATCTCGCTGCTGCTGGTGCATCTGGAACGCGCGCGGCGTAGCCGGGTGGCGTGATGGCGCCTTCGATCGACGTTGCAGCGCCCGCGCCCTCCGCCTCGCCCGACATGGCGATCCACCCGATCGCCGCCGACAAGCGCGCTGCCGTGCTCACCGCGCTGCAGGACATCGAACAGCGCCACGATGTCCGCATCCTGCTGGCCTGCGAATCCGGCAGCCGCGGCTGGGGCTTTTCCTCGCCCGACAGCGACTACGACGCGCGCTTCGTCTATGTGCATCAGCCGGACTGGTACCTCACCGTCAACGAACGGACCGGGCCGGGCGAGCCACAGCGCGACGTGATCGAGCTGCCGATCGACAGCGACCTGGATGTCAGCGGTTGGGACCTGCGCAAGGCCTTGCGCTTGGTGTCCAAATCCAACCCGACCTTGCTGGAGTGGCTGCAGTCGCCGGTGGTGTACCGGCAGGACGCCGCGGCCGTGGCGACGCTGCGGGAGATGGCCGAACGCTTCTATTCGCCGCTGGCGACCTGGTGGCATTACTTCAGCATGGCCAAGGGCAACTACCGCGGCTATCTGCGCGGCGAGCGCATCCGCACCAAGAAGTACCTTTACGTGTTGCGGCCCGTGCTGGCCTGCCAATGGATCGAACGTGGGCACGGCATGCCGCCGATGGCCTTCGCCTCCCTGCTGGATGCCCTGGTTCCGTCCGGTGCCCTGCGCGAGGCGATCGACGCCTTGCTGGACAAGAAACGCGCATCGGCCGAGGTCGAGGACGGCCCGCGGATTCCGGCGATCAGCGATTTCCTGGACGCGGAGTTGCAGCGGATGGAGGCCAGCGCACCGCCGCTGCCGGCGGGCAGCGGCGACCAGCGCGAGCTGGACGAGGCGTTCCGGCAACTGCTGGGCATCACTCCGCGCTGAGTGCGGCGCGGCAGACCGGCCGCGCGTCACCGTGCAAATCAACGGCATCCGCGCTGCGGGCTGCCGATGTCACCAAGCGGCCAGCCGCTCCTTTGTTTTTCCCTTCTCCCCTCGGGAGAAGGTGCCCCGAAGGGGCGGATGAGGGTACGGATGGTGCACTAAGGTCCGGAGCGGCGCTGCGCTCCCGGACCCTCACCCCAACCCCTCTCCCGGGGGGAGAGGGGCTTTGACTACGGAAGCCGACGCATCCGCGCGACTGGCACATGGCTCCAGGCGAGGCAGCGCGTGCCAGCACCGGCGGCGATTGCCGGGAGGTGGTACGCGCTGCGGTGAGGCTCAGTCCTACGTGGCCACCGGCAGCAGCCGCTGGCGCAGCAGCAGCGCGGCCAGGTCCAGGGTTTCGCCGGCCACGCGCATCACGCTGCCCATGTTGATGAAGCCGTGGATCATGCCGGGGTGGACGCGCACCAGGGTTTCCACGCCGGCCTCGCGCAGGCGCTGCGCGTAGTGCAGGCCTTCGTCGTGCAGCGCGTCGCGCTCGGCGAGCACCACCAGCGCCGGGGCGACGCCGGCCACGTCCGGCGCGACCACCGGCGAGATGCGCCAGTCCGACCCCAGCGACGGGTCGGGCAGGTACTGACGGTCGAAGAAGCGCATCGCCGCTTCGGTCAACGGCGGGATGCCGGCGTTGTGCACGCGCGAGGGGAAGGGATTGTCCGCACGCAGGTTGGTCAGCGGATAGATCAGGATCTGGCAGCGCAGGGCGATGCCGGCATCGCGTGCGGCCACTGCGGCGCTGGCCGCCAGGGCGCCGCCCATGCTGTCGCCGGCGATGGCCAAGCGCTGCGGATCGGCGCCGACCTCGCCTGGGTGCGCGGCCAGCCACTGCACCACCGCGATCACGTCCTCGATAGCAGCCGGCGCCGGATGCTCGGGCGCCAGCCGGTAGTCCACCGCCAGCACCTGGCAACCGGCACGCGCAGCCAGTTGCCTGCACACGTCGTCGTGCGAATCGAGGTCGCCGACCACGCCACCGCCGCCGTGCGCGTAGAGGCAGGTCGGCGCCGGCCCCGTGTCGAGGCCGTGCGGGCGGTACAGGCGTAGCGGAATCGGGGCGGCCGGGCCCGGTGCCTGCAGGTCGCGCAGCTCGGCCATCTCCACGCGCGGGAAACCGAACTGCGCGGCGACGCCGCGCATCATCGCCCGCGCCTGGGGCAAGGGCAGTTCCTCCATCGGCGGCTGCCCGGACTGCTGGGCCTGGGCGAAGAAACGCACGACGTCTGGATCGAAATACATGGGTGGCCCTCCCGGGGCGGCTACGCAAGCGGCGTCGGGCAGATTGTTATTTTCAATAACCATTTTCGCAAATAAGCGAACCGGGACGCCCGTGCGCGCCAGCGGCGGATCAGCGACAGGCGGCCGATCGTCGCGGCGCGGATGCGCGTGCGATGCAGGCGTGGCGAGGCATTGCGCGGCTTGGGGCACACGCTGGCGGCGGGCGCGCACGCGGTGCCGCCACATTGCGGCGCAGCATGGACTTGCGCGCTGCGTGGCGGAACGCGGCTCAGTCGTCCTGCGCGGCGGCTTCGCGGCCCTGCTGGCGGATGATGGCTTCCTGCCGCGCGTCCTCGATCGAGGCGCGCACGGCGCGCACGTCGGCGCGACGGCTGTCGAAGGTGAAGCGGCCGGTGAGCACGCTGTCCGGGCGCAGCGTGCCCTTCTCGTACAGCGCCCACATCTCCTCGCCGTAGTGGGTGGCATTGAGCTCGGGCGCGAAGCGGCCCAGGCAGTCGCGCAGGTTATGCACGTCGCGCAGCAGCATGCTGCGGGCGGCGTTGTTGCCGGCGGCGCTGACCACCTGCGGGAAGTCGATCACCACCGGACCATCGGCGCCGACCAGCACGTTGTATTCGGACAGGTCGCCGTGGACCAGGCCCAGGCACAGCATCCTGACCACGTCGCCGACCAGTTGCGCGTGGAAGGCCTGCGCCTGCGCCGGCTCCAGTTCGACTTCGCTGAGCCGCGGCGCGCTCTGCCCATCGGCGTCGGTGACCAGGTCCATCAGCAGCACGCCGTGGAAGTAGCCGCGCGGTTGCGGCACGTGCACGCCGGCGTCCACCAGCTGGTACAGGGTGTTGGCCTCGGTGTCCTTCCACGCCGCTTCCTGCTCGCGGCGGCCGAACTTGCTGGCCTTGCCGATCGCCCGCGCCTGGCGGCTGCCGCGCACCTTGCGCCCTTCCTGGTACTGCACGCGCGCCTGGAAACTGCGCTGTGCCATGTCCTTGTAGACCTTGGCGCAGAGCACGTCGTCGCCGGCCTGGACCACGTAGACCGCGGCCTCCTTGCCGCTCTTGAGCGGGCGCAGCACGCCGTCGATGACGCCATCGTCGATCAGCGGCTGCAGGCTCGGGGGAATCTTCATCGGGTGCGGCATACCTGGAGTGAGTCGCCGCGATTATGGCCCAAGCCTGGTGCAGTGCCCGGCATGCCGCTGTGGCGTCGAGGGTGTCGCCAATGCGCTGAAGAGGCGTCCGGCGCGGCCTGCGGCGTGTGCGACGAACGATCGGCGGCGCGGCGGCATCCGGCATTTGTCTACGACGTCCGCCGGGGTGCATCGCCGCGTTCAGCTATCGAGACGGTGGCGCAGGGCTGTCGTGTTGTGTGCGGCGAGGGCGCGCGCGGCGTTGCCTGGGTGTATGGGGTTGGATAGGCGTTCGATTGCCGTCGCGTCGGGACTGAAGTCCCTCCCACAAGAGAAGCGTCGTGCGTGGCGACGCTCCTGCTCGCTCAGGCTCGCACAGGCCTGCTTCGCGCTCGCCGCAGGCCCGCCCTGGGGCCTGCCTCGATCGCGGTTCAGGGCGCGGTAGCGGCCTGAGCCTGGGCCTGGGCGTCGGCGCCGCCGCCGAGCACCTGGTACAGGGTGACGCGGTTGCTGGCGTCCTGCAGGCGCAGTGCGATCAGCGCCTGTTGCGCGGCGAACAGCGAACGCTGCGCATCCAGCACCGGCAGGTGGCCGTCCAGGCCGGCGCGGTAGCGCGCCTCGGCCAGGGTGTAGCTGCGCTGGCTGGCGTCGACCAGGGCCTGCTGCGCGGTCAGCTGCGCCTGCAGGTGGTCGCGCGTGGCCAGGGCGTCGGCCACTTCGGCGAAGGCCGACTGGATCGCCTTCTCGTACTGCGCCACGGCGATGTCCTTGCCGAGCTTGGAGGCGTCCAGCGAGGCCTTCAGCGCGCCCGCGTGGAAGATCGGCGCGGTGATGCTGGGCACGAACGACCAGGTGCGGCTGCCGGCGGAGAATAGCGTGGACAATGCATCGCTGCTGCGCCCGGTGGACGCGGTGAGGCTCAGCGACGGGAAGAACGCCGCGCGCGCGGCGCCGATGTCGGCATTGGCCGCCTGCAGGCTGTGCTCGGCGGCGAGCACGTCCGGACGCTGCAGCAACACCGTCGAGGACAGGTGCGCCGGCAGCGGCGCCAGCGCCACGCTGTCCTGCATCGCCTGCGCGGTGGGCAGCAGCGCCGCCTCCACCGGCGCGCCGACCAGCAATTGCAGCGCATCGCGCGCCTGCGCCAGCTGGGTGGCGGCGCTGGCGACGGCCACGCGCGCCGACTCCACGCTGGTCTGCTGCTGCGCCAGATCCAGCCCGGACGCGCTGCCGATGCTGTGGCGGCGTTCGGTCAGTTGCAGGGTCTGCGCCTGGCTGTCCAGGGTCTGCTGCGCCAGATCCAGTTGCGCCTGGTCGGCGCCCACGGTCAGCCACGCCGCGGCGACCTGGGCGACCAGGGTCAGGCGCACGTTACGCTGGTTTTCCGCACTGGACAGCCAGTTCTGCAGGGCTTCCTGCTTGAGACTGCGCAGTTGCCCGAACAGATCCAGCTGCCAGCTGCTCAGCCCCACCTGCAGGGTGTCGCTGGTGCTGACCTGGGAGACGCCGTCGTCGTTGCTGGCGGCGCTGCTGCGGCCGCGGCTCATGCTGGCGTTGGCATCGAACGAGGGCAACTGCGCGGCGCGCTGGATTCGGTACTGCGCACGCGCCTTGTCGATGGACAGCACCGCCACGCGCAGGTCGCGGTTGTTCTGCAAGGCCAGCGCGATGGTCTGGCGCAGCCGCGGATCCAGGAACACCTGCTGCCAGTCCGGCATCGCCAGCGTATCGGTGGCGGTGCCCGCGGCGGGTGCCGCGTCGACCGCCGCCAAGTCCGCCGGCACCGGCGCCGCCGGGCGCACGTAGGTCGGCGCCAGGGTGCAGCCGGACAGGGCCAGCAACGTGGCCACCGCCACGCTCATCCGAGAGATCGCGCTCATGCCTGCGCCTCCGACTTGGCGACCGCCGGTCCAGGGAACAGGCGGCGCACGATCACGTAGAACAGCGGCACGAAGAACAAGCCCAGGGTGATCGAGGCCAGGGTGCCGCCGGTGACGCCGGTGCCCAGCGAGTGGCGCGCGGCCGAGCCGGCGCCCTTGCTGAACACCAGCGGCAGCACGCCGAGCAGGAACGCCAGCGAGGTCATCAGGATCGGCCGCAGGCGCATCTGCACTGCGTGCAGGGTCGCGGCGAGCAGGCTTTCGCCGCGGTGCTCGAGGTCGCGCGCGAACTCGACGATGAGGATGCCGTTCTTCGCCGCCAGGCCCACCGTGGTCAGCAGGCCGACCTGGAAGTAGACGTCGTTCTCCAGGCCGCGCAAGGTCATCAGCAGCACCGCACCGAACACGCCCACCGGCACCGCCAGCATCACCGCGAACGGGATCGACCAGCTCTCGTACAGCGCCACCAGGCACAGGAACACGAACAGCAGCGAGATCGCGTACAGCGCCGGCGCCTGGTTGGCCGACAGCTTTTCCTGGTAGGCCATGTCCGACCACGCGTAGCCGAAGCCGTGCGGCAGTTGCTTGCTCAGTTCGGCCATCGCATCCATCGCCGCGCCGGAGCTGACCCCGGGCACCGCCTGGCCGGTCAGTTCCATCGCCGACACGCCGTTGTAGCGTTCCAGCGCCGCCGGCGCGCTGGTCCAGTGCGAGCGGGTGAACGCGGACATCGGCACCATGTCGCCGCCGCTATTGCGCACGGTCCAGCGGTCCAGGTCCTGCGGCGCCATGCGTGCGTCGGCATCGCCCTGCACGTAGACCTTCTTGATGCGGCCCTTGTAGATGAAGTTGTTGACGAAGTCGCCGCCGAGCGCGCTGTTGAGCGTGGCGTTGATGTCGCCCGGGTCCACGCCCAGCGCCTGCGCCTTGGCGTCGTCGATCTTGACCGCGTACACCGGTGCGTCTTCCAGGCTGGCGTAGCGCACGTTCATCAGCTTGGGATCGTGCTGGGCCAGCCACAGCAGCTTGTCGCGCGCGGCGACCAGGGCGGCATGGCCGGCGCCTTCGTAGTCCATCAGTTCGAAGGTGAAACCGGAGGCGTCGCCCAGGCCGGTGATCGCCGGCGGCGAGGTCACGAACAGTTCCGCGTCGGGCACGTCGGCCAGCGCCTTGTTCAGATGGTCGGCGATGGTCGCGGCATCGTCGTCGCGGTCGTCCCAGTCCTTCAGCCGCACGAAGGCCATGCCGACGTTCTGGCCGGCGCCGGTGACGCTGAAGCCGGCCGAGGACAGCACCGAGCGCACGCCCGGATCCTTCAGCGCGGCCTTGGTCAGCCGGTCGGTCACCGCCAGGGTCTGCTCCAGGGTGGAGCCGGCCGGCAGCTTGACCAGCACGTTGAGCATGCCTTCGTCCTCGTCGGGCAGGAACGCGCCGGGCAGGCGCCACAGCAGCAGGCCGGTGACCGCGATCAGCAGCGCATAGGCGACCAGGCCCAGCGCGCGCTTGCCCAGCACCCGCTCGACCAGCGTGCGGTAGCGCTCGGACAGGTGCCGGAAGCGGGTGTTGAACCAGATGAAGAACCAGCCCAGGCGCCCGTGCGAGCCGATCGGCGCCTCGCCCTGGTGCAGCGGCTTGAGGATGGTCACGCACAGCGCCGGGGTCAGGGTCATCGCCACCAGCACCGACAGGATCATCGAGGCGGCGATGGTGATCGAGAACTGCCGGTAGATCACGCCGGTGACGCCGTTGAAGAACGCCATCGGCACGAACACCGCGGTCAGCACCAGCACGATGCCGACCAGCGCGCCGCCGATCTGCTGCATCGAGCGCAGCGTGGCTTCCTTCGGCGGCAGGCCTTCCTGGCCCATCACCCGCTCCACGTTCTCCACCACCACGATGGCGTCGTCGACCAGCAGGCCGATCGCCAGCACCATCGCGAACATGGTCAGGGTGTTGATCGAGTAGCCGAACGCAGCGAGCACGCCGAAGGTGCCCATCAGCACCACCGGCACGGCGATGGTCGGGATCAGCGTGGCGCGCCAGTTCTGCAGGAACAGGTACATCACCGCCACCACCAGCAGCACCGCCTCGACCAGGGTGATGACCACCTCCTTGATCGAGGTGGTGACGAACGGCGTGGTGCTGAAGGCGATGTGGTAGTTGAAGCCATGCGGCCAGTACTGCTTGAGTTCCTGCAGGCGCTGGTCGATGGCCTTGGAGGTTTCCACCGCGTTGGCGTCGGAATTGAGCTCGATGCCCAGCGAGGCAGAGGGCTTGCCGTTGAAGCGGGTGATGCTGTCGTAGGTCTCCGGGCCCAGGCCGATCCTGGCCACGTCCGACAGGTGCACGGCCGCGCCGCTGGCATCGCTCTTGAGCACGATCGCGCCGAACTGCGCCGGGGTCTGCAGGCGGCTGCGGGTGGTCACGGTGGCGTCCAGGCGCTGCCCGCGCAGCGCCGGCTGGCCGCCGATCTCGCCGGCCGACACGTCGGTGTTCTGCGACTGCAGCGCGTTCTCCACGTCCGAGGGCATCAGCGCGTACTTGCGCAGCTTCTCCGGGTCCAGCCAGATGCGCATGGCGTATTCCGAGCCCATCGGCTGGATGTTGCCGACGCCGCTGACGCGGCTGATCTGGTCGTCGATGTTCGATTCCATGTAGTTGGCGACATCGAAGTTGTCCATGCTGCCGTCGTCGGAGGTGAACGCCACCACCTCGAACAGCGAGCCGCTGGACTTGGTGATGACCAGGCCGTTCTGCTGCACCGCCTGCGGCAACACCGACATCACCGACTGCAACTGGTTCTGCACCTGCACCTGCGCGGTGTCGGCGTTGGTGCCGGTCTCGAACACCAGGTTGACCTGCGCGGTGCCGTCCGAGGCGCTGGTGGAGGTCATGTACAGCAGGTGGTCCAGGCTCTGCTGCGACTGCTCGATCAGCTGGGTGACGGTGTTTTCCACCGTCTGCGCCGAGGCGCCGGTGTAGCTGGCGCGCACGGTGATGGTGGGCGGCGCCATGTGCGGATAGCGTTCGACCGGCAGCCCATGGATGGCCAGCATGCCGATCAGGACGATGACGATGGCCATGACCCAGGCCACCACCGGGTGGTTGACGAAGAAGCGCGACATGCGGGGGTCCTCAGTCGGCCTGGGCGTCGTCGCCCGGCAGCGCCGGCGCGGCATCGAGCTGGGCGGCGGTGACCGGATACGGCTGCGCCGGCTTGCCGAGTTCGGCACGGCTGCCGTTGACCACGATCAGGCGCTCGCCCGGCTTGAGCCCGGACTCCACCAGCCAGTCGTGGCCGATGGCCTCGCCGGTGCGAATGTGCCGCTCCACCACCTTGTCGTGCGCATCCAGCAGCTTCACCACCGGCTCGCCCTTGCTGTCGCGGGTCACCGCCTGCTGCGGCACCAGCACCGCGCCCTGGTCGGTGGCCATCGGCAGCACCGCGCGCAGGTACATGCCCGGCAGCAGCAGGTGTTCGGGATTGGGCACCACCGCGCGCAAGGTGACGTTGCCGGTGCCGGCGTTGACCTGGGTGCCGACGAATTCGAGGGTGCCGGCGTGCGGGTAGGTGCTGCCGTCCTCCAGCCGCACCTGCACCTGTGCCTTGCCGTCGATGGCGTGGATCTGCCCGGCGTCGAGCTGGCGGCGCAGCGCCAGCATCTGCGTGCTGGACTGGGTGACGTCCAGGTAGATCGGATCCAGGCGCTGGATGGTGGTCAGCGCCGCGTCCTGCGCGGCGGTGAGCAGCGCGCCGACGGTGTAGGCGGAGGTGCCGATGGTGCCGGAGATCGGCGCGGTGATGCGGGTGTAGTCGAGGTTGATGCGCGCCGCCTGCAACGCCGCCTTGGCCGCGACCACCGCCGCCTCGTCCTGGCGCAGCGCGGACACCGCGTCGTCGGCGTCCTGCTTGCTGGCCGCGTCCATGTCGGTGAGGCTGCGGGTGCGCTCGGCCTTGGGCCGCGCGCTGGCCAGGGCCGCCTCGGCCTGCACCAGGTTGCCGCGGGCGATGTCGTAGGCGGCCTGGTACGGCGCCGGATCGATCACGTACAGCGCCTGCCCGGCCTTGACCTCCTGGCCCTCCTGGAACAGGCGCTGGCGCAGCAGCCCGCCGACCTGCGGGCGCACGTCGGCGGTCTCGTAGGCCACGGTGCGTCCGGCCAGGGTGCGCTCCACCGGCAGCGTTCGCGCGCCCAGGGTCAGCACCCCCACCCGCGGCGGTGGCGCGGCCGCCGGCTTGTCGCCGGAGCAGCCTCCGGCCACGGCAATGGCCAGCAATACGGCACAGCGAACGGGACGACGAGGCGCCTGGAAGAGGTCGGACATGGGGAGTGCGGCTGGGAAGAAACGCGCAACGCTACTCCACGGATGTGTCGCATCGCACCATCCCTGTAACAGTGCGTTGTACGGGCTTCACCAAGGTCGGAGAAACGTCGGAAACCGGCACGCAGCGTCGCGTCGGCGGGCGCCGCCATTCGTTCTATTACCGAACACAAATGCGATAATCGCCCAACGTGCCGACGCGCTTTCCTGCCGCGGCGTGTCATCGTGCGCACGCCCCGCCTTCGCCACGCTCGTGGCCCTTCGCGGACGCCGTGCGTCTCCCCTGCAGAGGATCGAAAACGTGCAAACCCAATCGGATGTGTCGGCCGGCGGCCGGATCGTGCTGTGGAGCGTCGGCCTGCTGCTGGCGCTGATCGGACTGGCGCTGCTGGTCGGCGGCATCCGTCTGGCCACGCTCGGCGGCAGCCTCTACTTCCTGGCGATGGGCGCGGCCTGCGTAGTCTCTGCCGTGCTGCTGCTGCGCCGGCGCCCCGCCGGTGCCTGGCTGTACGCGCTGGCCTTCGTGCTGAGCGTGGCCTGGGCGTCCTGGGATGCGGGCCTGGCGTTCTGGCCGCTGGTGTCGCGGCTGATGATGCCGGCGGTGCTGGCGCTGCTGGTCGCCCTGGTCTACCCGAGCCTGCGCCGTGCCCGCGGCCTGCGCGGCGGCCGCGGCGCCTATGCGCTGGCGGCGGTGCTGGCGCTGGCCTGCGCCGGCGGCCTGGCCGGCATGTTCGTGCCGCATCCGCCGGTGGCCGCCAGCGGCCCCGGCCCGGCACCGGTGCCGGTGACCCCGGCGCAGGCGCAGCGCGACTGGAGCCACTACGGCAACACCGCCGGCGGCAGCCGTTTCGCCGCGCTGGACCAGATCGGCCGCGGCAACGTCGACCAGTTGCAGGTGGCCTGGACCTACCGCACCGGCGACATCGCCCTCAGCGACGGCAACGGCGCCGAGGACCAGACCACCCCGCTGCAGATCGGCGAGACGCTGTATGTGTGCACGCCGCACAACAACGTCATCGCGCTGGACGCCAGCAGTGGCCGGCAGCTGTGGAAGCGCGAGATCAACGCGCAGTCCTCGGTCTGGCAGCGCTGCCGCGGCCTGGCCTACTTCGATGCCGACGCGGCGCTGGCCCAGCCCAGCGCCGCCAATGCCTCGCCGGTGGCGGCGGCGGTGCTGCCGGCCGGCGCCAACTGCCGGCGCCGCGTGCTGACCAACACCATCGATGCGCGGCTGATCGCGCTGGATGCGGACACCGGCGCGTTCTGCAGCGGCTTCGGCCAGAACGGCCAGGTCGACCTGAAGGCCGGCCTCGGCGCCGCACCCGATCCGTTCTACCAGTTGACCTCGGCGCCGACTGTGGCCGGGACCACGGTGGTGGTGGGCGGCCGCGTCGCCGACAACGTCCAGGCCGACATGCCCGGCGGCGTGATCCGCGGCTTCGACGTGATCACCGGTGCGCAGCGCTGGGCCTTCGACCCGGGCAACCCGCAGGACACGCAGCCGCCGGCCGCGGGCAAGACCTACGTGCGCAGCACGCCGAACGTGTGGGCGCCGATGTCCTACGACGCCGCGTCCAACACGGTGTTCCTGCCGATGGGCAGCCCGTCCACCGACCTGTACGGTGCCGAGCGCAGCGCGCTGGATCACCGCTTCGGCGCCTCGATCACCGCGCTGGACGCGAGCACCGGCCAGGTCAAGTGGGTCTACCAGACCGTGCACAACGATCTGTGGGACTTCGACCTGCCGATGCAGCCGAGCCTGATCGACTTCCCGATGGCCGACGGCCGCAAGGTGCCGGCGCTGATCATCGGCACCAAGGCCGGCCAGCTGTACGTGCTCGACCGCGCCACCGGCACACCGCTGACCGAGGTCCGCGAGGTGCCGGTGAAGGCCGCCGACATCCCGCACGAACCGTATGCGCTGACCCAGCCGCTGTCGGTGGGCATGCCGCAGATCGGCACCAAGCACCTGACCGAAGCGGACATGTGGGGCGCCACCCTGCTGGACCAGATGCTGTGCCGCATCGCCTTCAAGAAGATGCGCTACGAGGGCCTGTACACCGCGCCCGGCACCGACGTGTCGCTGAGCTTCCCCGGCTCGCTGGGCGGCATGAACTGGGGCGGGTTGTCGGTCGACCCGGTGCACGACGTGGTGTTCGCCAACGACATGCGCCTGGGGCTGTGGGTGCAGATGATTCCGCAGAAGGCGCAGAAGGCCGCCGCCTCCAGCGGCGGCGAGGCGGTCAACACCGGCATGGGCGCGGTGCCGCTGAAGGGCACGCCGTACGCGGTCAACAAGAACCGCTTCCTGTCGGCGCTGGGCATCCCCTGCCAGGCGCCGCCGTTCGGCACGCTCAGCGCGATCGACCTGAAGACCCGCCGCATCGCCTGGCAGGTGCCGGTGGGCACCGTGCAGGACACCGGCCCGCTCGGGTTCAAGATGCACCTCCCGATCCCGGTCGGCATGCCGACGCTGGGCGGCACCCTGGCCACGCAGAGCGGCCTGGTGTTCATCGCCGGCACCCAGGACTACTACCTGCGTGCCTTCGACAGCGGCACCGGCAAGGAACTGTGGAAGGCACGGCTGCCGGTGGGCAGCCAGGGCGGGCCGATGACCTACGTGTCGACCAAGACCGGCAAGCAATACATCGTGATCACCGCCGGCGGCGCGCGGCAGTCGCCGGACCGCGGCGACTACGTGATCGCCTACGCCTTGCCGAACGCCAAGTAGGAAAACGGCACGCCATTGCCACCTGCGTGCGGTGGCAATGGATGGACCCGCGTTCGTGAGACCTCACAGCGCCTCGACCGAGGCGCCGCATGTTGGCCGACACAGGGGCACGGCGCCGATCGGGTGACGCAGGACAGGCCGCGCCGCAAAGCGCGTTGTCCTCGAAGCCAGGAACAGACCCGCCCCGCGCCGACTGCCCTCACCGCGCCGGCTGCAGCCGCATCGTCAGCACCGCGGCAATGGCCACCAGCAGCGGCAACGCCAGCACGTAGTACAGGTTGGCCGGCTGCCAGCCGGCGTCGACCAGCACGCCGACGGTCATCGGCGAGAGGATCGCGCCGACGCGGCCGATGCCGATCGCCCAGCCCAGGCCGGTGGTGCGCACGGTGGGCGCGAACACGATCGGCGCTACCGCATACAGGCCGGCCATCGAGCCGAACAGCGCCGCACCGATCACGAAGGCCACGGGGAAGGCCAGCTGCAACTGCGTGCCGAGCGTGGCGAACGCCGCCATTCCCAGTGCGGCGATCAGGAAGCTGGCCGCGGTCAACCGCGGCAGCAAAAAGCGTGCGGCCAGACCGCCGAACAACGCGCCGCCGACGATGCCGCCCAGGTTCAGCAGCACGCCGCCGGTGACACCCTGCTCGGCCGACAGCCCGGCTTGCACCAGCAGTTTCGGCGTCCAGCTCAGCACGAAATAGAAGGCGAACATGTGCATGAAGAAACCCAACGCGATCAGCACACTGTTGCGGCGCAGGTGCGGGGTGAACAGCGCCGCGTAGCCGGCCTTCTCCTGCACCGGCGGGCGCGGCGGCAGGGCATCCAGGGTCGGTGCGCGCATGCGCGTCAGCAGCGCGTTGAGCCGCGCCAGCGCATCCGGCGGGCGCCGGCTGAGCAGGAAATCCAGCGACTCCGGCAGCAGCGCCAACACCACCGGGATGCACAGCAGCGAGGCGAGTGCGCCGAACAGGAAGGCCGCATGCCAGCCCCAGCGTTCCAGCAGCATCGCGGCGATCAACCCGCCCAGCGTGGCGCCGATGGGATAGCCGGTGGCCTGCAGCGCCACCGCGGTGCTGCGCCACTTCGGACTGGCGTATTCGGCGGTGATCACACCGACGCCGGCAAGCATGCCGCCGATGCCGATGCCGGTGAACACGCGCAGCGCGGCCAGTTGCCAGATGTTCTGCGCCAGCGCCGAGGCAGCCATGCCGACGGTCAGGATCACCAGGCAGCACAGGATCATGTTGCGCCGGCCCCAGCGGTCGGCCAGCGGCGCCAGCAGCAGCGAGCCCAGCGCCATGCCCACCAGCCCGGCGCTGAGCGCGATCCCCAGCAGCTTGCCGGACAGGTGCCAGGCCTCCGACACGTGCGGGGCGATGAAGGCCATCACCATCACGTCGAAGCCGTCCAGCATGTTCAACAGCACGCAGACCGCGATGGCCGTCCACTGGAAACCGCTCATGCGGTCCAGGACGAGCGCGGTGGGCGGGGCGGCGGCATGGCTCATGGGGTCACTCCTGCTGGAACGGCGAACGAGAACCGCGGCGATGCGGCGTCACTTGGCGGGCGCAGCCGCGTGCAAGGCGTCGAGCGCCTGGCGCAGGCGCGCCGCGTCGATCTGCCCCGGCGCCGAGGCGCTGCCGAGCATGCCGAAGGTCAGGCTCTGCCCGAAGGTGCCGCCGGACAGCCGCGACACCGCGCCCAGCGGCCCCATCGCCATGGTCAGCAGCGGCTGCCCGCTGCGCTGGCGCATCTGCCAGGTGGCGTCGAGCAGGTGCAGCACGTCGCCGGGATCGCGCGGCATCACCGCGATCTTCAGCACGTCGGCGCCCAGCGCCTGCTGCCGCTGCAGCCGCGCCACGATCTCCGCCACCGGCGGGGTGGCGTGGAAATCGTGGCTGGACATCACCACGTACACGCCCTGCCGATGCGCGCGCTCGACCACCTGCCGCAGCACCGCCGGGTCGCGGAACATCTCCACGTCGAGCAGGTCGGCGAAGCGCGCCTCCAGCAGGCGCGCGTACAGCGCGCCGTAGGCGGCATCGTCGATCGCCACCGCACCGCCCTCGGCCTTGGTGCGGAAGGTCAGCAGCAGCGGCTTGCCGTGCAGTGCCTGCGCCAGGCGCGGCCCCAGGGCCGCCAGCGCGGCCGCGTCGGTGGCCCCGTCCATCAGGTCGATGCGCCACTCGGCCAGGTCCGCATCGGGCGAGGCGGCGATGCGCTGCGCCTGCGCCAGCGCCTCCCCGGCATCGTGCGCGGTGATCGGCACGATGATCTTGGGCAGGCCGGCACCGATGGCGAGCCCGCGGATCTGCAGCACGCGCGGCGGCGGCAGCGGCGCGGCTGCGGATGGCGCGGCGGGAGTCGCTGCGGGTGCGGCCTGCAGCGGCGACGCCAGCAGCAGGCCGGCGCAGCACAGGAAGGTCAGTCGTCGTGGGAACAAGGGCATCGGGATCGGCCTGGGCAGGAGGCGCGCAGCGCGCGCTCAGAAGGTGAGCTTGACCTGCAGCCCCACCGCCAGCGCGTTGTCGGTACGCGCATAGGCGAAGGTGCCGGGGTTGACGATGTACTGCACGTCCGGCCGCAGCATCAGCCATGGCGTCAGCTGCGCGCTGTAGGACAGTTCGTAGAGTTCCTCGGCGGTATCGAGCGCGAACACCGGCGCCTCCGGCGGCACGCCGGCATCGAGCAGCGCCGCCCTCCGCGCGTCGAGCAGGCGGTGGTTGATGTCGGCGCCGACGTAGCCCAGGGCGATGCGGTCCTGGCTGCGCCGGCCGATGCCCTGGTAGACGCCGCCCAGCGCGTACCAACGGGTGATCTGCGCGGTGGCATGGTCGGACACCATGTACTGGGCGAAGCCGGTGAGGCCGCGACCGCGCTCGCCGCCGGGCGAATACAGCTTCTGTTCCACCAGCAGGTAGGCGCCGTCGCGGCCGGTGGTGGCGCGCGGGTCCAGGCCCTTGCGCGGCACCCGCGAGGAGTCGTAGTAGCCGCCGAACTTGTAGGTGCCCGGATAGGCGCCGCCGGCACCCGGCGTCCAGGTGAATTCGACGGGGAACAGCGAGCCGGTGGTGCCGCGCGCGGTCAGGTCGAAGGCGGTGTGCACGTTGTTGTTGGTGCTGGGGTTGACCTGGAACCAGCCGACCCGCAGGTTCGCCGCCGGCGTCAGTTGCTGCGCCACCTCCGCGCCCCAGCGCGCGTTCGGATAGTTGTACCAGCCGCTGTTGCCGGACATCGCCAGCGGATGTGCGCAGAACGCGGCGTTGACGAAGTTGGTCAGCAGCGTGTGCGCGCCGAACTGGTTGCCCATCGCATAGAAGCCGGCCTTGATGTAGCTGCGCCCGTCGTTGAAGCGGCGGTCGTAGCTCAGTTCGGTCAGCCGGGTGAACTGGCCGCCGTAGGCCTCCTGGATCGGGAAGCGGTTGCCGAGCAGATCGGCCGAGGTGCTGCGGCCGCGGCGGTCGTTGACGGTCACGTGCAGCGTGCCGCCGTCCCAGCCGGCCAGTTTCGCCAGGTCCAGGTCCACGCCCAGCCGGACCTGCTGCGCGTAACGCGCGCCGCGCTCGCCGCGGCCGCCGTCGACCAGGCCCATGGCTTCGCCGACGTAGTCGCCGCGCACGCTGACGCCGCGCCGCAGCCAGTCGCTGCGCGTGCCGCCCCAGTCGCCGCTGAAGGTGCTGTGCGCCAGGTCGGCGGCGTCCTGCGCGGCGGCGACCGCCGGGACGAGGGCGATGGCCACGGCCAGCAAAGACCAGGCCGGCAACGGCGGCAGGCGGCGCGGCGCACGCGCGCCGGCGGAGACGACGCGGCTCACGGCGCCACCGCCAGCGGCGCGCTGAGCGGCGAGGTCGCGCCGTCGTCGCTGGTGACGGTGGCGGTGAGCGTGGCCAGCGCCGCGCCGTCGCCCTCCAGCGGCAGCGCGAAGCGGCCCTGCCCCTGCGCATCCACCGCCGCCTCGACGCGGCCGAGATAGCGTTCGGCTTCGTCTTCGCCGCGATTGCGATTGCCGAACAGCTCCACCGTGTACAGATGGCCGGGACGGCCGACGAAGCTGCCCTGCACCTGCGGCACGCCGGCGCCGCGCTCGATCGCACGCAACTGCGGGGCGGCCTGGCCGAAGTTCGGCGCAGGCTGGCAGCCGTCCGCCGCGGAGGCGCCGCAGATCGCCGCGCGCTTGCGCGGGTCCGGATCGACGCCGATGCCGCGCGAACCGACGAAGGGCGCGTGCTCCAGGCCCGGCACGCCGAACACGATGGCGCCGCGCGGCTGGCCCGGCACGCAGGCGCCGCCGGCGAAACAGCGTTCGATCTTCAGGCCGTTGCCGGACAGCAGGTTGGCGCTGAACCGGTTGGCTTCGCTGCGCGGCTGCGGGCGCACCGCGATGCCGATGCCGTTGCCGGTCAGGCGGTTGCCCTCGATCAGGTTGTCGCGGCCGGTGACGCTGACCCCGATCGAATTGCCGGCGAAGTCGTTGTCGGCGATGGTGTTGCGGTTGCCCCAATTGATCTGCAACCCGTCGGAGTAGCGCTCGAAGCGGTTGCGCAGCACGGTGTTGTCGTTGCCCCACAGGATCTCGATGCCCTGCGAGGGCTCGGGGTTGGCGTCGGTGGAGCGGAACACGTTGTCGGCCACCAGGTTCCAGGCCGCGCCGCGGGTCAGTTCCAGGCCGTCGCCGTTGTCGAGGAAGGTGTTGCGCTCGATGCGGTTGCGCACCGTGGTGGTGGCGGTGGACTGGCCGCTGCCGTCGTCGCCGGTCAGCATCACCCCGGCGCCGCCGTGGTTGGCGACGATGCGGTTGTCGCGCAGCACATTGTCGCTGGCGCGGTTGAGCAGCACGCCGATGCAGAAGTTGCGGATCTCCAGGCCGCTCAGTTCCACGCCCCGGGTGTCGCGCAGCACCAGGCCCGGCAGCGTGGTGCTGCGCACGTTGGTGCCGAACTGGCCCTTCTCCGCACCCGGGCAGGCGGCGGTGCCCTTGCCGTGGATGTAGCCGGCGCCGTCGATGGCGATGTACTGGCCATCGTGCGCCCGCGCAAGGCCCACCACCTGCAGCGGCCCCTGCAGCGCCGGCAGCGGCGCGCGCGGGCGGATCACGTACGGCGGCGCGCCTACTGCGGCGATCTCGATGCGGTAACGGCCGGGCGCCTGGTTGGCGGTGGTGATCGCCCAGCGCAGCGATCCCGGGGCATCGTCGTCGGCGTAGCGGTCCACGGTGAGCACGCTGCGCTCCGGCGGCGCCGGCTCGGCCTGGTAGGCGCGCACGGCACCGGGAAGCAGGGCCGCCGCCAATAGGGCCAGGCCGCGGGAAAACGCACAGGACATGCACCATCTCCAACAGAATCGGGACCGCGCCGGCGGCGGGCGGCGCCGCGGCCGCCAGCGGCGCACGCGTCGCGCGCTGCCAGGCGCCGGGACAGCGGCAACGCTAGTTTTATCGCACTGCACCATTCAAGTGCGAATATCGATTCGCGGTGCGTTTATCGCACAATCGGCACTGCCGACCGCGCCGCAAGGCCAGGTGCATGGCGCTATGCGGCGGCGGCCTTGCGCGCGATCAGCCGATGCACGCGCTTGCCGGAGGAGGCGCTGACCACCTCGTGGTCGTCGAGCACCTGCACGCCGGCGCCCAGCGCCGCACGCATCCGCGCCGCATCCAGCACGGTATACAGGCGGCCATGCGCATCGCGCGGCGCGTCGTTTCCGGCCACCCGCCAGCTCAGGTACAAGGTGCCCTCCGGCATCAGCAGCTCGGTCAGCCGCGCGGCGGCGGCGGCCGCGTCCGCCTGGTCGAGATGCATCACCACCGTTTCGCACAGCACGTTGCGAAACGCGCCGGACGCGACGCCAGCCAGTGCCGGCAACGCGGCCAGTTCGAATCGCAGGCCGCGGTAGCGCCGCCGCGCCTCCTCGAGCAGCCCGGCGCTCGCATCGTAGCCGCACACCTCGAAACCGCGCGCTGCGAGCCAGGCCGTATCGCGCCCCGCGCCACAGCCGACGTCGGCGGTCGGCCCCGGCACGAAATGCCGCCGGAGCAGTGCGTACATGTCCTCGGGCGCGGCCTGGTCGCGCCAGTCCTGCGCATAGCGCGCGGCATCGGCGTCGTAGGCAGCGACGGTCGGGCGGTCCACCATGGCGATTGCTCCGCGACGGCGTCGCACGACGCCCGGCGTAGCTTAGTCCTTGCGTGCGACACGCGTCGGGGGACGCGCCCGCGGCGGCCGGCCCGAGCGACCACGCTATCATCGGCGTCCGCGTGGCCGCCGGCCGCCCACCGCCGGAGAGCGCCGTGTCCCCGATCCGCCCCTACCTCGACAAGACCCCGCAGTTGGGCGAGCGCGTCTATGTGGACCCGGCCTGCACGCTGATCGGCGACGTGGTGCTGGAGGACGACGTGTCGGTGTGGCCGGGCACGGTGATCCGCGGCGACGTCAATCATGTGCGCATCGGCGCGCGCAGCAACATCCAGGACGGCACCATCATCCACGTCAGCCACCACAGCCCCTACAACGCGGCCGGCTACCCGACCCTGATCGGCGCGGACGTGACCGTGGGCCACGGCACCATCATCCATGCCTGCACCATCGAGGACCTGTGCCTGATCGGCATGGGCGCGTGCATCCTCGACGGCGCCACGGTGAAGAAATACGGCTTCGTCGGCGCCGGCGCGGTGGTCGGGCCCGGCAAGACCGTCGGCGAGGGCGAGCTGTGGCTGGGCAACCCGGCGCGCAAGGCGCGCATGCTCAGCGACAAGGAGATCGAGAGCCTGCACTACTCGGCGCAGCACTATGTGCGGCTGAAGGACCGTTACCTGGCCGCGGCCGCGGCAGCGCCGCAGTAGCCTGCACCACTACTCGGCCGCCAACGCCAGCAAGGCACGGCCGATCGGACGCGGCGTCTCGCTGCGCAGCACCACGCTGGTGGTCACCGCGCCAAAACGCGCCAGGGCGTCGATGACCGGCTCCAGCTGCGCCGGCGCGGGCACCAGCACGCGCAGCACGAAGCAGTCCTCGCCGGTGACCCGATGCACGTCCAGCACCTGCGGCATCTGCGCGAACAGCGCCAGGCACGCGCCGATCTGCGCATGAGTGGTGCGCAGGCGGACGATGGCCGAGGTCGCCAGGCCCAGCGCGCGCGGATCGACCCGGGCGGTATAGCCGGTGATCACCCCCTGCTCCTCAAGCCGGCGCACACGCTCGGACATCGCCGGCTGCGACAGGCCGATGCGCCGCCCCAGCGCCGCCAGGGCAATGCGGCCGTCGCACTGCAGCGCCTCCAGGATCGCGTAATCCAGGGCATCGCCCCGCCAGGTCTTCGCCGCCACTCGCCTCGCCCCCTTCGCCATGCACCGTGGATTCATCGGAAAACCGTCGCTTGCGCCGATGCATCGCCATGGCGATGCCAGGCAGGCGGCGCGACACTCACGCTTTCTTCCGACGGAGCGTAGCGCATGCAGGACGTGGTGATCGTGCCGGGCATCGGCGACTCGGGACCGGAGCACTGGCAAACCCTCTGGCAGCGGCACGACCCGCGCATGCGCCGGCTGCAACCGGCGTCGTTCGCGCATCCGCAACTGCACGACTGGCTGCGCGCGCTCGACCACTGCGTGCAGCACTGCGCCACGCCGCCGCTGCTGGTCGCGCACAGCCTGGGTTGCCTGCTGGTCGCGCATTGGGCCGCGCGTGCCGAACGCCTGCCGCGCGGCGCCTTCCTGGTCGCGGTGCCCGATCCGGACAGTGCCGCGTTCCCGCATGCGCAGGCGGCCAGCTTCGTCCCGGCGCCGACAACGCCGCTGCCGTTTCCCAGCCTGATCGTGGCCAGCAGCGACGATCCCTACGCGGCACCGTCCTACAGCCGCCGCTGCGCAGCCGCCTGGGGCAGCGGACTGGTGGAACTCGACCGCCTGGGACACCTCAATGCCGCCAGCGGCCTGGGCGCATGGCCGCACGGCGCGCACGTGCTGGCCGCCTTCGACGCCGGCCTCGGACCCGCACCGGCCTCGCCCGCCTGAGCGCTGCCGACGCCTCCCCGGCAGGACGCCGCGCGACGCCGTGGAGGGGGAAAAAGCGCGCGCGCGACTGGCGCGCTTCCTGCGCCTGCGCGACACTATGCGTCTCTGGCGTGGGGACGCCACCGAACGAATGGAATCGCAGATGCTCAAGATCTCGCTGCGCGGCCTGCTGGCCGCTTTTTGCTGTGCGCTGTGCGTCAGCGCCGTCCCGGCGCTGGCCCAGGACAGCGGCCCGGACATGACCGCCGAGCAGTTCGTCGGCACGCTGCATTTCCGCGACGGGCACATCGAGGTTCCGCAGGCCAAGGTGCATTTCGACCTCGGCCCGGAATTCCGCTACCTGGACAAGACCGATGCGCGGCGGGTGCTGGAGAGCTACTGGGGCAACCCGCCCGACGACGACGTGCTGGGCCTGATCGTGCCGCGCCGGCCGGCGCTCGACGAGAAGGGCAGTTGGGCGGTGGTGGTTACCTATTCCGATGACGGCTACGTGTCCGACGAGGACGCCAGCAAGATCGACTACCAGGCCATGCTCAAGGACATGCAGGAGGCCACCCGCGAGGAGAACGCGCAGCGCAAGAAGGCCGGTTACGAGCAGGTCGACCTGGTCGGCTGGGCGGTGCCGCCGCGCTACGACACCGGCAGCAAGAAGCTGTACTGGGCGCGCGAGCTGGCGTTCGCGGGCGAGCGCGAGCACACCCTCAACTACGACATCCGCGTGCTCGGCCGGCATGGCTACCTCAGCCTCAATGCGGTCTCGGGCATGGGCGAACTGGCGCAGGTGCGCGCGGGCATGCAGCAGTTGCTGCCGATGGCCGAGTTCGACAGCGGCGCCCGCTATGCCGACCACAACCCGTCCACCGACAAGATCGCCAGCTACGGCCTGGCTACCCTGATCGGCGGCGGCCTGGCGGCCAAGGCCGGCCTGTTCGCCAAACTCGGCCTGCTGCTGGCCAAGGCCTGGAAGCTGGTGCTGGTCGGCCTGATGGGCCTGGTCGCCGGCGTGCGCAAGCTGTTCGGCGGACGCCAGCGCGACGGCGGCACGGTGCGCTGACCGGCACCGCCGTCACGCTGGGCAATTCACGCCACCCCGGCTAAAGTTCCGTGTCGGAGCAGGACGCAGTCGAGAGCAGCATGCCGCCACAGGCAGCCGGCCGAACGGAAGGACGGCCCCCCCACATCGCAGGCGTCAGTGTCCGCCGCACCATGCGGCGGCGGTAAGGGGCATGCTCGATACCTATCGCGAAGTCGTCACCCCCGAAGGCGTGCCGCTGCATCTGCCGGCCGCCGGCGCGGTGCCGCGCGCGCTGGCCTGGCTGATCGACCTGGCGCTGCGCTTCGCCCTGCTCGCCGCCATGGGCATGCTCCTCGGCCTGCTCGGCGGCCTCGGCCAGGGCCTGTACCTGGTGGCGATGTTCCTGGTGTTCTGGGCCTACCCGATCGTGCTGGAGGGCTGGCGCGGCCAGACCCTGGGCAAGCAGGCGCTGGGCCTGCGCGTGGTGGCGCGCAACGGCGCGCCGGTGGGGTGGATGGCGGCGATCACCCGCAACCTGCTGCGCACCGTGGACATGCTGCCGTTCGGCTACGCCGTCGGCCTGATCGCCTGCCTGTTCGATGCCCATTCGCGGCGCCTGGGCGACCTGGTCGCCGGCACGCTGGTGGTGCACCAGCCGCCGCGCGAGGACGAGGCGTTGCCGCCGATCGCCAGCGCCCTCGCGCCGCCGCGGCCGCTGCTGCCGGCCGAACAGGCCGCGCTGATCGCCTTCGCCGAGCGCGCGCCGCGGCTCACCCCGGAGCGGCAGCTGGAACTGGCCGCGCTGGCGCAGCCGCTGACCGACACGCCGGGCCAGGCCGGGGTGCTGCGCCTGTACGCGATGGCCAACTGGTTGCTGGGCCGCCGATGAAACAGGAACAGTTCGTCCTCCGCCATCAGCACGAGTGGCAGGCGTTCGAAGCCTGGCTGCAGCGCAGCGGCAGCGCGCGCAAGCCGGCGCCGACCGCCGCCGACACGCCCAGCGATGCCACGGCCGCGGTCGCGCCGCCGCATCCGCAGCAGCCGCCGCCGCTGGCCGACGAGGACGTGCCGGCGCGCTACCGGCGCCTGTGCCAGCAGCAGGCGCTGGCGTGCAAGCGCGGCTACAGCCCGCAGGTCACCGCGCGCCTGCAGCACCTCATGCAGCAGGGCCACACCGTCCTGTACCGGGCGCCGCGTCCGCGCTGGCGGCGCGCGGCGGAATTCCTGTTCGCCGAATTCCCGCAGGTGGTGCGCAGCCAGGCCGGCTACATGGCCGCGGCCACCGCGCTGTTCGTGGTGCCGCTGGTGACCATCTTCGTGCTGCTGCAGTTCCGTCCGGAACTGATCCACGGGCTGATGGATCCGATGCAGGTCAGCCAGATCGAGCGCATGTACGACCCGGCTGCCAGCGCGCAGAAGCTCGGCCGCGACAGCGGCACCGATTGGCAGATGTTCGGCCACTACATCATGAACAACATCAGCATCGGTCTGCGCACCTTCGCCAGCGGCCTGCTGGCGGGATTGGGCACGGTGCTGGTGCTGCTGTTCAACGGCATCACCATCGGCGCGGTGGCCGGGCACCTGCACCAGATCGGCTACGGCGTCACCTTCTGGCGCTTCGTCGCCGGGCATGCGCCGTTCGAACTGACCGCGATCGTGATCGCCGGCGGCGCCGGCCTGCAGCTGGGCCTGAAGGTGCTGGCGCCGGGACGGCGGCGACGCATCGATGCGCTGGTCGAAGGCGGCAAGATCGGCGCACGGCTGTGCCTGGGCGTGGCCGCGATGCTGCTGGTGGCCGCCTTCATCGAGGCGTTCTGGTCGTCCATCGCGACCGTGCCGGCGTGGATCAAGTACAGCGTGTCGGCGCTGCTGTGGACGCTGGTGCTGACGTGGCTGTGGCGCGGCGGCCGCGGCCGGGTGGAGGCCATCGATGCGGATTGAGCGCCTGGACGTGGTGCTGCGCGCGCGCTCGGCCTGGGAAGCGATGGAACTGGGCACCGCGCTGGTCCGCCGCCACGCCGGGGCGATCTGGAAGCCATGGGTGCTGGTCACCCTGCCCCTGTGCGTCGTGCTCAACCTCGGCGCCTGGGCGATCGACCGGCTGTGGCTGGCGCCGCTGTTGCTGTGGTGGCTCAAGCCGGTGCTGGACCGGATCCCGCTGTTCGTGATCTCGCGCGCGGTGTTCGGCGACGTGCCCCGCGTGCGCGACACCCTGCGCGCGCAGGGCGCCTGGGGCTGGCGCACGCTGCTCGGCTACCTGACCTGGCGCCGGCTGAGCCCGGCACGCAGCGTGTTCATGCCGCTGGAGTTGCTGGAAGGCGCCAGCGCCGACCAGCAGCGCGAGCGCCGCCGCACCCTGGGCGGGGCCATCTACGGCCATGCGCTGCTGCTGGCCAGCGTGTGCTGGCATTTCGAGGCGATGCTATGCGTGGCCTGCATCGCCACGATCTTCATGTTCGTGCCCATCGACCTGCTGCCGGAAACCGCGCGCGCGGCCTGGGCGCTGATCGGCGACCAGACGCCGGCATGGGCCGACATCGGCTTCAACGTCATCGGCTGGCTGGCGATGACCCTGATCGAACCGTTCTTCGTCGGTGCCGGCTTCGGCCTGTACCTCAACCGGCGTACCCAGCTCGAAGCCTGGGACGTGGAGATGGCGCTGCGCCGGATGGCCGCGCGCCTGCGCGGCGCCGCGCCGCTGCTCCTGCTGTGCGTGGCCCTGCTCGCCGCGCCGGCCGCGGCGCTGCGTGCGCAACCGGTGGCCGACGACGCGGCAACGCAGACCGCGGCGGCGCAGGATGCGCCCGCCGACGGCACGCGCGACGGCGATGGCGAGGCCGACACCGCGGCGGACACCGAGGCGGACGGCGACACCGACGCAAACGCCGAGACCGGCGACAAGGCAGCGGCCGCGCCCGCCGCCGACAGCCACCACCACACCGCCGCGCACCCGGTCCCGCTGGACGAAGTGTTCGACACCGAGCCCGCCGCCGATGCGCGCTTCGCCCGCGCCGCCGACCGTGCCTACGCCGACCCGCTGCTGACCGCCAAGCGCACCATCGGCTACTGGAAGAAGCGCAATCCCGACGAATCGCCCAAGCCGGACGACAAGCAGCAAGACCTCACCCCGTTCGGCAAATGGATCGAGGCCGCGGCCAAGGCCATCGCCTTCGTCGGCCGCTGGGGCATGTGGCTGCTGGCGGGGATCCTGCTGCTGGTGCTGCTGCTCACCGCCAGGCACTGGCTGCCGTGGATGCGCGGCACCGGGCGCCGCCGCGCGACGACGCCCACGGCGCCGGAGCATGCGCCGGTGCTGGCACCGCAACCGCTGCCCGACGACGTGGCGACGGTGGCACGACGCGCCTGGCGCGAGGGTCGCCATCGCGATGCGCTGGCGCTGCTGTACCGGGCCAGCGTGGCGACGCTTTGCGAACGCGCCGACCTGGTGCTGCCGCCCAGCGCCACCGAGGCGCAGTGCCTGCGCGCCGCGCAACGCCTGCCCGACGACGCCGACCGCGGCCTGTTCGCACGCATGGTGCGGGTGTGGCAACACGCGGCCTATGCCGGCCGGCTGCCGGAGGACGATGCCTTCGACGCGCTGGTCGACGAGCTGCAGCGCCAGTTCCGGTGGCAGGCATGAACAGCGGCACGCGCAATGCGCTGATCTTCCTCGTCGGCCTGCTGCTGGTCAGCGTCGGCGCGGCCTGGTTCTTCGGCCGCTACGAACGCGCCGAGCGGGAGATCGTGCTGCCGCCGCGCGGCGAGGCCGCCTACAACCCGCTGTACGCGCTGCGCCAGACCCTGCGCGCCGACGGCGTGCGCGCCGAGTCGCGGCAACGCCTGGACCTGGCGGCGATGCGCCTGCGCCCGCACGACAGTGTGGTGCTGTACGGCGACCCGCGCATGCTCGGCAAGGCCGATGGCGACGCCCTGCTGGACTGGGTGGAGCACGGCGGGCATCTGGTGCTGCGCACGCCCACCGTCGAGGTCAAGCGCGGCGACGTGCCGATCCTGGAAGCGCTGGACATCACCGTCGAGGCAAGCAGCCCGGACGACTGCCTGGTGATGGCCGTACCGGGCGCGGCGCCGCAGAAGGTGTTCTGCGGTGGCCGCCGCTTCCACATCGATCCGGACACGCCCGACAACTGGTGGAGCGGCGAGAACGACGACTTCGTGTTTGCGCGCGTGCCCTACGGCGACGGCAGCGTGGACGTGCTGTCGGAGCTGGATTTCCTCGAGAACCAGGACAACCGGCTCGGCAGGATGTTCGAGGGTTCGCCGATGGAGAACGACCCGATGCTGCGCAGCGGCGGGTTGCGCGAGGCCGGCAACCGCCTGCTGGCGCGGCAGGTGCTGGGGCCGAACTACGGCCAGGGCACCATCCACCTGATCTATTCGGCCGAACTGCCGTCGCTGTGGCGCACCCTGTTCACCCGCGGCTGGCCGGCTTGGCTGCCGGCGCTGCTGATCCTGCTCGCCTGGCTGTGGTCGCGCATGCAACGCTTCGGGCCGCTGCGCGCCGCGCCGGCCGAGGACCGCCGTTCGCTGCTGGAACACGTGCGTGCCAGCGGCGAGCACCTGCTGCGCTTCGGCCGCGCCGACCTGCTGCACGCGGCGGTGCGCGAGGCGTTCCTGGCGCGGCTGCGCCGGCGCGCACCGCTCGCCGCCGCGCTGGAGGGCCCGGCCCAGGCCGCCGCCATCGCCGACCGCCTGCAACTGCCGGTGGCGCAGGTCGAACAGGCGCTGCAGCCGCCGCCGCCCAATCAACCCGCCGCCTTGCGCGAGCGCATCCGCCTCCTCGTCCAGATGAGAAATCAGTTATGACCACCGCCCCCTCCGACGCCGTCGCGCCGCTCGCCGGCCCTGCCCTGATCGAACGCGCCGAGGCGATCCGCGCCGCGGTCGGCCACGCCTTCATCGGCCAACCGGAGGTGCTGGAGCAGATCCTGATCGCGCTGCTGGCCGGCGGCCATGTGCTGATCGAGGGCGTGCCCGGCCTCGGCAAGACCCTGCTGGTGCGCGCGCTGGCGCAGGCGCTGGAACTGAACTACGCACGCGTGCAGTTCACCCCGGACCTGATGCCCAGCGACGTCAGCGGCCATGCCGTGTACGACCCCAAGACCGAGAGCTTCAAGATCCGCCGCGGCCCGGTGTTCACCCACCTGCTGCTGGCCGACGAGATCAACCGCGCCCCGGCCAAGACCCAGTCGGCGCTGCTGGAAGTGATGCAGGAAGGCCAGGTCACCATCGAAGGCACGGCCTTCCCGCTGGCGCCGCCGTTCCTGGCCCTGGCCACGCAGAATCCGGTGGAGCAGGAAGGCACCTATCCGTTGCCGGAAGCGCAGCTGGACCGCTTCCTGCTGAAGATCCTGATCGACTACCCGCAACTGGAGGACGAGGCGCGCATGGTCGCCGCGGTCACCAGCGGCCGCAGCGCCGGCGACTTCGACCTGTCGCAGGTGCCGCGTGTGCTCGGCGCCGAGGACGTGGTGGCGATGCAGGCCGGCACTGCCGCCATCGCGGTTGACCCGCAGGTGATCGACTACGCCGTGCGCATCGTCGCCGCCACCCGCCGCTGGCCCGGCATTGCGCTCGGCGCCGGCCCGCGCGGCAGCATCGCCCTGGTCCGCGCGGCGCGCGCGCAGGCGGTGCTGTCCGGCCGCGACTTCGTCATCCCCGACGACATCCGCGACGTGGCCAAGCCGGCCCTGCGCCACCGCATCGCCCTGGCCCCGGAACTGCAGATCGAAGGCCAGAGCGCCGACGACGCCCTCAGTGCGCTGCTGGCCAAGGTGGAGGCGCCGCGGAAATGAGCGGGGATTGGGGAGTCGGGATTGGGGATTGGCAACAGCGGAGCGCTGCGGCGGCGCGTGTCGTTGACCGCATCGCAGCGCCTTGGTTGATCCGCTGTACCGCGCTTCCTGTAACCCGACGCCGCCTCACCACCACGCGGCGCCGCAGACGCCATTGCGCGCCTTTACGAATCCCCAATCCCCAATCCCCAATCCCGGCCGCCCGATGAGACCCGCCCCGCTCCTGCTGGCCTTGCTCGCGCTGTGGGCGCTGTGCGGCCTGGCCGTGGCGCTGGGCTGGCTGCCGCTGTGGAGCTGGCAGGCGGTGGCGGCGGGCATCGCGCTGGCCGCGGCGCTGGATGCCTGGCGGCTGTGGCGGCGGCCGACGCCGCAGGTGCGCCGCGAGCTACCCGAAGCGCTGCCGCTGGGCGTGCAGCGCGAGGTGGTGCTGCACCTGGACAGCGCGCAGCGCCAGCGCGTGGACCTGTTCGACCTGGTGCCCAGCGGCTGGGAACTGCAGGGCCTGCCACAGCGCATGACCCTGCCCGCCGCGCATCAGACCCAGGTGCGCTACCAACTGCGCCCGACCGCGCGCGGCCGCTTCGTCTTCGACGGCACCCACCTGCGCCTGCATGCGCCCTGGCGCCTGTGGCGGCAGCAACGCCTGGCCGGGCCGGCGCAGACCGTGCGCGTGTACCCGAACTTCGCGCCGCTGACCCGCTTCGCCCTGTTCAGCGCCGAACAGGCCTCGCGCCTGGTCGGCGCGCACCTGAAGCGGCGCCGCGGCGAAGGCACCGACTTCCACCAGATGCGCGAGTACCGGGTCGGCGACAGCCTGCGCCAGATCGACTGGAAGGCCACCTCGCGGGCGCGCAAGCTGATCTCGCGCGAGTATCAGGACGAGAAGAACCAGCAGTTGCTGATGCTGATCGACACCGGGCGGCGGATGCTGGCCAGCGAATCCGGCCTGTCGCACTTCGACCATGTGCTCAACGCGGCGCTGGTGGTGTCGTACCTGGCGCTGCGCCAGGGCGATGCGGTGGGCATGATGGCCAGCGGCGGCGACGCGCGCTGGGTGGCGCCGCAGCGCGGCATGGCCACGGTCGACGTGCTGCTGCGCGCCAGCTACGACCTGCAGCCGCAGCCGGTGGCCACCGACTACCTGGCCGCGGCCACCGAACTGTCGCTGCGCCAGCGCCGCCGCGCGCTGGTGATGCTGGTCAGCAACGTGCGCGACGAGGACATCGAAGACCTGCTGGCCGCGGTGCGCCTGCTGCAGCGCCGCCACCTGGTATGCGTGGCCAGCCTGCGCGAGCGCGAACTGGACCAGGCGCTGAGCGAGGAAGTCCACGACCTGCCGCAGGCGGTGCAGGCTGGCGCGGTGGCGCGCTACCTGCAGCAACGCAGCGCCGCGCACGAGGCGCTGCGCAGCCACGGGGTGATGGTGCTCGACGTCACCGGCGAGGAACTGCCCGCCGCCCTGATCGAGCGCTACCTGGCGGTGAAGCGCGACGGCTTGCTGTAGCGAGCAACCGCGGCGGCGGCGCCGCAGCGCTCGATCGCGCGTGCCGTCGGCGCAAACACTGCCTCATTGGCAATGCTGCAACAGCTTCTCCAATTCTGCCGCGGCCACGGCGGCAGGAACCTTGCTCTTGATCAGGTCATAGCAGGCCATGGTCGATATGCCGCTCGCCAAACGCTGCGCGGCCACGCCGGTCGAGAACATCTTGCCCAGCCCAATCGACGCGGAGCCGCTGCCATTCGCCGTGCTTGTGCCATCGAAGCTGCCAAAGACCGAATAGGAGTCGCCCAGATTGCTGCGCGCGATCTTCGCGTTGGCGGACTTGAGAATGGCTTCCTGCAACTCTGCGGCTTTCTGCTTGCTCGCATATTCTGCCGCCACGGCGGCGGCGTTCTGCCGCAGGTCACTCTCGCTCTGAGCGAAACCCGCGAGAATCGCCTGATCGTCAGCAGTGGGCGCGAGCGCGTCCATGGCGCTCTTCGCGGCACTTACGTCCGCCTCGTCGACCGTGGCCGGGCTGCCCGCCGCTGCCTGGAGCGAGGCCCATTTCAGTTTCGCCTGATCGTATGCGCTTTGCCGCTTGGCGGCTGCACTGTAGCTTTCGCGCAGTTGCTTGAGCTTGCTATCGGCCTCGATCATCGCCTGCTTCGCCAGCGTCTCCTCCGACAGCGCCCTCGCATAGTCTGTCGATGCCTTCTTGGCGACTTCGATCCGCGCGTCTTCGCTGGTCCCGTCCGCATCCGAATCGCCCTCTCTGGCGACGCCGGAGATCACCAACAGCTCGTACCCTTTCTTGCTGCAGTCGGCCCCGGCGGCGCCCTCGTTGCACTTTCTTGCAACCGCCACCGGCACGTACGCCGCATCGATCTGTTTGTAGCCCAGGTTCATCGAAATGCCTGGGTTCTCGGTGGATGCCGTGGAGACATCGACACCGAACGTCGTCTTCGACGCATACACCAACGGCGCCTGCTCCAGATGCGCGCAGCCGCCCAACAGCAGAAGAGAGAAACAAGCCAGAGACGTTTTCATCGTGACACCTCCTGTGATTCGACGCAGACCTGCGACATATCGCCACCGCCGGCCTGCAGGATCGCAAGCAAGCGGCGGACCTCGGCTTCGGTATTGGAAATCAGCACGATGCGGCATGCGTCCGCAGCAGGGGGAGCATAAATCGCGGTTTCGGCGTGCCAGCCCACCGCCCATGCGTGTGGGGTCTGAGAAATTCCCAGACCTTGCGAGTGGATCGCCACAGGTGCCAAGCCTGCTGTTGCGATGCGCGCGCCAAACAGGCCGCGCACGACCACTTCGTCTTGCGCGGTGGCGACCGTCACCACCGCGCACGCGCTACAGTTGACGATGACGCACGCAAGCAGCGCCAGCACTTTGGCGCGAGTACGACATGCAGACATGCTGGCCCCTGCAGCACTCCCCGGAGTCGATCTTCGTCAGCCGGGCAAGACCAGTCAATCGTGACGCGGACCACGCTGTAGACATTTGCATGCAGTACGCGTGGCGCGACGTCGCCGGCCCGCTTTCCGGCGGAGGCTGAAATCCCTGACGCCGCCGCTACGTTGCCGCCGCAGGCACCGGCGGCAACTGCGCGCTGGTCTGCTGCAGGCGCTGCAGGGTCCGCAGCATCAGCGGCCGATGCCGCGCCAGCTTCATCCACGCCGGCAATCGCGCCACCATCGAGCGCCCGAACAGGCCGCGGCGTTCGCGCAGCGTCGCCGCCACGTAGTCCTGCAACTCCTGCAGATGGCGCGGGTTGTAGGCCCACAGCACGCCGGCGCGGGTCGGCGCGACCAGCGCCAGCGGCATGCCGAAATGCGGATCGTGGGGCGAGCCGTCGCGCACGCGCCGCGGCTGCACCGCCACCGCACAGTCCTTGCGACACGACGCGCAGCGGCCGGGCAAGGTCTTGGGCGGCGGTACAGCGGCGGCCGACGCTGCGCAGACATGCACCCACTGATGCCCGCAGTGGCCGCAGGCCCGGCGGCCGACCAACTGCACCATTCCCACCCAGTCGTCCGCCGCGCTGTCCAACGCAGCGCTGCACTGCCCGCAACGGAAGCGTGCCTGCCAGCGATACGGCTCCCACTGCGCCAGCACCCAGCCCGGCGTGCCGCAACGATGGCAGCGCACTGCGACCTGGTCGGCGTAATCGACCAAGCGCACGCCGAGGTTTCGATGCCGACGCGGCGCGTCAGGCGACGTCGTGTCGGCGCGCGAAACAGACTCACGCATACAGCACACCCGGCCGCGCCTCCTCGACGATGGCATGCGGCAGGAACCGCGCGCTGTCGCGGGTGATCGGGCCATCGTCCTCGCGAATGCCGATGCCGCAAGCGCGGTCGCCGACGATCCAACTGCCGACCATCGGGTAGCGGCCCTCGAACGCCGGCAGCGGATGTGCCTGCTGGCGGATGTAGGGCCCGGCATAGGGGCCGTCGCTCTCCAGCACCCGGCCATCGTCCAGGTGCAGCACGATGTTGGCGCCCTCGCGCGAATGCAGCGGCTTGCGTACCCAGCCTGGCGGCAACGTGGTGCCGTCGTCGAACGCGGCTGGCAGCAGGTTCGGGTGGCCGCGATGGCGCTCCCACAGCAGCGGCAGGATGCCCTTGTTGCTGAGCAGCGCCTTCCACGGCGGCTCCAGCAGGCGCAGGCCCGAGCCCGGCAGGGCCTGGCCGAAGCGCTCGGCGAACATGTCCTCCAGCGGGTACAGCTTGAACAGCGCGCCGATCACCGTGTCGTCCAGATCGGTGTAGCGGCCGTCGCTGGACAGGCCGATGTCCTCGATGGCGATCAGCTCGCCGCCGACGCCGGCCTGCATTGCGCAGTCGCGCAGGTAGGCGATCGTGCCCTGGTCCTCTTCCGAATCGCGCACCGCGGCGAAGTACAGCGGCGGCGGCAGGCCGCCGGCGAGCGCGGCGAAGCGCTCCAGCAAGGCCTCGTGGATGGAGTTGAACTGGTCGGCGTCGTCCGGCAGGCGGCCCTGCGCGCGCTGATCCTCCAGCCACTGCCATTGGAAGAACGCCGACTCGAACAGCGAGGTCGGCGTGTCGTAGTTCAGTTCGTACAGCTTGGCCGGGCCGCGGCCGTCGTAGGCCAGGTCCAGGCGCCCGTACAGATGCGGCTCGCGGCGACGCCAGCTGTCGGCGATCCAGTCGCGGAACGCCGGCGGGATCGCCAGCCGCTGCATCAGCGCCTCGCTGGCGACGATTTCGTCGAGCAGGCCCATCGCCATCGCGTGCAGTTCGGCGCTGGGATCTTCCAGATCGCGCTCGATCTGGCGCAGGCTGAACGCGTAGTAGGCGCGCTCATCCCAGTAGCGCTGGCCGTCGATGGTGTGGAAGCGGAAACCGTACTCCGCGGCCTGGGCGCGCCAGTCGCCGCGCTCGACGATCGCGATGCGTTTCATGCGGGGTCTCGTGCGATGGGGAAAAAGCCGGACTCAGCTGCCGAAGCCGCGCCCGCCGGCGGATTCGCCGAAACCGCCGCGGCTGACGGTGACGGCACGGTTCGGCGTGGCGCCGATATGGGTCATGGTCTGGTTGCCGCGCAGCATCGTGGCGCTGCTCACCGCACCGGCGCCGCCGGAATAGGACGCCGGCCGCTGCCACTGGTTCTGCCGGTCCTGGTAGGCGGGTGCCGCATTGAAACCGGCAGCGCGGTTGTTGTTGAGCATCTGCGACAGGAAGAAGCCGGTCATTATCGGCCCGATGAAGGAGTGGCCGTGGCTGTCGCGCTGCTCCACGCAGCGATCCTGCGCATAGTCCTGCGCGCACTGCTCGCGGCTGGCGTACTTGGGCCCCTGCTCGGCCGCCTGCTTCTGCGCCTGCGCGAAGGCCTCGCGGCAGGTGGCGATGTCGTGGGTCTGCGCCACGCAGGCATCCACCGAGGTGTAGAGACCTTCCTGGGCCTTGGCTTCCGGCTCGCGCCCGCAGGCGGTGAACAGCAATGGTGCCGCGCTCATCAGCAACAACGCGGTCGTCTTTGACCTTTTCATGGCAACGTCTTCCTGAGTCCAGCCACGATGATGCCCGGTTCCGCCGGCCGCGGAAACCCGCGGCCGGCGGTTGGACGTCACCGCTGACGCACGCGCGACGCGTCAGCTCGTCGGCGGCGGCGGCACGTAGCTGGACAGGCGCGCGTCGAAATACGGCTGCACCGCGGCGATGTTGGACTTGACCTGGATGTCCATGCCAACGTCGCGGCTCATGCCCAGCACGTCGTTGTCCGGCCAGCCGGGCCCGAAGCACCATTGCGTGCTGGGGATGTTGTTGGCCTGCAGGTGCGCGAGCATGCGCTTGGTCGCCAATTCCGCGCTGGCGTTGCCCGCCGGATAGCCGTGCTCGCCGAGAAAGCCGCGCTTGCCTCTGTGTCCCAGCCAGTCGATGAACGGCTTGACCATCTCGATGCCGGTGTCCGGCGCAACGTTCTCATTGGGATTGGCCCAGGCGCCACCGCCTTGGCCCTCGTTGTCGAGGTAGTTGTGCGCCTCATAGACGATGCGATCGTACGGGTCGGGGATCGTGTCCAGGTTGTTGGACACCTTGTCCCACAGGCGCGCGCTGGCGTACTGATTGCCGCAGACGAACACGTAATGCGACCGGTCGAAATCGAAGATGCGCGCCGCAGTGGCGGTGGCGGTGCGCAGCCAGTGATCGGCCATCACCAGCTTGCTGCCGTCGGCGTTGTACTCCGGCCCCTCGTAAGGCTCGTTCATCAGGCCCCAGCCGAAGATCGCCGGATGCGAGCGGAAGCGCTGCACGATGCGGCTCCACAGATCCGGCAGGCCGGCAGCGTTGTACAGCGTGCAGCCCGGCGTTCCGATCACGCGGTACTCGTAGAGCTTGAGCAGGTTGTCGGCCGGATCGAAATAGCCCAGGTACAGGAAATTGCCCTTGCGGCAGGTCCCGTTCCACACCGCCTGGTCGGCGGGGTCGGTGACCACGCGCCCATCCGGTCCGATCAACTGCCCGGACCCATCGCGCCGGTAACCGGACTTGCTCGCGACCTTGATCGGCAGGCGCATGTAGTCGTGCAGCTCCAGGATCGCCACCTTGCCGCGCAGCGCGAGCCGATTCAGCACTTTCTCGACCTGGTCGCAGTACGTGGCGTTGAGCGGCATGCCCTGGCCGGTGCTGAAGCGTGCGGCGGTGGTGGGCAGGCGGAACAGCGGGCAGGCGCCGGCGGCGACGATGTGCTGGTCGCTGATGTCGCGGTAGTTCCGGTCGATGATGGCGTTGTCGACGAAGTTGTTGGACGCCAGCCCGGACAGATTGAGGCCCGCGAACGGCAGCGTGCCCGCGGCGCGGGCCTGGCCGCCGAGGCCCCACAGCGCGGCGCCGGCGGCGATGCCGACACCGGCGCGCAGCACGCTGCGGCGGCCCGGATCGGCCGGGGTGGAAACAAGGGACGGGGTGGGGGAGGAAACAGCGGAAGACGACGAACGCACATGCCGAAGCATGGACACCTCCTGTGGTCATGATGGGCGAGCCGGGCCTACGCCCCCTGACGCACCGGCCACCGCAGTCTGCCAAGCGTGTGCGGGCAGGTCTGCGAACCGCTTCTCACTCCTGGCCGGCGCGCGGTGGCGCCAGCGTGCGTGCTAACGTGGTTGGCCCACCCGGTGGATGCCCAGGACGGTTGCAGCAGCAACGATCCGATCGCGCCACCATCGCCAGCCTCCCCGCCCGCTCGTTCGCTGCTCCCATGCCCGACTATCGCTCCAAGACCTCCACCCACGGCCGCAACATGGCCGGCGCCCGCGCGCTGTGGCGCGCCACCGGCATGCAGGACGCCGACTTCCACAAGCCGATCATCGCCATCGCCAATTCCTTCACCCAGTTCGTGCCCGGCCACGTGCACCTGAAGGATCTCGGGCAACTGGTCGCGCGCGAGATCGAGCGCGTCGGCGGCGTTGCCAAGGAGTTCGACACCATCGCCGTGGACGACGGCATCGCCATGGGCCACGACGGCATGCTGTATTCGCTGCCTAGCCGCGAGATCATCGCCGACTCGGTCGAGTACATGGTCAACGCGCACTGCGCCGACGCGCTGGTGTGCATCTCCAACTGCGACAAGATCACCCCCGGCATGCTGATGGCCGCGCTGCGCCTCAACATCCCCACCGTGTTCGTCTCCGGCGGGCCGATGGAAGCCGGCAAGACCAAGCTCGCCGACCACAATCTGGACCTGATCGACGCGATGGTGATCGCCGCCGATCCCACCGCCTCCGACGAGAAAGTGGCCGCGTTCGAGCGCAGCGCCTGCCCCACCTGCGGCTCCTGCTCGGGCATGTTCACCGCCAACTCGATGAACTGCCTGACCGAAGCGCTGGGCCTGGCCCTGCCCGGTAACGGCACCGTGGTGGCCACCCACGCCGACCGCGAGCAACTGTTCCTCAAGGCCGGCCGCACCGCGGTGGAACTGTGCCACCGCTGGTACGGCGCCGAAGACCCGCGCGCGCTGCCGCGCGGCATCGCCACCTTCGAAGCGTTCGAGAACGCGATGACCCTGGACATCGCGATGGGCGGCTCCACCAATACCATCCTGCACCTGCTCGCCGCCGCGCAGGAAGCCGAAGTGCCGTTCACCCTGCGCGACATCGACCGCCTGTCCAAGCGCGTGCCGCAACTGTGCAAGGTGGCGCCGAACACGCAGAAGTACCACATCGAGGACGTGCACCGCGCCGGCGGCATCGTCGCCATCCTCGGCGAACTGGCGCGCGGCGGCCTGCTGCATACCGACCAGGCCACCGTGCACAGCCGCACCCTGGCCGACGCCATCGCGCAGTGGGACATCACCCAGAGCGACGACCCCGCGGTGCAGACCTTCTACCAGGCCGGGCCGGCCGGTATCCCCACCCAGGTCGCCTTCAGCCAGGCCACGCGCTGGCCGAGCCTGGACGCCGACCGCGCCAGCGGCTGCATCCGCGACGTCGCCCACGCCTACTCGCAGGAGGGCGGGCTGGCGGTGCTGTACGGCAACATCGCCGAGGACGGCTGCGTGGTGAAGACCGCGGGCGTGGACGAATCCATCCACGTGTTCGAGGGCAACGCCAAGGTGTTCGAAAGCCAGGACGCCGCGGTGAAGGGCATCCTCGCCGACGACGTCAAGGCTGGCGACGTCGTGGTGATCCGCTACGAAGGCCCCAAGGGCGGCCCCGGCATGCAGGAAATGCTGTACCCGACCTCGTACCTGAAGTCCAAGGGCCTGGGCAAGCAATGCGCGCTGCTCACCGACGGCCGCTTCTCCGGCGGCACCTCCGGCCTGTCGATCGGCCACGCCTCGCCCGAAGCGGCAGCGGGCGGCGCCATCGGCCTGGTTCGCGACGGCGACCGCATCCGCATCGACATCCCCCAACGCCGCATCGACCTGCTGGTCTCCGACGCAGAACTGGCCACGCGCCGCACCGAACAGGACACCCGCGGCTGGAAGCCGGCCGAGCCGCGCCCGCGCAAGGTCAGTACGGCGTTGAAGGCGTATGCGCTGCTGGCGACCAGTGCGGACAAGGGGGCGGTGCGAAACAAGGCGATGTTGGAGGGGTGAGGCGTTGTCGTGATGGCCGCGGATTGCCGCGGTCTTCATGGCGCCCAGGTACTGCATTGTGGGAGGGACTTCAGTCCCGACGCGTGACCGCAAACGCCCACGGCTATGCTGCTTTTCTGGACACCACGGCGTATGCGGAGGATCTGCGCGGCGTACCCCATCCGCGCTGAATGCTGTTCACCATTGACTAGGATGAAGCGCCCCATCCAGCCAACAGACATTTGCTCGGTACGCAGGCTGTAATGCCGAAGCCGCAACCGGCCACGCACCTGCTCCAGCAACCTCGGCGAAGGACGCGCCCGTTACGCCGTCATCGTCATGGGTGTAACTCATACGCCAGCTCGAACGTCAGATAACGTAGCCAGCGTTGGCGCACGGAGCCGAGGCCACCATCCGGCAAGTCATTGATGCAGGCAAGGAGTTTCCCGCTTTGCAGACGTCTGGCGTTGGTGGATACTTGGAGCATCACCGCTTTTGGACGGTCCAATAGCAGTTAGACGCCGCACTCAATGAGACCGGACGAGCCGCTTCAATATCCGAGCCACTATCCACCCACCGATAGGTGGCAGAGATTCTTCATAGGCGTTAGATGGCTTGGTCCGGATTTGTCCTTCTTCAAGCAGCTGTCGGCCCAACAAAGATTTCGTACGTCCGAGTTGCTGGGCCAGTGGGGCGGCGGCACTCGGCAGCAAGCAGCAACTGAGATCAGTGCAATTCTTGCCCGGCACCTACGCTGGCACAGCCCCTACTTCCTGCCTGGCGATAATGTAGGCGCCATTGCTGGCGGTCCGCGGTTCAACTCCATTGACGGAGACCTCGACGCTGAGAATGCAATTGGTGAGATCGAGGAGCACCTTGGCGTCACAATGCCTAAGTCGTTCTGGTGGACCTCCGGCTCGTCTACTCTGGGCGAGATAGTTGACCAACTGTTGGCGGCAGGGGCGGCGCCTAACAATTCATTCAAGCCGAAACCGCTTCGCGGCGCGACTTAACTCAGGCGTTAGGTGCTACGGAAACATAGAATGACCTTCAATCACTCCTTCATTTCCTCATTGTGTGCACCCTTGCTGCTTTCCGGCTGCTCGCATACCCCAATCGCAACCTCAGACTCCTATGCTGAGGCCGAGCGTTACATCATCGATTGTTCTCGGGATTGGGCAGAGTCCGTCGTTACGGGAGATCGGTCAAAGCGCAAAATTTATTTTGCAGATGACTTCATCGGTACGGATACAAAGGGCAGGAGATACGATAAATCTCAGGTCACGCGTGAGACTGGCCCAGCCAAGCAAATCGCTTCCAATACACTCCACGACGTGAGCGTTAGATTCTTCGGAAACACCGCGATCGCTCATGGCAGCGAGACATGGACTCGTAAGGATGGCTCTACTGGCCAGTACGTCTGGACCGACATCTGGGTCAAACGGGACGGCCGGTGGCAAGTAGTCGCCGCACAAGACGCAGCCGCAGCCGCAGCCGCAGATGGTGCTACCCCGTAATGGTGGCACCTAACAATTCATTCAAGCCGACGCCGCTTCGCAGCGCAGCTTAACTAAGGTGTTAGATGCAAAACTCGCCCCTAGGCATACAAGACCACTACAACATGGATGATTCAGAAGAGTACCCAAGCCGCGAAGAATTCCTAGGTTCACTGTGGAGCGAAATCATCAATTCGCCGATGCAGGAACTCTGGATCGACAATGCAATCAATACATCACAGCAGCAGCCCGATGGTCCATTCGGGGACGTCGGCCCTGTCCTGGAACGATTGCTTTTTTTGGGAGCATCGAGGCGCGACCTGTCCCTCGTCTATCGCATGGCATCCTATGAGGCCGTATTCGACACCCTCTATAAAATGGCTGATCCAGGGATCAAACCAGATGGCGCGGCCATGCTTTTTGAGGACCTGCTTGGGTCGGACCCATCGGGTTTGGACGCTGGACCTGGTTCAGCGCCAGAGAAGAACGCCTAACAATCGATGCAAATCTTCCGCACCACTTGCAGCGACAGGCTAACGCTTGCCCTCCAACAAACGCCGATCGCCGCAGCACATGCCTCCAGTCGATCAACTTGTCAGTGACGTTAGCGACTTGCTTGGCTTGGTCACGGACGTCAAGGTGTTGAGAACCCGCGTTTCTGCAGATACCGCGATCTTGGAGATTGTGAGTGATAGCCCGAGCGCGACGCTCGCAGTCCAGTTGCTTTGTGCGGCTGCAAATGTGTCCTTTGAGCCCAATGTCAGTTCCGATGATTCCGTCCTCTCCGGCATGACTGCCTGGGATATCGCGGCCGATACTCGAGGATTCGACCCAGTTCAGCATGGCTACCTGCAGTTGCTGGCCATCCATCTCGTCTGGCATCTCCATGACAGCGGCGTGATGCCCGCGCAGGCGGCAAATGCGCTCTTGGACATGTGGCATGGTGGCCGGGTTGGCGCCCAACAAGCTATCGAGACGGCGCCGCTTTGCGGCGAGGACCACATAAGGGTTGAGCACCAATGGCAGACATCACGACAGCGAAAGCCATGTTGAGGCGCTACTCTCTGACGCTACTCGCAGTCATTTTGATCTGCACGTCCTGCGCCTCGCAACCGAGGGTTGACGCAGCGCACTGCAAAGCTCAGGGCGGGCGCATACAGGGCGTCGGCCTGTTCGCTACGCCGGGCTGTGTCGTCCCGTTTTCGGATGGCGGAATGGCGTGCCAGGACAGCCAGGAATGCAAAGGGGTGTGCAAGGCGTCACCGGATGCCAAGCTTGGAGCCAGGGCCAGCGGAACATGCCAAGCAGATACGCACGATATCTACGGCTGCTACAACGAGGTCAAGGTGGGAACGGTTGTGGCTGGCATGTGTTTCGACTAACCATGGACGCTCCGACGATGCATTCGAGCCGAAATCACTTCCCGGCCCGGTTCAATCCAGGAGTCAAGTCTCATGAGCACTGATCCGACTACCAAGGTGTTGTTCCGTGTCCCAGACGATGAGGGCGGGGTTACGGTTGAGACGCTTTGGGCCTTTCCACTCGGCGATGACCGATATACGCTGGACAACTCGCCCTTCTATGCTTACGGCGTCTCTTGGCAGGACACGGTCTTTGCGCCCATTGATCCCCAAGAAGACATGCCCACGTTCCATGCGGTGATGGCGAAGTCCGTTAATTGCACTATACGGATCATCCTGGATCCACCCGTTGCGCCTGGCAATCGTTCTGACCAGGTGCTCCAGGGACTGGTAGCGCTCGGCTGCAGCTATGAGGGCGCGAATTCCAGGTACTTCTCACTCAATATACCACCCGCCGTCGATCTGCAGGCGGTGCGCTCATACCTTATCCAGCAAGACACGCAGTGGGAGCACGCAGATCCAACTTATGCTTCGTTGTTCCCCGATGAAGCATCATGACTCACTCACGCCGCTTCGTGGCGCCTCCCCAACCTAATGTCAGATGGCAATGCTTACTTCCTTCGATCTTAAAGGCGTTGATGCTGCATGGCTTGCCATTGATGCCGTTGGCCAGGTCGCACTTTTTACGACAGCGGGTGAGGGACCGATCCCGGCTACAGCACTCATCTCACTAGAGACCGCCGAGGAGCTGATCTTGGCATTGCCGGAAACCTCTCGCGTAGACTTGCGCGTCACGCTTATTCGGCCAGACGACTTTATTGCATTTTCCAAGCGCGGCGTCTTTGCCTACGACTGGTCGGACATCCATCGCATCGCTCGGCAAGCCTTGGGCGGATATGAACTGCAAAGCCTGCCGAAGACACCGCTGCACCTGTCCGATCTGCCCGAGTCGCTACGCACCCTGGCTGCAGCAACCCAGGTCTCAGGCGTGGTATTTGGCACATCCATCGTGGTGCCGGGCGATCTGCTTGTCACCGAGTAGTCCAATCAAGCCGACAACGCTTCCCGGCTCGGTCTGGCTCAGGATTTTGGAGACCTGAACTGCAATCTCGCTCCTTTACTTTATGACTAGAACGGCACCGTCCGTGAGGCCGTGGATCTCATGCGTGACGCTGGCGCAGACATCCCTAGCTCCATTCCGGACAGGATAACCTTCAGCGCTCCTAGGCGTTGCACATCCAACGGTGGGATTTCGCACTTTGGCCATGAAAAACTTCGCGTCGTTTTGGTTGATTGCCATGACTGCAATGGCAAGTGCGTCTTGCAGCTCCACTCCAAGAATTGATGGCAGGTCTCCTGCGGCGTTCGAGCGCAGCCACGCGGCTGTCGTTGCAGCGCTCTCCCCCGAAGATCGGATGCGACTCTCCCTGGCAGAGCTGATCGTTCTATCACGCCAGGGATGCCTCACCTCGAAATCGCCTGCTAGCCAGCCCTTGATCAACGAGACCCTGGGTGGGCAAGCGGACTTGGCCTCATGTCGTAAGGAGTTGAATGGGCTCTCCTTCAAGGACATCATGGGCTTGGCATATCCTGATGGGGAGCCGGCCGGTGCTGACTCCGCAGGCGCCGCCTGACAATTCTTCCGCGCAAGGCGATTCGCTGCGCGGCTTCATTCTGGCATCAGGTCTAAGGGGACAATTGGATGGAACGGGCAGCACTCATTGTCATTGCTCTAATGAGCGCTTCGCTGGCGACTCCGCTAGCGTATGGCGGAACACTTAAGGTCAAGACTGATCAAGTCGTAGGTCTGACACGATTTCTTGAGGAAAAGCCGCTTGACGAGAGCGCGCCTGCCATTCGCTCGCTGCTCATCGCGTGGGAGGAGAAGAGCAAGGATGTAGTCGACTACGTTTGCCCGGGCGTACTTGAACCAATCCCGGCGACCAATGTGCCCAACTCTGGAGAGCTACTCACGCAGTTCATTTTTGGAAGCGCTGCGCATCAAATCGCCTACCCAAGCGACAAGGGGAAGCTGATGCCCGGACAACTCGCGGGGATGCGCAGCATGCTCAAGGCGTATGGCGCATTTCTCGCGGCTGATCCAGCAGCGCGGATTCCCAGGCTAGATGAGCTTTCGCAGATGAACGCCACGGGGACGCTACCCGAATACCTTGGGCCGATCGTAACAAAGGAGTGCGGCAAAGGCTCTTGATTTCTTAGATACAAGGGTCGAGGCTGCCTGGAGCAATGGAAGGTCAGTACCCGGCCCTGCTGTTGTTCACGGCTAGCATCACAAACGCCTAAGCGGACACCGCTTCGCAACGGGACTTGACTCGGATATTACACAACACAAGAGAACGTCATGATTCTTGATGACCAGGGCCTGCCAGCGCTCGACCAGTTCAGTGCTGATGGCTTTGTTGATTGCATTTTCAAGGTTGACGAGTTCAAGAAAGACGCCGATTTTTATTATTTTAATCTGCTCGCCTCACACAATTCGGTGCGCGTCGGATTTTCGGTGAAAATCATCAGAAGCATTGGCCCTGGATTCGATAGAGACATGAATCTCATCAAAGATCATATCTACGGCCAAGGCGCATGTTTCAGATCACTGGGGAAGATTAGTGACGACCTGCTATCTGCGCTGGCGGCCCTATATGGACTTGACGTCGGCGCGCTACGGATGGTCCCTGAAGAGACCTTTACAGTGATTGCCCTACAAGAAGACGACACAGATCTCAGTCAACACCGAGTTCGCATGAAGCTCTTTGGGCGGGACGCAAACCACTTTGATGAAGATGACTATTACGAGAGCTTTTTTACAGTCGATCTTCCGAATGGGTTCGTGTACTGGAATGAGAAGGATAAAGACTACCGCGTCCCACTCATCAGAGCAATGAGTACGCCCTAACATTCGTTTGGTGCGAAGTCGGTACTGGTCTCTCTTAATGCAGGCATTCGATGGCATGGAGATGCGCTCCCGAAATTCGAAAATTCGTTCGTCGGCATTTGCGGTCGCGATGCTCTGCAACGCACTCCTTGCCGGCAGCGCCCATCAACTCGGCCCAGGCATGGAATCGGCACGACGTGCAAGTGAGCTAGGCTTGGCCGGCTGCTGGGTCACGGAACCGATGCGGCGCTATCAAGCCCTGGATTACGCCGATCAGGTCGGAAATCCCATGGTGTCGAGCTCTCCGGAATGGGAACAAGCGATGTCGATGATGCAGCCCGGCGACCAACTTCGCCATGTTGCATGCAGAAATGGCGTCAACTACTTTGGCTTGTTCCGTGGCGGCGCGGTATTGCTGAAGTTCGGCGCCATGTTGTACTAGCGATGTCGGGTGACACGACAATGCATCCTGCCGACACCGTTCCACGACACTGTTAATGCACACGCGAAGTCCATCAATGAATTCTGCAGACGCATCGAAGGTCGTACTTGTAAGCTTTGTGCCGTATTCGGCCCACCACGAGGCGCTATTGCTAAGTCTGATCGAACGAAAGATCAATCTTTTTTGCGCTGCGGGCAAAGATTGCGAGAACTGGGAGCTTGCTCTTGACTTGCTGCTCACTGACCCAGATCGCAACTTCAACCATGAGATCACTACGACCAGTCATCCGGGGGAGGCAGTAGAAGACGTACTGAACCTCGCAGAGCGATGGCATGTTCAAGGCTCGCAGGCGGTAGAACTCATTGAGGTTTCTGCTTGAGCTTCTCGCAGTTGGATCTGATAATTTGTCCACGTCGCAGCAGCGCGGTGCGGCTCAACTCAGGCGTTGATTTATGCTGCTACTGCAGTCCAATCTCGAGGCATCAGAATCCCACCCCCGATTTGCAGCCGGACTGAAGGTTGCTGCTCTCCTGTTCGTCGCCGCTCCTGATCTGGACGCAGCGGAGGATCGAGTATCTGCGGAACTAGGCAGCAAGGGCTGGCGCCGCATCGAAACCGAGCGCACCAAGGTGATTACAGACTATGCGCAATTCGATGGCCAGAACGACGTCGTGGGGCAAGCCTTCCGCGACGCACAGGTGTCGGGCTTTGGATATGTGCTATTTCCGGATCCTAATACCTGATAATCAACCACGCCGATGCCACTTCCCGACGCATTTTAGTACCGGGTCGAGGCCATCAAGGAAGACGCCGTGCTGATTCGGTTTGTCACGCTTGCTACCGACTCGGATTCAGGGCGCGCTGGAGGGGTGCTCGTTGCCGCGCATACGCTTCGCGATGAGGGGGAGCTGTCTACTCAAGATCATGACAAACTCCGCACCGCCCTGGCTTGGTTCAATGACCATCTTCCGGTGCCGACTGCACTGGCGGATCCTGAGCATCGGCGTGCCATCTCCTGGTTCAAGCCGGCGGCGGACAACGCGATCAGACGGATGTGGCAGCTAAAGATCCTGCTGGATCTCCATGGATACCACGTCAATGTGCTGCGGACGTCAGACCCGGGTACAGTGGTGTATGAGGATGACTGGCAGGTTATTGCCAAGCCATACAGGGGGCAGCGCTTCTAGTTCATCGGGACGGCATGTAAGGATTTACACGCCGGAGGTGGCAGGCTGCGCGCGCGGTACGGCTTCCGTCTTCCGCGGCTAGCCTCGCGCTTCGTGGATCAAGCCCACCGCCCCCACCACCAGTTGGCCCGGTGCTTCTTCGCCTGGCGCGGCTACCCACTCTGCTCCATGTCCTAGGTCATGGCACCGTCCAGCGGCCTGCATTTCGAGCAAGACCCAAGACCTCGACCTGTGGCATGCTGCATACACGACGGCCGCGCTGGGGAGTGCGGCAGATGCTTCACCCCCTTCTGGCACCACCGACCGACCACACACTCAAGCTGACGCCTCTCGGTGGCGCGTCTTGATAGGTATTCAATAGAAGATGAAAGTTCCCATTGCTGCAGGCAACCTGCTTCTCGCAATGCTTGTTAACGGCGCCGCCACTGCGGGCGAGCCAGATCCTCTTTGCTTACCAGTGAAGCAATTCGTCGCTTCCGTGAGCGCCGGCGAAATCCACGAGATCGCTTTTCACACGTCCTGGGGTAGCAATTTTAAAACCGAGAACGAAGCTGCGTTCTCGGCCAAGAAGTGCCTGCATCAGGGCTACGGCCCAGCCAAACCAGCCTGCCAGGCTCTCATGGATCATGGCGCCGTTGAATTTTCGAACACGAACGCGGAGCGCGTGGTGACGTGCCTTGTCCCGAGCAATCATTGGGGAAGGCATGTTCACCTGGAGCAAGGTGCGCTGTCTCTTCAATACGGCACGGACAGGCACGCCGCCGACGTCACTGTCAGCTACGAGACAGATGAAGAGATGGGTGGAATGGTCTTGCGGTTGCGTGCGGCCGGTTACTAAGTCGGCACCTGAAGAGTGGCCATGCGAGAGCGCCAACTCCCCTCCCGGGAGCGCTGCCAGATGTTCGCTCTTGTTGCCCAGTAATTCACTCAAATCAGATTGGCTCTGTCCCTCTACATAACGCACACGCTTGGCCTCACCGCGATGTCCAACCGAATACCGAAACTGACACTTCTCATGTTCTTGTTCTTCACTGCGTACTTGGCGGTGCTTGTGCTTCTTGGCCAAGAGCGCGCAATGGATTGGGAGCTCAGCGAAGATGAGATGTACCCGCATGAAATCGTCATGTGCTTCGCCTTGGCTGGTGGCATTACCGCAACGTGGTTGCTGGGGCTTTATCGCGCACATCTCGCCGGCAGCTGGCGTTGGTTCCTAGCCTGCCTGTTCCTCTCGCCAGTCGCATTCGTGTACACCTTGTTTTTCAACACGGGCCACAAAGCTGACGAATCGTCCCAATCGCCCCGTCTGGCCGGGCGTAACTCTGGCGTCGAGCGCTGATATGAGACATCTGCTGCTCTCCACCGTTCTTTCCGGCTGCGCCTTGGGTTGCGGCGTCGCGTGCGCGGCCACAGCGCTCACCAGCCCCCTTGTTGGCACCTGGGTGCTTTGCGAGGACCCCGATGGCAACCCGAAAGACTCGCTCGAGTTCTTTCCCGAAGGCTATGGTTTTAGCCGGCGGCCTTCTGCCGCAATGGCGCCCTTCCTGTACAAGGAGGCCAATGGGCAGGTCTTGCTCGCGGTGAACGCACGAGGCGATCTAATCACTGTGCGCCTTAGCGTGCCGCCGGACCACAGCCGCCTGAACTTCAAGAGCGAGCGAACCGGCAATGTGGCGTATTACGTTCGCGCCGGCACCGAGCGAAGTACGAGCTGCACGGCGAAGTAGCTATGCTTTTCACGATACGGCAAACCCTGCTCGACTACGCGGCGCAGCTTAACTCAGGTGTTCGGCCCCATGCTCAAATTCATCTATCTCCTGCCATTGGCTGCCTTGCTGGCAGGGCATTCGACCACAGCGCTTGGCTCTTCTCTCGACCTCGGTGGCGTCTTTTTCAAATCCGGCCATCCTCTGAAGGGTGAGACGATCGAAGAGGCTGTGGTCGACGCGGACCAAATCACCAACGTGAATCGCTCTGTCGATCTGATCAAGCGCTACCCGTCGGTAAGGTTTGAGATTTCTGGCCATACGGATCAGTCCGAGTGCTCCGGCCAGGAATGCCACGCTCTGGCCCAACGGCGGACGCTGTTTCTATACAGGTTCCTGCTTGCTGCTGGTGTAGATCCGCTATGCGTCATAGCACTAACCGAATACGGATCTACGCGTCCGATCGCGGACAAGCCGGCGGATAGCTGGCGTAATCAGCGGGCCGAATTGAACGTGGACATCGATCCGTGATCAGCTCTATCCTGGCTGCCACCAACTCACTCTAGCCGCCATCGCTTCGCGACGCGGCTTAGGCACCAGGTCTGTCGCGAATGCTTCCGCCAAATTCAACGTCACTAGCGACGCCAGGCCTATCGGAGAAGGCATGCCATTCTTGATGTACTTGCCTCTGGTGCTTTTCGCTGCCGTCATAGCAAGCGATTGGTTGCTGGCCAAGAGGATTCGCAGCGCCTTGGATGCAGACCGGTTAAAGCTCGCCGGCTTCGAGCACTTTCGCTTCGGCGGCTCGCCTCTCGGAATTGCCCTTAACCTGTTCCATTTATGGAAAATTCCCACAGCCAATGATTCTTCGGATCCGGAGTACCTTGCGATCCGTCTGCATTGCCGCATCCATCAAGCTCTATTCGGATTATTGGCCATCAGCATCATGGTATTGGTCTTTCGCGGGGCCGCACCCTAAATTTGGTAGAAGCCCCCATGAGGCAGTTCACAACATTAGTTTTCGCGTCCGTCTTGTTCGCGCTGGCTGCTTGCTCCGCTCAAAAGCCAGTTCGGACCGCGGCAGACAATCCATATCTCGCGGAGCCATCCGTCTGCGACATCAAGGCATACGCGGCGAAGTTCGGCGAGGACTCGCCTCGGACGTGCATCGCACGTATTGTCGCGAAGCGCTGCAACAGGACCGACTCCTGCCAGTTCATATGCCAAATCAGTGGTGAGTGGGATCACATCGGAGGCGGTTGCGACCATATGTGCAACTATGGAGAGGTGTTTGACCTCCCGCCTGGCACTGAAGTGTGCAGCGCAAAGCAGTGATCCCCAACCGTTTATTCGATCCGATTGCGCTTCGCAACGCGACTGAACTTAGGTATTAGAGGAAAAAGGCATGGACTGGCGCTATTCGCTCTTTACAGCGGAGCAAGGGCTTCTCGGGATCTTCCCGCTCGCTGTCGCGCTCGTTCTTCTTGCGCTAGCGGCGTCACCAGGTCGCAGAGTCATTGCAAGCGCTCCATGTCTGTTTGCCTTGGCCGGTTTCGCCGCCTGCTGCTTGGCCGCCGGCCTACCGCATGTAGAGAATTGGACGCTAGTCGAATACGTTCCGCTCTTCATTCTGTTGCTGACCTCGGCTTTGTTCGTCCCTTCCACATTGGCTCTGCGGCGCCGCTGGCTCGGTATCATCCATGTGCTATCGCTCGCGGGCGCGCTGCTCTCGTTCTTTGTTGCATCCATGGCACTCTCGCACGACGGGACGTAGGCGGCCTCACTGCAGTGCATTCAAGCTTAAGCCGCTTCATTTGACGCCTTAGAGGCAGGGTTCGGCACGCTCGTGGCTTCCATCATCGGCACGTTGCTTGGTGCTTCGAGGTTCTGCTCCGGAGCGGAGCCTCTCTTACCCCACCATCGGATCGCCCGCCGCTTCGTCCAGCAGCGTCGTTGCTCCGGTCTGCTCGTCGCCTAAAATCCGGATCAGGTCCGGCAACCAGCAGCCTGCGTGCGCATCGACACGGGGATCTGTGGCATGCTCGGCGCTTGGCGGCGCGCTACTGAGCATCCCCGTGCTTCGCCGCCTGTTGACCTTCTCCCACCTTCAGTCCAGCTGACGTCGCTGCGCGGTTCAGTTCAGACATCAGGGCATAGATGAAGCGAGTTCGCGGGTTCAGCAATGCCCTTCTCGCGAGTCTCATCGCGCTGGTTGCCTGCGCTCTCGTTTGGTTCGTCGGCTTCGTGGTGTGGGGTGCCGTCTCGACCTGGCCGCGAACGGATTGGCTGCTGCTACTGACCATCTCCGGCGTCGTGGTGTTTTACGGACTCATCGTGGCGCTTCCGGTTCTGATCATCTTCGCCGCGCCTGCATATGCCCTGCTCTTACGGGCTGGACGTGCGTCATATGCCACTGCCACGATCATCGGTGTCATCCCCGGCGTCGTGCTGCTTTGTATCAACGCGAGGTCAGGAGTCGCAGCCATGGTAACCGGCGTTGTTGTTTCGATCGCGACGCACACATCGTGTGGAGGAGAACCTGGCGAATTGCCCAAGCCGGACTCACGTCGCGGCTGGACGTGATTCAGGCAGTACGCGCTGGTGGGACACTCCGTGACGAGGCTTGTTGCAAAGCACGATCCAGGTCGCCATCCTGAGGACTGGCTGAATTCATCGCAGTAGTTGAGCAACGATTGACGGCTTCGTAGGCCGCACTTATTTCGAATGGCTTGGCCTTTTCATCGGGGGAATGAATGAGATTTCTGATATCTGCATTATTGTTTTCCGCGACTCTTTCGGCTAATGCCATGGATTTTGGCCCCTGGCGCTTCGGCATGTCGGCGGAAGAAATTCGAGCAGTGGAAAGCAACGGACCATATCGTGAATTCTCCAATGGCGATCTGGAGACTTACAACGCCGACTTTGGCGGGAAGCGTCAGAACGCCCAGTTCTACCTCAAGGAAGGCCGCCTCTGGCGAGTCGCCGTCCGCGTGTATGAAGGTACTGATCTTTCCAAGGCCACTCGCACCTGGGAACAAACATACACCACCTTGAAAGAACTACACGGCCCGCTGGAAACGCCTGACCTCTCTGGCGAAACGCTGGAAGCGCTCGCGGCATCTGCCGAGGCCGTCGTTGCCCATGGTGGCAAGGCTCAAATGGCCCCAATCTCACAACCGGTTGGCACATTCGTCTTCAGTTCGTTCAACTCTTTCACGCATGAGGGCGTGACGTACTACATGGTCACCGTCAACTATGATCAGGCTTCTCCCTAGCAAGCGGTACAAGCCGATGTCGCTCAGCAGCTTGGCTTGACTCAGTTTAGGCAGCACACAAAACAATGACGCACTTCACAGACATGCTGTCAGGCGATGGAATCGCTTTTCCATTTGATGGCGACGATCGATGAAACGACGCAGCATCTGCGTCGGAATCAGCGTGCTGACCTTGTTCTTCCTGGCGATCGGCTACCTTACCGCGTGGTTGTCGCTGGCCACATGCGCGGAAGCGAGCTTTCGGGAAGCAAGAAGCAAAGGCGTCAGTGGCCGCGACATGCTAGGAAACAAGGTCGTTCCGACACGCGAGGCTGTGACCGCGTCCATCGCAGGGCCGTTCCTCGTCCAGACGCAGTATGACCTGCCATCCGACCTGCATGGGACGATCCATATCAGGCGGTATGTCGCACTGCCGTGGAGCACAGTTTCTTACGCATCGGAAGTGATTCGCTTGGTGGACGCAACCCTAGCCCCTGCAGATGCATCCCGCAGGGTCGCACAAGCCAGCTCCGACGTGCAGCATGGGATACTGTCCTTGCGAGAAATCAAACGGAAAGCTGCCACATGAACTCTATCGTCGCACTTGCAATCGCCATCGGCAGTTGGCTTTCGCTCCCCGGCGGCTCATGGATGCCGAATACCGAGGATGTCGCCGCAGCCAGGCAGCAGCTCGAGCCGTATGTGACGCGCCAAGCGTCCATCGGCAAGGTGCGGCTTCCCGACTGGAGCAGCTACACCTTCCAATACCAGGGCCAGACGTTTCGTGGCGACAAGGTCATCCTGATCAATGCGTTCTGTCGCACTCCACCAGCGACGGCTGCCACCGACATGGTCGTGGTCTTCGATGGCGGACCATGCTACTTCAGAGCACGCTGGGATCCGGCCGAGAAGATCTTCCTGGATGTCGTCTTCAACGGGCACGCATGATGGCAACCAAGGATTTGATCGACTACCCACCTGATGATCTTGAAGCACGTGAACCACTGCTGGTGAGCTGTGGCCCCCATGGCGAACGGATCGCCAGCGTGGTCTGCCGACATATGCTCAATGGCCAGCCGGCACCCGCGGGATTCATCGAGAACAACAGCGATCCCAACGACCTTCAGGCATGGTGCCATGCCTGCGAGGAGCTGTTCACGGCCGAAGGCGACATGACCGAGGCTTTCAAGGCGTTCAATGACATGACGCTGGTCTGCGTCGACTGCTATGCCCAGGCAAAGACGCGACATGACATCCCGACGAACTGAAGCAATTCGCGCCGTTCAACAGTGGGATGGGCCGGGGCATCAATGAAAGCGACCCGGCCGACTATGCCACCCAAGCCGATTCAACGTTCTCATTTCGTCGAGCCAACACCGTTTGGGCCCGAAAGACGTTCGGCGGTAAAAGAAGTCAGTCCGGCACACGACCCAATTGGAGTAGTCCCGCAATGTTGAGGATCACGGAACCGGATGCGACGCTACTGACGCGACTCAAGCATGCATGCCTGGCGTCCTGGTGCGTGGTGGCGACTTCCGGCGTGTCGGCGTGGGCAGCGGCGGCGTTCGAATTTCGCACCCTGGCGGCAGCGCTGCATCTGCTGATGTGGATCGGCGGCGCTGCGTTCGTGCTGTGCTGCCTACTGCTGATGAGCTCGGTTCTTATACTGATGTTGTCCCGCGCGCCGAAACGCGATCGACCGCCCTGAGCAGCGTCATAGCCCGCCAGGCGCGCGCGCATTCCATCTCCCAACCATCCGCCCCCCATGCACACACACCCGCCCCATCATGACAATGTGCAAGCCTGCCGGAAGCAGGCAGTGGACCTCGCCGCCGGCATCGTGGCCGGCTCGATTCCGCTGCTGGATGGCTGCCACCGCCTGGCCGCCCTTGGCCATCGCGTCGGTGTTCCATACGATGACCCTGACTTTCGCATATTCTCGGTGATCGAGTCGGAAACGGATGCGCTCCCCATCGGGCCGATCCGCAAGGAATGGGCGCCCGACGCCCTGGCGGAACTGGCCCCTGAACTGCTGCATGCAGACGCCTGGGCCAGGCCGATGGCCATGCGTGCCTGCCATTCCGTGATTGCGCGGTTCGGGCCATGAGCCAGGCAACAGTGACTCCTGGCATGATGCCGCATCCCCTCTTATCCACACATGCTCCAATGCGATCGACGAGCTTTGCACTGCGTCTGGCGGTGAGCGTGAGCATCCTGATGGCAACCTTGCCGTCAGCGCATGCGACGGAGGAGTTGGAGCAGGCTTGGTTGTCCTTGATCCGTGAGGCACTTCCCCCGTCCTGCCATGCAGAGAAGCTGGCCGTCGAGGCCACCGTCAGCGGCAATAATGGCTTGCGGCAAGAACGCTGGCGCATGAGTACCTGCCGAGGGGAGGCGAGCTACGTGGTCGCCTACTATCCGCCCATCGCGTTTCCGAACCGCAAAAGCCCGTTCGAGATCACCAGAATCGACACCGGAGCCGCGTCGATTGTCCACCGCGCTGCGGCGCACAGTCGTTGAACTTCGCGCCCACCACGCACCCCGCACATACCCCCATGAACTGGAAAGCGATCCTTGCCTACACCGCGCTGCTGTTTCTTTTCCAGTGCGGCACTAGCTTTGCCAGTGGGCTCTTCGACCCTATTGGATGGATCAATGCCTGGAATCTTCTCTCGTTCCTGCTATGCGCCGCGCTGTTCGCACACATGTCGCGGCGCGTGACGCAGCACCGTCTGGCGCATGCCTGCCTCATCCTGGTCATCTACGCCGTCGTTGCCGACCTGCTCGCAGCGCTGTTGCCGGCAGACACGACGGGCGAACCGACACTGTTTGTCATTCTCGAATGGGTGCAATTGCTCGCTTCCGCCGGCTTCGGCTTGTTCGTTGGCTGGCTGTTTCTGCGCAGGCTCGAGCAACGCCAGCTATCGTAGGTATACGCGTCTCAATGCCACTCGACGGCGGGTGAGTGCTCATGGTCAAGATCGTCCACTATCTTGGAAAAGGGATAGCGCTCCTTCTCTTGGCAATGCTCCTGGCATTGATCGCCTACGATGTACTCGCCGTCCGCCCACATCTGGCTCGAATTCGCGATCTTCTCGCTCAAGCCAATCCAGAAGATACTTCTCCTCCCGAAGCGATCCGCAGGCTGATCGACGCGAATGTGGGCTCGCCTTCTTCGCAGGCGGCCCGTCTTGTGACATCCCGCGTTTCATCGGATCTGACGCAAGGGGAATCGCAGATACGCGAAGCGCTTTGGCGCATGCTGTTGCCGATGCATTTCGACAAGTCGCAAATGTACGGCATTTACTGCAGCCTTTCTTACAATGGCGTGGATCAGGGACTGAGCAGCTTTGCCAATCGAGAGTTCGGCAAGCCGCTCAGCCAGCTGTCACCAATGCAGGCGGCGACCACCGTTGCAATCACCCATGCCCCTACACTCTACTTGAAAGACCGCAACAGGCTGGCCAAGCGCGCTCGGGCACTACTGGTGTGGTCCCAGCAGTCGCGTTAGCCCTCCACGCATGCCACAGGAAGGCGACGCCATCGGTTACTCGCGCCGATACCCCTCTGACAGGATCTGTTCCCACAGGATTGACACACGAATGAAGAAGACCCTGGCGTGCCTTGCATTGGCAGCGGCGTTGACGAGCCTGCCTCTCGCAGCACCGGCGTCTGAGCCGGTGTCATCCATCACCCAAGCAACACTGCAGGAGTCAGAGAGCGAGTACCAACACAGCCCGCTCTGCGACAAGGAAGAACTCACGCTGTGGACATGCCAGACGCGCAAGCGCGCGTTTTCGCTATGCTCGTCGAAGGCGGTCAACCGGACCTCGGGCTACCTACAATATCGGGCGTCGGAGGGCGGCAAGCTGGTGCTGCAGTACCCTGCGGAGAAGAAGCCGCCGACGGGGCTTTTCACTTACAACACGTTTCCCAACGGAAATGCCTCGATCGAGTTCAGCAACGGCGGCTACCGGTACAGCCTGTTCGACCCACTCAGATCAGCTTCGTCCATCTCCGTCTCCGGACCTGGAGCGTCGAACAAGACAACGCAGATCGCCTGCGGCCCGAACCAGACCCTGCAGCTTAACTATACGATGCGGCTGATGTACGACGCAGACGTGTGGGTCGACCCCTGAATGCGCTGAACCAGATCGCGGCGTCGGCGTCCCGCTCCTCCCGACCAGCCGCCGACCAAGTAAGGTGGCGGTAGCGGTCGACGCAATCTGCGCTTGCTACACTCGGCGCGACGGCCCTGCTCCCGCGAGCGACCAGGTCGACCGCCATGCCAAAGCCGCCACACCTTACGTGTTTTTTCCCGCAACCTCTTTCTCCCTCATCGACTACCGGTGCCATCATGAAACAGGCCATCGCACTTCTCCTGCTCGCCTTCGCCTCCTCGTCCGCTTTCGCGGCCGGCAGATCCTGCGAGGAGTTGAAGGCCGAGCTCACCGCGAAACTCGATGCCCACGGGGTCAAGGACTACACGCTGGAGATCCTCGACAACGCCGATATCAAGGCGGACCGCAAGGTCATTGGCAGTTGCGCGGCGGGGAGCAAGAAGATCGTGTACAGCAAGAACAAGCCGTCGACGTAAGCGACAGGGGTTGTCACGTCATGCATGCAACGTGGACGCGAGGCATTGTCGTCGCGCGGAGAAGAAGCATGTCATGCAGGTAGTGGATCACGCACCTCATGCCTGGTTCCTCCTGCGCGACGGCGACACGCTGCTGCTCGACGTCAACTGCAGCCATGGGCCCGTCGGTTACGCGTGGGTCATGGCGCTGACTGCCCAGGAAGTTGCGCAGTACCGCGCGCTCGGGCGTGATTTCATCGCGCAGCTCGCTGAGCGCGTGCAGTCGACCGCGCCGGGGGTATTGGGCAATCGGTCGCCGTATCTGGTTCGCAAAGCAGATGCCGAGACTCGCCAGCGCGTCACCCTGGCCATCAAGGCCTGGAACCAGAGCAACTGACTGTCCTGGGAGTACTACTTGGGAATCAGCGCAACTTTTTTCTGTTCGTGCCAACTGCATTGCACAAGCCACACCCGGCAATCGGCTGACGCGCCCGACCGGCATCGCCCGCGCCTCCCCTTGCCGCTTCCGGCCCCGCTTTGGCATGGTCCATGACGAGTCGGATACCCTGAAGAGAAAGCCGCCATGCAAGACATGACCTGGAGCGCTTCCGAGAAAGAGGCAGCCAGAGCACTGTTCGACACCGCGCTTCAACGCGAACTCCAAGCCTATCTCCAGGAGTTCAAACGCAGTGCCGCAAGCATCGACACGCCGGACGCTCTATGGCCCCTGGTCGACCAGGCCGTAAAAAAGCAGCGCGAAATCGCTCAGACATACGACTACCGCTATTCTCAGCTCATCCTCGTCTTCGCCGGCCTTTTGCGTCGCGGCATCATTCAAGAAGCGGAAGTAGCCGCGCTTGGTGACGACAAGGCCAGGCACATCATCGCCCTTGCAAGTCTGAAGGTGTGATGTATCTGATCGCCAACCGCACTGCCGCCCTCTAAGGCACACGATGCGAGACGCCGGCACCAATTCCCGCCGGAAGGCCTTGTGTTCCGACATACGCTGCTGCGGATGTGCTGAAATTCGTGGCGATGCGCCGGCTGATGCGGCACACCGCTTCGTCACTGTTTTGCGACAGTGCGAGATCGCACCGATCCTCGGACTGTAGTAGGTTCGTCGCGTACGGGTAGATGGGCGGACCCGCCGCCCCGAACACAGGTGCCGCTTGCCATGCGTGTATTTCTGGACGACGGACGAGAAACACCCGCAGGATGGACAAGGGCGTATTGGCCGGATGACGTCATCGCGCTGCTCCAGACCGGGAAGGTAGAGGAGCTCAGCCTGGACCACGATCTTGGCGACGATGCGCGCGGAACAGGCGACGACGTGGAGCTCTGGATCGAGGAGGCGGTCGCGCTTCGGTCCTTCGTCCCGCCGAGGATGCACGTCCATTCTGCAGACACTTCGGCGGGGGATAAGATGCGGCTTGGGATCGAGGCGATCGAGCGGCTAGCGGCAAAGAACAGATCCGATGCATGATCCCATTGCGATGCAGCCGAGATGATGGAGAAGCCGACTGCTTGTCCGGCACATGCCTACTGATACAAAAGCTAATACTCGCAGATGATCAATCCAGATTGGACAACCAGAGGCAAATCGGTCGCGCAATTGATCGAAGAGCTCAAGACATTCGAGAACCAGGACATGGAGGTCAGGATCTCCGTCGATGGCGGCAACACGTGCTTCCCGATTTCGCTGGTTGGCAAGACGGATGGCAAGTATTCCATCTTGAGGAATTGCGAGGACAATCCTTCCATCGTTCATCATGTTTCTGACGATGGTTAGCGGTTCATTGGCACGGTATTTCAATCTCAGCTTTCACACTGATGGCAGTCCTCGCCGCAGCATCCTCCATGTGACAGTCGATAATGACAGAGAATCCGGAAGCCCAACGTCGCAACGCGCCCCGCGCAACAGTGCAGTCCGAACAGTGCGCGTCCGAAGAGGCCGCGCTTCCCCTTCCCAAAGAAACGCTCTTGGCCTTGTTCGATTACTTGAATGACGCACTCGCCGATGGCTGCGATCATTCCTTGCGGCTCACCACGCAGTTCCTCGCGTCCAACAATGTCGCTCCAGAGTCGGTCATCCCCTGGCTCGGTGCGCACGGAGGCTTCTGCGATTGCGAGGTGCTTTTCAATGTCGAGGAGCGTTGGGGCAAGCCGTGAACGGAAATCTACCTGATGCATGACCTGCCGCAGCACTTCCTGGCCGATCTGCAGCTGCATCCTGCGCAACCAGGAAGCAAGGCCACTGCGCTCGTCTCCGGGCAGTGGTGCGCCATTCTTTGCATCGATCGGCAGCAGTGGTCGGCCCGCCTTACCTTCACCGGCAGCCCATCGTCCGGGGATACGTTCCGGGCAGGGGTACAGTTGCTGATGCCTGACGCACTTGCCCATTTCCCGGCGGGCGCCGATTTCACGCTATGGGCGAATGGCAGCGAAGGGACAGGCCACGTGGTCTCGAGTGCGGCCTGACAGGCACATGGAACCCGCATGCACGTCGACATCACCCACCACGTGGACGCCAGCGAGCCGGACGACGAAGACGGCTATTACTACGCCTACACCCTCTACCACTTCAGCGACGGCCGCGATCGGCTGCTTGCGCGCAGCTACGACGACGAGGCGGACCAGGCGCATTTCCTGAATATCGAAGTCGATGGGCGCGCGCGGACGCTGACGGACGCGGATCTGCGGCATCCGCTGCTGCTGGCGGCCGCCGCGTACCTGGGCGAGGCCGGCAAGCGTAGACTGCGCTGGCTGAGCGGCCGCGGCGACGGGTACGAGCCGCTGCCCGGCCAGCTCACCATCGGACCAGCGGAGGCTCCATGAAACGCGTCACGGGGATTGGCGGCATCTTCTTCAAGGCACAGGATCCGGCCGCGCTGCAGGCCTGGTACCAGCGGCATCTCGGCATCGACGTGCAGGCCTGGGGCGGCACCGCCTTCGCCTGGAACGACGGCAGCGGCGCGCCGGTCACCGGCTCCACCGTCTGGTCGATCGGCGCGGCGGCGCAGGAGCCGCACTTCGCCCCCGGCACGGCGCCCTTCATGATCAATTACCGGGTGCACGATCTGCACGCCCTGGTCGCGGCGCTGCGCGAGGAAGGCTGCCACGTGCTGGACCGCATCGACGAATCCGAATACGGCGCCTTCGCCTGGGTCATCGACCCGGAAGGCAACAAGGTGGAACTCTGGCAACCGCCCGCCGGGCAGTAGCGCCCGGCGCCGGCCGCTCAGCCGTTGCCGCTCGACGCGCAGCAAGACCCGACACACGTGCGGGCGCGCGCCGGTGTCGTCCGCGCGCACCGACCGGTGGAGATGCATTCCCGACGGGCGGCGCACGATCTTCGCCCGCCCTGCACCACCCTGCCACTACTGTCCGCGCTCATTGTCCTGATCGGGATCCGCGCCACCGATGAATGCCTCCGTCCCCGGTTCCCCCTCGCCCCTGCGCGCGTTCACGGCGCGGGTCCTGGTCGTCATGGCGCTGGGCGCGCTGGCGCTGCTGGCCTGGCAGTTGTCGGAGCTGCTGCTGATCGTGTTCGGCGCGGTGGTGGTGGGCGTGCTGCTGCACGGGCTGGCCACGCTGTTGCGCAAATGGTTGCCGGTGCCGGAGTGGGCAGCGCTGGCACTGGTGATCCTGGTGCTGGTGCTGGCGTTGTCGGCGATCGTGCTGCTGTTCGGCGCCGAGGTCGCCGCGCAGATCGACACCTTCCGCGCCACCTTGCCGGCGGCCTGGAACAAGTTCCATGCCTGGCTGCAGTCCGGTCCGCTGGGGCCGCAGATCGAGCGCATCCCCGACCAGTTGCGCGACGGCGCCTCGACCCTGGCCACGCATGCCGGCGCCATCGTGCTGTCGGCCGGTGGCGGCGTCACCGATGCGGTGCTGATGATGGTCGGCGGGCTGTACCTGGCTGCGCAGCCGCGGCTGTATCGGCATGGCCTGCTGCACCTGCTGCCACGCGACCGCCGCGGCGTCGCCGACGAGGCGCTGACCGCCAGCGGCCAGGCGCTGCGCGCGTGGTTGACCGGGCAATTGCTGGCGATGGCGGTGATCGGCACGCTGACCGGCATCGGCCTGTGGCTGCTGGGCGTGCCGGTGGCGCTGGGCATCGGGCTGCTGACCGCGCTGCTGGACTTCATTCCCATCGTCGGCCCGATCGTGGCGGCGGTGCCGGCGATCCTGCTGGGCTTCACGGTCAGCCCGCAGGTGGCGCTGGGCGCGCTGTTGCTGTTCGTGGTGCTGCAGCAGTTGGAGGGCCACATCCTGCAGCCGCTGATCCAGGCGCGCGCGGTGGACCTGCCGCCGGCGCTGCTGCTGTTCTCGCTGTTCGGCATCGGCGTGCTGTTCGGGCCGATGGGCGTGGTGCTGGCGGCGCCGCTCACCGTGGTGCTCTACGTGCTGGTCAAGCGCCTGTACGTGCAACACGCGCTGGGCGATGCCGAAGGCGCGGATGGAGCGGGAAAGCCCGCCGCCTGAGCTCCAGGACGATCGGCCCCATTTTCCGCACGCGACGATGCCCACCGACCCGCAGGACCTGCAACGCGATCTGGCCGAGACCTTGCACGGTGCCGCCGCGTACAACGACAAGGGCCATGCCTGGCTCGGACACGATGCCCGGCAGATCGCCGACATGCAGCACCGGTTCCAGACGCATCTGACAGAACTGGCCGCGCGCCTGGGCGAGGCGCGGCTGGGCCCGGCGCTGAGCGCGGCCATCGCCACCGGTGCAGCGGCGCGCGACGATGCGGGCGTCTATGTGGCGCTGTGCGAGCAGGTCTTCGCCAGCACGCGAGCGCGCCGCTGAGGTCGCACGCTGGCACCGCGCGCCGCAGCGTCATCGGTCATCCGAGAAACGCGGCCTGCGATACGGCCGCTGAACGCTGGCCCCAGAATGGGACCGGCCTGCTTTGACTTGTCATTCACGCGGCCCACACTGGCGGGTGCCTTTCCCCTCGCCCGATGACCCCGTGAAGAAGCCGCCCCAGGATCCCGCGTCCACCCCGCCCGCCGACACCGACGTCACCCCCGAAAATCCGCAACGCCGACGCCTGCTCGGCGGCCTGGCGCTGGCCGGCAGCGCCCTGGCGCTCGGTGGCCCCGCCGAGGCCCACGCCGAAACTGCCAAGCGTGCGCCAGCGCGTGCGCTGTCGCCGACGGAACTGGATCGGCAACTGCGGCAGAAGATCGAGCACGTGGTGGTGATCTACGCCGAGAACCGCAGCTTCAACAACCTGTTCCCGGAGTTCCCCGGGCTGCAGCAGCCGCTGTCCAAGGTGACGCCGGCGCAGGCGCGGCAGGTGGACCGCGACGGCAGCGTGCTCGACATCCTGCCGCCGATCTGGGGCGGGCTGGCGCCGGACGAACAGGTGGTGGCGCACCGCCGCTACAAGATCGGCGAGGACGCGATCGGGCCGCTGCCCAATGCGCCGTTCGCGCTGCGCACGCCCGACGGCCAGTTGCTGCCGCACGGCATCGTGACCCGCGACCTGGTGCATCGCTTCTACGAGAACCAGATGCAGATCAATGGCGGCCGCAACGACGGCTTCGCCGCATGGAGCGACGCCGGGGGCCTGGTGATGGGCCACTACGCCGACGCGCCGGCCACGCTACGGCTGTGGAGCCTGGCCCGCGAGTACACGCTGTGCGACAACTTCTTCATGGGTGCGTTCGGTGGCTCATTCCTCAACCACCAGTACCTGATCGCCGCGCAGCCGCCGTACTACCCCGAGGCCGACAGCAGCCCGGGGCGGACGCAGATCAGCGTGCTGGCCAGCGACCGCCCCGACGAGATCCGCCTGGCGGTGCAGGACGATTCGCCGGGCACCGCACTCAACGGCCGGCCGCGCTTCGTGCGCAACGGCGCGCTGACCCCGGATTTCTGGGCGATCAACACCCTGAGCCCGCCGTTCCAGCCCAGCACCAGCCAGGATCCGACGCGCCCGGACTACGCCGACCCGAACAGTCCCAACACGTTGCCGGCGCAGACCCACCGCCATATCGGCGATGCGCTCGACGCCAAGGGCGTGGACTGGGCCTGGTACGCCGGTGGCTGGGCGCTGGCGGTGCAGGGCAAGGGCGACACCGGCGACACCAGCGAGTTCCCGGGCAGCCCCAACTTCCAGATCCACCACCAGCCGTTCAACTACTTCGCCAACCTCGCCCCCGGCACGCCGGCACGGGCGCGCCGCCTGCGCGACGGCGGCCTGGGCGACAGCGCCCCGCAGAACCGATTCCTCGCCGACGTGCAGGCCGGCACGCTGCCGCCAGTGACGTTCTACAAGCCGCAGGGCAACCTCAACATGCACGCCGGCTATTCCGACGTGGCCGCCGGCGATCGCCACATCGCGATGGTGGTGGAGGCGCTGCGCACCAGCCCGCTGTGGGAGAAGACCGTCGTGTTCATCACCTTCGACGAGAACGGCGGCTGGTGGGATCACGTGGCCCCACCCAAGGCCGACCGCTGGGGTCCGGGTTCGCGCATCCCGGCGCTGGTGGTGTCGCCGCACGCCAGGCGCGGCCACGTCGACCACAGCGTCTACGACACCGGCTCGATCCTGCGCTTCATCACCCGCCGCTTCGGCCTGGAGCCGTTGCCGGGCCTGGTCGAACGCGAACGCGCGATGCACGCCGCCAGCGGCGTGGTACCGGGCGACCTCACCGCCGCGCTGGATCTGGGTTAGACCGGCGCGCGTTGCGCAGGGCGCGGTGGACTGCCGCCGCCCTGCCCTGCCTCCACGCAATGCCGCGCTCAGGCGGCCTGGAAGGTGCCTTCGCTGCGCTGGCGACGGAACAGCAGCCAGGTGCAGACCAGGCCGATCAGTGCCGCCAGCGACAGCCACAGCGCCGGCGCCGCGCGGCTGTGCGTGGTGTGGATCAGCCAGGTGGACACCGCCGGGGTGAAGCCGCCCATCGTGGCGGTGGCCAGGCTGTAGGCCAGCGAGAAGCCGGTGGTACGCACCTCGGCGGGCATCACCTCGGTCAGCGCCACCACCATCGCGCCGTTGTAGGCGCCGTACAGCAGCGACAGCCACTCGCCGACCAGCAGCAGCCGCCCGAACGAGGGCGCATCGACCAGCCACTGCAGCGCCGGCCACACCGTCAGCAGCATCGCCACGCTGGCGAACACCAGCAGCGGCTTGCGCCCGATGCGGTCGCTCAGCGCGCCCATCACCGGCAACCACACGAAGTTGGACAGACCGATGCAGCCAGTCACCACCAGGCTGTCCAACTCGCTCAGGTGCAGCTCGGCACGGCCATAGGTCGGCATGTAGGCGGTGATCAGGTAGAACGACACGGTGGTCATCATCACCATGCCCACGCCGGCCAGGATCAAGCCGACATTGGCGCGCAGCGAACGCGCGATGTCGGCCAGGTCCGGCGCCTGCCGCGCGGCGAACTCCGGGGTTTCCTGCAGCGAGCGGCGGATCAGGAAGATCAGCGGCACGATCAGGCTGCCGATGGCGAACGGCACGCGCCAGCCCCAACTGTCCATCACGCTGTCGGACAGCAGCGCATGCAGGGCGACGCCGAGCGCGGCGGCGAACACCACCGCCACCTGCTGGCTGGCCGACTGCCAGGCCACGTAGAAGCCGCGCCGGCCCGGCGTGGCGATCTCGGCCAGATACACCGACACGCCGCCCAGCTCGGCGCCGGCGGAAAAGCCCTGCAGCAGGCGGCCAAGCAGCACCAGCACCGGCGCCAGCACGCCGATGGTGCCGTAGCCGGGGACGAAGGCGATCAGCAGCACGCCCGCCGACATCAGCCCCAAGGTCAGGATCAGGCCCTTGCGGCGGCCGTGCCGGTCGATATAACCGCCCAGCACCAGCGCGCCGATCGGCCGCATCAGGAAACCGGCGCCGAACGTGGCCAGCGACAGCATCAGCGAGGCGAACGCGCTTTTCGCCGGGAAGAACGCATGGCCGATGGCCGTGGCATAGAAGCCATAGACCATGAAGTCGTACATCTCGAGGAAGTTGCCGGTGACCACGCGGAACACGGCGGCGGCGCCGTGCGGCGCGGCATCGGCGGCGGCTGGGGATGGTGCGGGAGCGGTCATCGGTCGAAGTCTGCTGAAGAAGAAACGGCGCCGCCTTGCGATGTTGTGCGACATCGGCGGCGGCGCGCGTGGCAACGGTACAACACGACGCGTGCGCATGCCGCCAGGAGCGGCGCGCCGCTACGTGCGGGTTAATGCATGGCGGTCCGAGGGCGCGGCTCCTGGACACTCGCTGTTGCAACGCCGGGATGCACTGCGGCGCGCCGGCGATGCGCCCAGGTGCCGGTGCAGGCGTTGATCCAACTTGCACATCCGCGCACGATGCCTGGCGCGGCCAGCTCCGCCGAATCTGGCGCGCACGCATATGGCGACGACGACACCACTCCCAAATCGGTAGGCTGCACGCTGGTCATGCCCCTGGAAGCACCTCCGATGCGTCCCGTTCAACCGCTGCATCTCGGCGTGATCGCCGACACCCATGGCCTGCTGCGGCCCGAGGCACTGGAGGCGCTGCGCGGCTGTGCCGGAATCGTGCATGCCGGCGACATCGGCAAAGCGGAGGTGCTGGAGGCGCTGCGGGCGCTGGCGCCGCTGCACGCGATCCGCGGCAACATCGATACCGCGCCGTGGGCGCAGGCACTGCCCGAGACCCTGGACCTGGACATCGACGGCGTGCGCCTGCACGTGCGCCACGACCTGAAGACACTGGACCACGTCGCCGACGGCGTGGACGTGGTGATCAGCGGCCACTCGCACATGCCGTCGCTGCAGACCCGCGACGGCGTGCTCTATCTCAATCCCGGCAGCGCCGGGCCGCGCCGCTTCCGCCTGCCGATCGGCATCGGGCATCTGTACCTGACACCAGACGGCCCGCGCGGCGAATTGCAGACCCTGGGCTAGCGCAAGCACCCGCATCCCCCGCGTGCGGCGGACAGGCGGCGGACGCGCGCGATCTTCGCTACAGTGGGCGCGGGGAGGCGTGCGGCCAGCGGATGGGCGTGGCGGCGCCAGGATGCGACAGCGCGAAGGGGAGCAAGCATGCGCAAGGGATGGAACGTGTTCGGCAAGGTCGGCCTCGGCCGCATGACCAAGGACGAGTACCAGGCCAATCTCAACGGCCTGAACATGTTCTTCGGTGCCGTCCTGGGCCTGGTGCTCACCGGCACCGAACGCCTCAACGCCTGGCAGTTCGGTGTGGTCCTGGGCGTGCTCGCCAGCCTGGTCACCTCGATCCTGTTCATTTCCAGCAGCCGGCACCGGGTGGCGTACGCGATCTACACCCTGCTGATGGTGCTGGCGCTGCCGAAGGTGATCGACGTGATGCTCAAGGGCCAGGCACTGCTGCCGGACAAGGTGCAGCCGACGCTGATCGTGTGGACCATGATGACCATCATGGTGGAGTTCTGGGGCCGCGAGAAAGACGAGACTGCTGCCGCGACGGCCGCGGACCGCACGCGCGGCTAGGCCGCGCGCGGGCGCGAATACACGTCGCGCACCGTTGCGACGGCGGCGCGCCGCCTCACCAATCGGTCGGCGCGTAGTCCTTGAGGAACTGGCCCCACACGTGCTCGCCGGTGTTGAAGCCGTGGATGATCGGATCGACGATGCGCGCGGCGCCGTCGACGATGTCCAGCGGCGGATGGAAGCGCTCTTCCTGCACCTTGCGCGCGGCGATCTCGGCCGGATCCTCGTCGGTGACCCAGCCGGTGTCCACGCTGTTCATGTGGATGCCGTCGTTCTGGTAATCGGCCGCCGAGGTGCGGGTCATCATGTTCAACGCGGCCTTGGCCATGTTGGTGTGCGGATGCCGGGTGGTCTTGAAGTTGCGGTAGAACTGCCCCTCCATCGCCGACACGTTGACGATGTGCTTGTCGCGCTCGGGCGTGCGCAGCATCAGCGGCTTGAGCCGCGCGTTGAGGACGAACGGCGCGACCGCGTTGACCAGTTGCGTCTCCAGCAGTTCCACCGAGGACACTTCGTCCAGCAGCAGGCGCCAGGAGTTGCGCCCGCGCAGGTCCACCTGCTGCAGGTCCTGGTCCAGGCGCCCTTCCGGGAACAGGTGCTGCTGGGCGAGCAGGTCGTCGGCCAGCAGCGGCACCTGCGACAGTTCCGCGGCGCGCAGCAGGCCGTCGGCACCGCTGCGCCCTTGGCCCGCCCCGGCCGGCAGCGTGTTTCCCCCGGCCGGCAGCAGATCGGGGCCGCGCAGGCCTTCGTACTGGCCCACCAGCCGGCGCACGTGCTCGGGCAGGTCGTGCAGCGCGGCGGTCTCGCCGGCCAGCATGTGCGCATAGAACTGCGGCGGCCGGCGTACGGTCTGGCAGGCGTTGTTGACGATGAAATCCAGGCGCGTGCGGGTCGCCAGCAGTTCGCTGCAGAACGCCTCGACGCTGGGCGTGTGGCGCAGGTCCAGCCCGTATACCTGCAGGCGGTGGCCCCACTCGGCGAAATCCGGCTCCTGCGCGTAGCGCGCCGCCGAGTCGCGCGGGAAGCGCGTGGTTACGATCAACTCGGCGCCGGCGCGCAGCAGCTTGAGCCCGGCCTGGTAGCCGATCTTGACCCGGCCGCCGGTGAGCAGCGCCACGCGCCCGCGCAGGTCCGCGGTCTCGGTGCGCTTGAAGTAGTTCAACTCGGCGCAGGGCGGGCACATCTGGTCGTAGAAGTGATGCAGCTCGGTGTACTTCTGCTTGCACACGTAGCAGTGGCGCAGCTCGGGCGAGTGCGCTGCCGGCTCGGCCGCCGCAGCCTGCGCGTGGATCAGCGCTTCGGGCGTGTGCGGCGGGAAATAGTTGGGCGTGCTGAACACCGGCTTGCGCCGCAGCGCGCGGATGCCGGTCTGCGCCAGCAGTTCCTCGGCCTTGCGCACCTTCTCCTGGTGGCGCTCGCGCGCCTGTTCCTTGAGCAGCTTGCGCCGCGCCTTGGGCTCGGGGTTGAAGACCTGGGCGACCACCTGCAGCAGGCGCACCCGCTCGGCTTCGGGCAGGGTATCGAGCACGCGCCGGTCGGCGGCGATGGCCTTGAGCAGGTCCAGGGCAATGCGCAGGCGCTCGGCCAGGGGCAGGTCGTCGGGCGAAACAGGGGCAGTGGCGTTCAAGACAGATCCGGGGTGGGCGACGGCGAGCCGCGGCAGAGCGCCGGCACGACGCCGACAGGGCAGCACGCGACCCTGTGGCGCAGCTTCCACCGCGGCGGCGGATAGCGGCGGCTCGGGCCACGGCGGGCCGGAGGGACCGGCCACCCCGGCATTTTCGCCGATCTGCGGCCCGCGATCCACGCGCGCTGCGATCGCCGTGCCCGACACCCCGCCCCGGAGGCGGACCGGACCGCTCAGCGTGCCGGTGCGGTCGCGAATTCGCCGCGCTGCAGCTTGGCCACGTCGTTGCCCTGCGCATCCCTGGCCTGCAGGTCGGCGCCCTTGGCGGCGAGTTCCTTCAGCACCTCGGTGCGCTGGAACAGCGCCGCGTACATCGCCGCGGTCTGCCCGGCGTTGTTGCGTTGGTCCGGCGCGCAATCGGCCTGCATCAGCCGTTTGGCGATGCTCAGCTCGCCCTTGAAGATCGCGCCCATCAGCGCGGTGTTGCCGCGCTTGTCCTGCGCGCAGGGATCGGCACCGGCGCGCAGCAACTGCTCCACCGCCGCCTGCTGGCCGTGGTAGGCGGCAAGGATCAGCGCGGTGTAACCCTTGTCATCACGGGTATCGAGGTCGTAATGGGCGCGGATGAACTCGGCCAGCATGTCCTGGCGGCCCTGCCGCGCGGCATCGAAGAAATAGGTACGCAACTGCGCCTGCACCGCCGCCGGATCGGGCGCCGCAGGCGCGGCCGGTGCAGCGACCGCCGTGGCGCTGACCGCAAGGCCAAGAAGGAAGAGCACAAAACGACGCATAAGGAGTCTCCGCAAGAAAGTGCGCGGCGCGGCGATGCCGCCGCCGGGCCGCGCGTGAGACGCATCAATCCTGCAACTGCGCGGCCAGTTGCTTGACCCGCGCCAGGTCGCCCTTGGCCACCCGCGCCACGCCGCTGCCGTAGGCCGGGTCGGCCTTGTACAGGAACGAGAGCATGATGTGCTTGCTCGCGTCGTCGGTGCCGGCCAGCGATTCGCCGAAGCTCTGGATCAGGTCCTGCTGCTCCTTCTTGCTGTAGCTGCGAAACAGCTCGCCGGCCTGCTTGAAGTTCTGCTCGCGCGCGATCCTGGCCTGCTGGGTGGTGCCGGACAGCGGCAACTGGCTGTAGCGCGTATCCGGATCCTGCGGCCGCGGGCTGAGCCGGCTCGGCTCGTAGTTCACGCCGCTGCTGGTGCTGCCGGCGTTCATTGCGCCGTCCTGGTTGCCGTTGTTGACCGCCACGCGCGGCCGGTTCACCGGCAGGCTCAGGCCATTGGTGCCGACGCGGTAGAGCTGCGTGTCAGCGTAGGAGAAGATGCGCCCCTGCAGCAGGCGGTCTTCCGACGGCTCGATGCCCGGCACCAGATTGGCCGGCGCCATCGCCACCTGCTCGGTCTCCTGGAAGAAGTTGTCCACGTTCTTGTTCAGCACCATCTGCCCGATCTTGCGCTCGGGCACACCCGGCCAGATCTTGGTGGCATCCAGCGGATCGAAGTCGAACTTGGCCAGATCCTCGGGCGCGAGCACCTGGATGTACAGATCCCACTTCGGATAGTCGCCGCGCTTGATCGCGCCGACCAGGTCGTTGGTCAGGTGGCTGTAGTCCTTGCCCTGCACCGCCACCACCTGCTGCGGATCCAGGTTCTTGAGGCCCTGCAGGCTCTTCCAGTGGAACTTGACGTAGTGCACCTGGCCCTGCGCGTTGACCAGCTTGTAGGCATGCACGCCGTTGCCGTCCATGAAGCGGTAGCCGGCCGGCGTGCCTTCGTTGGAATACAGCAGGGTCAGCGTGCGGGTCGCCTCGGGCACGTGCGAGAAGAAGTCGAAGCGGCGCGCATCGTCGTCGAGATTGGTGCGCGGGTCCGGCTTGAACGCATGCACCATGTCCGGGAACTTGATCGCATCGCGGATGAAGAAGGTCGGGAAGTTGTTGCCGACCAGGTCCCAATTGCCTTCGCTGGTGTAGAACTTGGTGGCGAAGCCGTGTGGGTCGCGCAGCGTCTCCGGCGAGTGGTTGCCGTGCACCACCGAGGAGAAGCGCACGAACACCGGCGTGGTCGTACCCGGCGCGAACACCTTGGCCTTGCTCAGGTCGGAGATGTCGGCGGTGGCGGTGAACTCGCCATGCACCCCGGTGCCGCGCGCGTGCACCACACGCTCGGGAATGCGCTCGCGGTCGAAACGCTGCAGCTTCTGGATCAGTTGCACGTCCTGCAGCAGCGTCGGGCCGTTGGGCCCAGCGGTCTGCGAGTTCTGGTTGTCGCCCACCGGCGCACCGTTGTCGCGGGTGAGCGTGGACTGTGCGGCGCTGGCCGACAGGATCAGGGAAGGCGACAACAGGACAAGCAACAACAGGGATCCAGGGCGCATGGCGTCGGCTCGCGTGAAGGGAGCTGCAGCATGGCGGCAGTCCGGCGCGCAGAACATTCGTTCCTTGCGATCGATGCCATCGACGCGGCCAATCGCACCCGCGCACTGTGATCGCGACCATTGGTAGAGCGCGCAATCCGTTGCAGCTGCAGCGTCGTCGCAACGTCACTCGACGACGATGCAGTTGCAGATCGGCCGCAAAATGTAGACGCGCGCGCGTGCCATCAGCAGCGGCGATGCCTGGCGATGCGGTCGCAAGCGCACCGCGGCGCGATGCACCGCGCGTATCGCCGCGATGGCGGACGCTAGCGCTTGGCGCTCAGCGCGCGGCTGCGATCGGCGAACAGTGCCTGATCGGCTTGGCTGTAGGCGGCGCGCTGCACGGCCGCATCGATGCCGCGCTGGAAGTCGGCGCGAAAGCCAGGCTCGTTGATGCGCTGGGCGATCAGGAACACCGCGTGCGCCGTCTCGGCGCCGACCGCCTGCGTATCGGGAAAGCCCTGGCGCCGGATCAGATCGGTCAGGCGCTCCTGGCTTTGCTTCTGCGCCATGCGCACCTCGCGTGCATACGCGCGCAGCGATACGGTGTCGTGCTGCAGCCGCTGCGGCGAGTAGTCCCGCTTGAGATCGGCGCGTGCCTGCGCGTCGTCGCTGATCAACTGCAGCAGTTGCGTGCGATAGGCCGGATTGGCCGGCGCTGCCGTGGCAGCGTCTTGCGTCAGTGCGCCGGTCGGACCCGCCGCGGCGATGCTGGTCAGCACGCACAACGCCGCTCCGAACGCCCAGCGTGTGGCGATTCGCATGATGATGTTTCCCCCTGTCGCCCGCGATACTAGACCAGTGCGTGCGGCCTGTCCGCGTGCAGACGGGTTCCCGCCCATGCGATGCCGGCTTGGCGCACGGCGTCACATCGGCAGCCCAACGGACGTCACATCCGCTAGCCGATCACCCGCTTGAACGGCGGCAATGCATCGATGATGCGCTTGCCGTAGCGCTTGGTCAGCAGCCGCGAATCGAGAATGATCACACGGCCGTGGTCGTCGGCGGTGCGGATCAGGCGGCCGGCGAACTGGGTCAGGGTGCGCAGCGCGTGCGGCACCGCGATCAGGTTGAAGGCGTTGAGGCCGCGGCTCTCGAACCATTCACCGAGCGTGGCGGTCTGCGGATCGGTCGGCACCGCGAACGGCACCTGGGTGATGACCACCGTGGTGCAAGCCTCGCCCGGCAGGTCCAGGCCCTCGCCGAAGGAATTGAGGCCGAACAGCACCGAGCCTTCGCCGGCGGCGATGCGGCGCATGTGCTCGCCGATCATTTGCGACTTGGAGCCCTCGCCCTGCACCAGCACGCGGTTGCGCTGCGCGATCGGCAGCAGGTCGGCCACCTTGAGCATCTTCCAGCGCGAGGTGAACAGCACGATCGAGCCCTTGCCCCAGTCCAGTTCGCGCACCAGGTAGCGCGCCACTTCGCGCGGATGGCCCTCGCGGTCGTCCGGCGCCACCGGGAACGCCGGCACGATCAGTTCGGCCTGGTTGGGCAGATCGAACGGCGAGGACAGCGACACCATCTCCGCATGCGCGGGCAGGCCGTTGTCGATCGCCAGCGCCTGGAAATCGCCGCCGCCGGTGAGCGTGGCCGAGGTCAGCACCGCCGCGTCCACCTCGCTCCACAGCAGCGAGCGCAGCACCTGCGCGGCCGACACCGGCGAGCAATGGCAGATCAGATCGGCATCGCGCGAGGCGGTGATCCAGCGCGCCATCGGCGGCTGCCCGTCCTGGTCCTCGCGGCGCCAGCCCAGCCACAGCGCGTACTGCTGCTCGACCATCTCCAGAGCCATGCCCAGGTTGCGCTGCAGGCGCTCCTTGGCCGCGTCCTCCTGCTTGGACTTGGCCGCCATCTGGTGCGCGGCCTGCACCCAGTTCAGCAGCGCCCCGGTGTCCTGCGCCTGCGCATCGATCAGCGGCTTCCAGTCCTCGGGCAGGCGGCCATTGGGCGCGCGCCACATCGGTTCGTCCTGGCCCGGCTCCGGCACCCACACCCGTTCGATCTCGGCGCGGAATGCCTTCAGGCCCTTGGCCACCCGCGCGGCGAGTTCGACCGCCTCGTTGGGCAACTGGTTGCCGATGCTGTCCTTGTCGGCAAGCCGGTAGGCGGCGCCGACCAGCGCCTGCAGGCGGCCGGTGCGCCGCGCCATCTCGTCCAGCGGCAGGTTCGCCGCGCCCTGGTCGATGGCCACGCCCGCGATGTGGTGGCCTTCGTCGAGCACCAGCAGCATGTCCGACGGCGGCGCGATCAGCGGCTGGCCGTTGTCGCTGTCGCCCAGCGACAGCGCCGACAGCAGCAGGGCATGGTTGGTGACCACGATCTGCGCGTCGCGAACCTCGCTGCGCGCCTTCAGCACCGGACACTGCACCGCGAACGAACAGCGCCGCCCGGCGCAGCCGGCCGCATTGGTGGTGATGCGCGCGCGCAGCGACGGCGGCACCGGCTCCGGCGCGGCATCCAGGTCGCCGTTCCAGGTCCGGTCGGCGTAGGCCTTGGCCAGCGCCCGCGCCTGCTCGGCCTCGGCCGGGCTCAGCGGACGGTCGTACAGCGGCGCCTCGTCCTCGAACATGCTGTCCTGCGCGGCCTCGCCATGCAGCTCGGCGACGTTGCGCGTGCACAGGTAGCGGGTGCGGCCCTTGGCCAGCGCCACCGTGGCCTCCAGCCCGGTGGCCTTGAGGAAGGCCGGGATGTCGCGCTCGACCAGCTGCGACTGCAACGCCACCGTGCCGGTGCTGATCACCAGCTTCTTCTTGCTGGCCAGGGCGATCGGCACGCCGGCGGTCAGATAGCCCAGGCTCTTGCCGACGCCGGTCGGTGCCTCGGCCACGCCGACGCCGCCGGAGGTGCCCAGCGCGCGCGAGACCACGCCGATCATCTGGCTCTGCGCACGGCGCACGCGGAAGCCCGGCGTATTGGCCTGCAGCTTGGCGTAGGCATCGCGGATCGCCAGCTTGACCGGTTCGGTGAGCTGACGCGGGGACGGGCCGGACGCGGGCGGCGTCGACGGCGAAGCGGAATCGGTCATCCCGGCATTTTCTCACGTCCCGTCGCAGGGACTGAAACGCGGGAACTGAACGGTGCGGCGTGCCGCGTTATGGCAGCGGCGGCGCGGCCTTGCGCGGCAACGCCAGCCACAGCGCGCGCAGCAGCAACGCCAGGCCGGCCACGTACAGCGCATCGTCCAGCAGATGCACCAGCGCGGAAGCGTCCGGATGGACGCCGCGGAACTGCGGAGACAGCAGCGCCACCGAGCCCAGGATCGCGTTCAACAGCCGCGGCAGGATCGCGTCCATCAGCAACACCGTCAGCCCGAGCCGCGCCAGGGTGCGCGCTTGGCCCGGCGCCAGCCGCGGGAGCATCAGCAGGGCGATCAGCGGCAGCAACAGGCGCGCCAGCAGGCCGAGCGCGCCGGTCAGCACGCTCATGTCCAGAAGCGGGTGCAGCCCCATTGCCAGCATCGCGTCCTCCCTCGAATCCGGTGGCGTCGGTCAGTGCGGCGGCGCCACGCGGGGCGGCAGGGCGAAGCGCAGCGCCAGGACCACCAGCAGCACGCCCACCGTCAACATCAGGCTGAGGACCGCGCGCAGCACGCCCAGCCACATGGTGAACTGGGACAGGCTGGCGCCACGCGACATCAGCCACATCGGCAACATCGACAGCGCCGTGCCCAGCAGCATCACCACCAGCATGAGGCTCAACCCGCACAGGCCCAGCGTGCGTGGGCGGCCAGGTCGCCGCGTGGCCAGCAGCGCCATGCCCACCACGTACACCACCACGACCGGCAGCTGGAACAGCAGGGTCGTCAACATTTGCATCGCAAGTCCAGTGTCCACGCAGTCGTTCCTCTCGATGAAGACGCAGGCGTCAGTCGGCGCTGACCAGGACCGCATCGCGCTCGCGCAGCGCGGCATACACCGGATCGGTGTCCGGGCGCACGCCATGCCATGCCTCGAAGCTCTCTGCGGCCTGTTCCACCAGCATGCCCAGGCCGTCCACGGTGTCGCGGCAGCGCGCCGCACGCGCCCAGGCCAGGAACGCGATCGCCACCTCGCCGTAGTTCAGGTCCACCGCCAGGGTCATGCTGTTGATCAGCGACAGCGGCAGGGTGAAGCTGGCGGCCGGGTCGCGGCCGATGGTGGTTGCGTTGACGATCAGTTCGAAATCGCCCAGCTCGCGCAGGTCTTCCCAGTAGCGCGAGATCGCGCGTGCCGGCTCGCCCAGCGCATCGACCAGCGCATCGGCGCGTTCCGGCGCGCGGTTGACCACCACCAGTTGCTGCACGCCGGCCTCCAGCAGCGCCGGCGCCACACCGCGCGCGGCGCCGCCGGCGCCCAGCAGCAGCGCGCGGCGGCCGCGCAGGTCCAGGCCGTTGCGGTCGGTCAGGTCGCGCACCAGGCCGGCGCCGTCGGTGTTGTCGCCGTGCCACTGGCCATCGCGGTAGCTGAGCGTGTTGACCGCACCGGCCGACTGCGCGCGTGCGCTGTGCACCAGGCTGAGCGCGAACGCGGCTTCCTTCAGCGGCAGGGTCACGTTGGCGCCGACACCGCCGTCGGCGGCGAAAGAGGCCAGCGCCGCGGAGAACCCGTCGGCCTGGACGTCGATCGCCTCGTATTGCAGGGCGATGCCGGTCTGCTTGGCGAAGGCGGCGTGGATGCGCGGCGACAGCGAATGGGCGACGGGATGGCCGAACACGGCAAAACGGGAGTTGGGCATGGAGCGCTCGTTGGTTGTTTTAGACTGGCGGCGACATTCCATGGAATCCCTCATGCGGACCCCTGCCCTGCCGCTCGCGCTGGCCGCGAGTTTACTCTGCGCGCCGTGTGCGTTCGCGCTTTCCGAATTCGGCATCGAGGGCATGGGCGTGGTGTCCACCGCTGCCGACGAGACCCGCGCCAGCGTATCGGCAGACGGCCAGCGCATCGTCTGGGCCAGTCCCGACCGCGCCGGCGGGCCCGGCGGCGGCGATCTCTGGCAGGCGCGGCTGCGCGACGGCCGCTGGAGCGACCCGCAGCCGCTGCCGGCGCCGCTCAACTCGCCGAACCTGGACAGCGACCCGTTCTTCAGCGCCGACGGACACTGGCTGTACTTCGCCTCCGATCGTCCCGGTGGCCACGGCGGCAGCGACCTGTACCGCGCGCCGGTGCTGGCCGACGGCGGCTACGGTGCGCCGCAGAACCTGGGCACGGCGGTGAATTCGCCGGGCAACGAGCGTGCGCCGGCCCTGTCGCTGGACGGCACGCGGCTGCTGTTCGCCAGCGACGGCCATGGCGGCGCCGGCGGCCTGGACCTGTTCGTGGCGCGCCTGCAGGGTCAGACCTTCACCGCGCCGCAGGCGCTGGCCGAAGTCAACAGCGCCGACGACGACACCGATGCGGCGTGGCTGGGCGACGGCCGCGCGCTGCTGTTCGCGCGTGCGCACGGCAGTGCGAGCAGCCAGGTGCTGCTGGCGCAATGCGCAGGCGGCCGCTACGCGGACCCACAGCCGCTACCGCTGTCGTTCAACAGTCGCGACGGCCACACCGCTGGCGCCGTGCTGGATGCGTCCAAGCCCAGCGAACTGTTGCTGTCCGGCAGCGCCCGCGCGCCCAGGGCCGGCAAGCGCGATCTGTACCGGATCAAGGCACCGGCCGCCACCGGTAGCGGCGACTGCAGGTAAGCGGGTTGCGCGACGGCGCGACGCACGGTGGCAATTGGTCGAGCGCAGTCGCACAGGTTCGCCCAAGGAGTACGTGGCGGCAGCCCCCCCGTCCGGCGACCACGCCCGGGCGTTTTCCGGGATGCCCGGGCTGCTGCCATGCCGGCGGGCGAGCGGCGTAAGAAAGGGCCGTTGTGGGAGGGACTTCAGTCCCGACGCATGGCAGCTGGACGCATCGCCCTATTCGCTTGTCGCGAGCGAACAGCGCCGCCAACAACAACGCGTCGCGGCTGAAGCCGCTCCTACGTGCGTGCATTTCACCGGATCAGAAGCTCCCTGAAATGGCTCCCACCGTCCTCATCAGCGACGATCAAGGCAGGCAAAAGCCCCTGATCGCGCTGCGATCGGCGCATCGCCTCAATACACGTCGCGCCGGTAGCGCCCCTCGGCGCTGAGCGCATCCAGCGCATCCTCGCCCAGGATCTCGCGCAACGCCGTATCCACGCCACGCGCCATGCCGGCGAGGCTGCCGCAGACGTACACGGTGGCGCCGCGCGCGACCCAGTCGCGGACCGCGTCGGCGGATTCGCGCAGCCCGTCCTGCACGTAGCGCTTGTGCGCCTGGTCGCGCGAGAACAGCAGATCGAGGCGCTGCAGATGGCCGGCGGCCTGCCACGCCTGCAGTTCGTCGCCGAACAGCGCATCGTGCGCGGCGTTGCGCTCGCCGAACAGCAACCAGTGCCCCTGCACACCGGCCTGCTCGGCCTCGCGCAGCAGGCTGCGCAGGCCGGCGATGCCGGTGCCGTTGCCGATCAACAGCATCGGCGCAGCGCCATGCCGGCGAAACCCCGGGTTGGCGCGCACCTGTGCGCGCAATACCGCGCCCAGCGGTGCGTGCTGGCACAGCCAGCCGGCGCCGAGCCCGGGGCTGCCGTCGTCGCGCAGGGTCAGGCGCACGACCAGGTGCAGCAGGCCGTCGGCCGGCACCGAAGCGATCGAGTATTCGCGCAACGGCAGATTCGGCAGCGCGTCCACCCAGGCCTGCAGGTCGTCGCCCGGCGCCGGCGGCGTCAGCGCGCGCGATGCCAGCGCCTGCCACAGCGGCTGCCGCACGCCATCGGCCTGCACTGTCCGCTCGGCGTCCAGCGCCTGCGCGGCGAGCCAGGCGCGGATCGCGTCGGCGGCGTGGCAGGGCTGCACTTCCAGGATGTCGCCGGCATGCCAGTGCGCCTGCGGCGGCGGCACCAGATCGATGCGCCACACCGGCGCGCCGACGCTGCCGGGATTGAGCAGGACGCGGCCGGCCAGGCGCCAGTCCAGCGGTTCCGGCGCCTGCAGCACCGGTGCCGACGCCGCCACGCCGGTGAGCGCGGACAGTTGCCATTGCCACTGCGCCAGCGCCTGCGGGTCGGCATTGTCCACTTCCAGTGGCGGGAACAGCGCCTGCGCGCCCTGCGCCTCCAGCCAGCGCTGCACCTCGCGAGAGAAGCCGCAGAACTGCGGATACTGCCGGTCGCCCAGGCCGAGCATCGCGTAGCGCAGCTCCGGCAAGGCCTGCGCCTGGCGCAGCACACGTCGGACGAAACCGCGCGCCGCGTCCGGCGGTTCGCCGTCGCCGAAGGTGCTGACCACGAACAGCACGCGCTGCGCGCCGCGCAGGTGCGCCAGCTCCAGCTGCGCCAGCGAACGCACCTCCACCGCAAGGCCGGCGGCCTGCAGGTGCGCGGCGGTCTGCCAGGCCAGGCGCTCGGCCAGGCCGCTCTGGCTGGCGAAGCCCACCAGCCAGGCGCCGGCGGCATCGCCGACCAATCCCGGCAGCGCGCGCCGCGCCGCGCGCAAGGCGCGCTTCTTGCGTCGGCGATCCAGGTACAGCATCCAGCCGGTGACGAAGAACAGCGACATGCACAGGCTCGCCAGCAGCATCGCCACGCGCCCGGGCAGGCCGAAGAAGCTGCCGCTGTGCAGCGCGAACATGCTGGTCAGCAGGCGCCGGCCCAGCGGTTGCTGCCGATACTCCAGGTGGCGCAGGACGCGGCCGCTGGCCGGATCGACCTCCACGCTGTCGTAGGCACGGTCGTGCGCCGGATCGGGCGGCAGGTAGCGGGCCACGATCGGCTGGCCGCTGCGACCGGGCAGACGCAGGTCCAGGTAAGCGCGCTGCGCCGCCGGCACGGTCGCCAGAGCCGCCTGCAGCCGCGCGTAGTCCACTGCGGGTGGTTTGCCGCCGCGACCGCCCTCTTTCTCCTTGGGCGCGGCATCGCCGCCGAGCATCGCCACCAGCCCCTGCCGGTACCAGTCGTAGGACCAGTACAGCCCGGTCGCGGCGATCAGCAGGTACACCAGCAGGCACCAGGTGCCGATCACCGAGTGCAGGCTCCACAGGAAGCTGCGGCCCTGCCGGTTCCACTCCACCGCCCACCAGGCGCGCCAACTCCACCAGCGCCGCGGCCAGCGCAGATACAGGCCGGACAGGCAGAAGAAGATCAGCACGAAGGCGCAAGCCCCGGTGACCGCCTTGCCGCGCTCGCCGGCGGCCAGGCGCCGGTGCAGGTCTTCGACGAAGGAGAAGAAGCCGTCCAGGCGCGGCGCCGGCAGCACCGCGCCGGTGTAGGGATCGAAATACAGGCGGCCGCCGTCGCGGCCCGGCAGGCGCACCGCGGACGGGCGCGTGCCGGTGGGATCGATCAACAGGCGGTTGCTGCGGTGCGCGCCGTCCAGGTCCAGGCGCCGCGCCAGCTCGGCCAGCGGCAAGGGCTGCTCGCCGGCGGCATGGCGGGCGGCGATGGCCGCCAGCGGCGGATTGGCCAGGCGCACGATCTCGTCCTCGAAGGCGAGCGTGGCCCCGCTCAGCCCCATCACCGACAGCACCAGACCGGCGCTGATGCCGAGCAGCCAATGCAACTGGAACAACAGCGACTTGATCACGGCGGCGCGGTGCGGGACGGGGGGCGGTCGCGCATTGTAAATGAGAACGCTTATCGCATGCGATTGCTCCGTCGCCGCGCGGCGTCTACCGCCAAGCGTGACCCGCGACGCAGTTGCCATTGGCAGCACATCCAGCGGTCACCTGACGGACATCGAACGTGGCCAGTTTCTTCACCTCCATCGACCACCCCCGAGGTTCCTGCAATGTCCGTCTCCCTGCGCGGTTGTCTTGCCCTGCTTGCGCTGTTCGCCGCCCAGGCGGCCAGCGCCGCCACCAGCTGCCCCACGCTCTACGCCGGCGGCAAGGCGCCGACGCTCGATGCGTCGATCACCAGCCGCACCACCGAGGTCTGCCATACCGAATACGTGCTGATGGCCTCGGGCGTGACCAAGGGTCCGCTGTATTCGGCCGAGCACATCACCGACCAGCAGGTCGCCGGTGCCGAATCGATCGGCCGCGTCGGCTCCTTCCACGACGAGACCGGCATCCCCGCCGCCGACCGCTCGCACACCTCGGACTACACCAACTCCGGCTACGACCGCGGCCACATGACCCCGGCCGGCGACGCTTCGACCACCAACTCGGAGAAGGAAACCTTCTCGATGGCCAACGTGGTCCCGCAGGACCACAAGCTCAACACCGGCGAGTGGGCGCGGATCGAGGAGCAGGTGCGCCAGCTGGCCAAGCAGCGCGGCGAGGTCTACGTGGTCACCGGCCCGGCCTTCGACAGCGGCACGCGCAGCAGCATCGGCGCCGACAACGTGCAGGTCCCGGACTACGTGTGGAAGGCGGTGTACGAGCCGGACAACGGCGCGGCCGCCTACATGTGCGTCAACGACAGCACCATCAACTGCGACGTGGTGTCGATCAACGACGTCATCACCATGTCCGGCGTGGATCCGTTCCCGGCGATCAGCGCCAGCATGAAGGCCAATCCGATCGCGCTGACGTTGCCGTGAGGCGGAGATTCGGGAGTGGAGATTCGGGATTGGTAAAAGCGTTCTGACACCCTGCCCGGGTTGGGCGGCCGGATGCGCGTGGCGCCGGCCGCCACGACCACCGCGTGCGCCCGTCAGGCGGTGTGCGCCGTCATCGCCTCGACCAGGGCCGCGAACACCGCGCTGCAGGCGGCGCTGCCGCGTACGTCCTGGTGCATCACGATCCAGCTGTCCAGGCCCACGCGCACCTGCTGCGGCAGCACCGGCACCAGCGCCGGCGTGCGTCGCGCCAGCGCGACCTGGCAGAAGCCGATGCCGCAGCCGGCACGCAACAGCGCCAGTTGCGCCAGGTCGCTGTCGGCACGCAACGCGAACGCCTCGCGCCGCCATGCCGGCAAAGCACTGCGCGCCGCGCGCAGGAACGGCGTCTCCGCATCGAAGCCGATCAGCGCATGCTGCGGCAGTTCCTCCAGCGTCTGGGGCAGGCCGCGGCGTTCCACGTAGTCCTGGTGCGCGAACAGCGCCACCGCCACCTCGCCGACATGACGCGCGATCAGCACGTCCTGCGTGGGCCGGGTCATGCGTACCGCCACGTCGGCCTCGCGATGCAGCAGGTCCTGCACCCGGTTGCTCAGTACCAGTTCCAGCCGCAGCTGCGGATGCGCGCGACGCAGGGCCGCCAGCACCGGCGGCAGCAGTTCCGCACCGATCACCTCGCTGGCGGCGATACGCACCGTGCCGCGTACCGCATCGCCGTGGCGGCCCGCCGCGCGCTGCAGCGAGGCGGCCAGGCTGCCCATCGCCTGCGCATGCCCGCGCAAGGCCAGCGCGGCATCGGTCGGCAGCAGGCCGGTCTGCGAACGCACGAACAGCGGCACCGCCAGCGCCTGTTCCAGCGCCGCCACGTGACGGCCGACGGTGGGCTGGGTCAGCCCCAGCGCACGTGCCGCCGCCGACAGCGACCCCTCCTCCAGCACCGCCAGGAAGGACCGGTAGAGTTCCCAGCCGATCGCGTTGTCCATACAGAAATGTATAGCTGGTCCGCAGTATTCGCCAATTTTCTTCAGCGGCACCGGCACCGACACTGACCGCCGACCCCAACGGAGCGCTGTCATGTCCTCTTCCTCTTCCTCTTCCACGGCCCTGGTGCTGGGCGCCAGCGGCGGCATCGGCGGCGAACTGGCGCGGCAGTTGCGCGACGCCGGCTGGCAGGTGCGCGCCCTGCAGCGCGGCCTCGCCCACCCCAGCGCGGAGCGCGACGGCATCCACTGGCTCCGCGGCGATGCGCTGCAACGCGCGGACGTGCTGCAGGCGGCCCGGGGTTGCGCGGTGATCGTGCATGCGGTGAACCCGCCCGGTTACCGGCGCTGGTCGGAGCTGGTGCTGCCGATGATCGACAACACCGTGGCCGCAGCGATCGCCGAGCGCGCCACCGTGGTCCTGCCGGGCACGGTCTACAACTACGGCCCGAACGCCTATCCGGCGCCGGACGAAGACGCGCCGCAGGCCCCGGTCACACGCAAGGGCGCGATCCGGGTGGAACTGGAGCGGCGCCTGCAGGCGGCGACCGCCCAGGGCGCGCGGGCGATCGTGGTGCGCGCCGGCGACTTCTTCGGCCCGCGCGTGGGCAACAGTTGGTTCGCGCAGGGGCTGGTGCGGCCCGGGCGACCGGTTGCGACGGTGACCCTGCCGGGCGATCCGGGCGTTGGCCACCAGTGGGCCTATGTGCCGGACGTCGCGCGGACCATGCTGGCGCTGCTGCAACAGCGTACGCGCCTGCCGGCCTTCGCCCGCCTGCACATGGACGGGCACTGGGACGCCGATGGCACGCAGATGGCCGCGGCGATCGCGCGGGTCGCGCAGCGCCATGGCCTGGCACCACCACGCACGCGCCGTTTCCCGTGGCCGCTGCTGACCCTGGCCGTGCCGTTCTGGCCACTGGCGCGCGAACTGCACGAGATGCGCCCGCTGTGGCGGCACCCGCTGCGCATGCGCAACGCGCGGTTGCTGGAACTGCTGGGCGAAGAACCGCACACACCGCTGGATGTGGCGGTGGAGGCGACGCTGCAGGGACTGGGCTGTCTGCCGGGCTCCCACTCGGCCTGACGCGCGTAGGAGCGGCTTCAGCCGCGACCGGGCTTCGACGGGAACGCCCGGTCGCGGCTGAAGCCGCTCCTACAGCACGCCGACCACGTTATCGGACGTGCGCTGCAGCCGCTTGCACAGACAGATGCCGGCTCAGCGCGCCTCGCGCAGCCAGCGCGCCACCTGCGGCGCGAAGTAGGTCAGCACGCCGTCGGCGCCGGCGCGCTTGAACGCCATCAACGACTCCAGCACGCAGGCGCGCTCGTCCAGCCAGCCGTTGCCGATCGCCGCCTTGAGCATCGCGTACTCGCCGCTGACCTGGTAGGCGAAGGTCGGCACGCGGAATGCGTCCTTCACCCGCCGCACCACGTCCAGGTAGGGCATGCCGGGCTTGACCATCACCATGTCCGCGCCCTCTTCCAGGTCCAGGGCGATCTCGCGCAAGGCCTCGTCGCCGTTGGCCGGGTCCATCTGGTAGGTGGTCTTGTCGGCCTTGCCGAGGTTGCCGGCGCTGCCCACCGCCTCGCGGAACGGGCCGTAGAACGCCGAGGCGTACTTGGCCGAGTAGGCCATGATGCGCACGTGCAGGTGCTCGTCGGCATCCAGCGCGCGGCGGATCGCGCCGATACGCCCGTCCATCATGTCCGAGGGCGAGACGATGTCCACGCCGGCCTGCGCATGCGACAGCGACTGCTGCACCAGCGCCTCGACGGTGATGTCGTTGAGCACGTAGCCGCGGTCGTCGATGATGCCGTCCTGGCCGTGGCTGGTGTACGGATCCAGCGCCACGTCGGTCATCACCCCCAGTTCCGGGAAGCGCGTCTTCAGCGCGCGCACCGCGCGCTGCGCCAGGCCGTCCGGATTCCAGGCCTCGGCCGCGTCCAGCGACTTGCCGGCCGGGTCGATCACCGGGAACAGGTCGATCACCGGGATGCCCAGTTCCAGCGCGGCCTCGGCCTCCTTCAGCAGTTCCTCGATCGACAGCCGCTCCACGCCGGGCATGGAGGCGATCGGCGTGCGCCCGGGCACGTCGTGCACGAACACCGGCCAGATCAGGTCATCGACGGTCAGGGTGTGCTCGCGCATCAGGCGGCGCGAAAAGGCATCGCGGCGCATGCGCCGGGGACGATAGTGGGGATGGGCCACGTGCAGGCTCCTGGGTGGGCGGATGTTGGGAGGCCGCGCCGGTCGCACGGCCGATGCCGCCAAGGCACCGCAGCCGCGCCGCCGGCACCGGCGTGAACGCAGGGCAGCCCGCGCGCGGGCCGCCATCGGCTGCGCATGTTACTCCCGCCGGTGCGGCACGCAGCGCAGGATGCTGCAACACAGCATGCCGGTCGCCCGGCACGCGGCTCAGATCACGCCGCCGCCCAGGCTCAGCCGGATCACCCCGACCACGATCACCAGCGCGTTGAGCAGCAGGCCGGTCTTGGCGCGGCCGCGATTGGGCGCGGCGGTGAACAGCAGGCCGATCGCGGCGATCAGCGCGCCGACCGCGGCGAACGGGATCAGGAACCAGTTGCCCCAGCCGAGCAGCGGGATGAAGGCCAGGATCATCCACAGCAACGCCACGATGCCCCACAGCAGACTGATCAGGCCCATGCCGGCCTCCGTGCGAATGTGAGCCTGCACCATAGCGCGCGGCGCAGGCCAGGCAACCCAACTCTTGGCATGGGGATCACGGCGGCCCTGCCAGGGTGCGACAGCGGCGGGTTCGGCGCGATTCACCCGGCCCGCCTATGATCGCGTGAGATCCGACTACGGGGGCAAGGCCATGAAGATCCGACCGTTGTTGCCGCTGGCGCTGCTGCTGAGCCTGGCCGGCTGCGCCAGTTCCTCGAAGGTGATGGTCGGGGCGGCACGGCCGCCGATCGATCCGGCGCTGGTGCAGATCTACTCCGCGCCGCCGCCGGGAGCGATGGATATCGCCCAGTTGGAAGCCTCCAGCGCGGCCGGCTTCGGCACCCAGGGCCAGACCGACGCAGCGGTGGACCGGCTCAAGCGCGACGCGGCCAAGCTCGGCGCCAACGGCGTGGTGCTGATGGGCGTGGGCTCGCAGCGCTCCGGCGGCGGCCTGTCGGTCGGCGCGGGCAGCTACGGCGGCCACGTCGGCGGCGGCCTGGGCATCGGCATCCCCACCACGCAGAAGCGCGCCGCCGGCATGGCGATCTGGGTGCCGCCGGGGGCGCCGGCGCCGGCCGTCCCGCAGCCTGCGTCGCCGCCCGGCCGCTGAATCGAGTCAGGTCGGTCAGGGGCCACTGACCTGCCCTGTCGATGCGCCGGCTCTGGCGCACACACTTCTCCTTCGAAACGCATCGTGCGGCCCCCTGACCAAAGGGTTGGCCCCACGACGTGCACTCTCCGCCGCTGAAACCCTTGCTAAGCTATTTGCGGGCAGAATCGGGGGCGACCCGTTCGAGGGTCCGGGTTCGGGATGCCGCCCGCCATGCACCGACACGTTTGGTCCGAACGTCTGGAATGGACCGCTTTCGACAGAGGGAAGGGTGATGAAGAAGCTGATCTGGATTCTGGTTGCGTTCCTGGGGATGCAGGGTGCCGCTAGCGCACAACAGGTCTACGAAGATTTGTCTTGCCGCTCCAACGATCCGTTCGTGTTCTGTACGCAAGGCTGCAAATCGCCCAACCGACATTGGAAACCTGTAGGTTCCGGCAGCGGGTGGGCGCCGATTCCGCCCTATTGCCCCTACCCCACGGTCGTCAGCACCAAGTACTGCAAAGGGTGGTCCCTGATTGCGTACAAAGCATGGTACGAACGCCAGAGCATCTGCCAGGTAGGCGGTGGCAAGGCCAGCGACTGGACGGGACGGCAGCGGCCCGAAAACGTGCCTTACTCACATTGAGTCGTTTCGGTGCCGCTGCGCTTCCGCGCAGCGGCAAGCCAGCCGTCAGTTGTGCTGTGACGGCACGAACTCCTCGTCCACCGCCGCGGCCAATTGATCCGGGGGCAGCAGCCCCTGGTCGAGCAGGAAGTTGTTGAACTTCAACCGGTCGAACCTGGTGCCCAGCGCCAGTTCGGTGCGCATGCGCAGTTCCAGGATGCGGCTGTAGCCGTAGAAGTAGCTGCCGGCCTGGCCGGGCGCGCGCACCATGTAGCGGTCCAGTTCCTGCCGCGCCATCGCCGGCGACAGGCCGACGTCGTTCTCCAGCACCAGGCGGGCGCGCTCGCGGTCGATCAGGCCGAGGTTGAGCATCGGGTCGAGCATGGCCCGCGCCGCGCGCAGCAGGCGGAACTGCAGGGCGATCAACTGCCCGTCTAGCGGCTCGTACGGCACCATCTCGGCCTCGGCGTACAGCGCCCAGCCTTCGACGTTGACCGAATTGAACGCGAACAGGCTGCGCGCCAGCGACACGCCGCGCTCGACCATGGCGGTGAACTGCAATTCGTGGCCGGGCCGACCCTCGTGCGCGCTCAACGTCCATGCCGCCGCGCCGAAGTTGAAATCGTCGTAGTGCTCGCCCTTGCCGGCGCTGTCCGGATTGCCCAGCGGCAGCACGAAGGTGCCCTGCTCGCCGGTGTTGCCGACCAACGGCGCCGGGCGGAAATGCGGCGCCGGTTGCGCGGCGCTTTCGGCCGGCGAGCCCAGGCGCATCTGCATCGGCCGCTGCGGCACGTCGACGATGCGCTGCTGGCGGATGATCGGATCGATGCGGTCGATGACGCTGCGGTAGTGCGCCTCGAGTTTGTCGTCGGGGATGGCGTCGCGCTTGAGCGCGCGCAGCACGGTGCGGTAGTCGCGGGCATCGTCGCCGCGCAGGCCCTTGGCCGCGGCCACCAGCGGCGCCAGTTGCTGCATCGCCGCGCGGGTTTCCATGAATTCCAGCTGCGCGCGCTGCATCAGCACCTGCGGAGAGATGTCGATGCCGACCTGCTTGAGCTGGAACGCATACAGCTCGGGCGGCAGGCGCGCATCCTCGCGTGCCTGCGGCAACACCACCGTACGGGTCCAGGTGGCGTAGTCCTGGAACTGCTTGTCCATCGCCGCCAGCGCCGCCTCCGCGCCGGTGATCTTGTACTCGGCGAACAGCGAACGAATGCCCTTGGCGTAGGTATCGACGTTGCTCAAGGCCTGTTCGACCTCGCGCCTGGTCGGCTGCAGGAGGTTGCCGTCGGCGCGCTTCTCTTCGTAGCGTTGCCGCGCCAGTTGCAGCGTCGAGGTGCTGCCCGGCGCCAAGCCGACGTAGCGCTGCAACCGCAGCAGCGCCTTGGCGCGGCGCGCCGCCGGTACCTGCTCGGACAACAGGTTGTTGATACCGCCGAACACGTGCTGCGGCGCGTCGGTCCATGGCAGCAGAAAGCGCTCGTTGAGCGTGCTGCCCTCGATGGACTGGTCGGCGGCATGGATCAGGATCGCCAGGTCCTGGCGCACGTTGGGATCGCGCTCCACCTGCAGTTTTTCCTGCAGCGTGCGGCGCGCGGCACTGGTGGCCTCGCGGAAGCGCCGCGCGTTGTCGGGACCGAAATCGGACACCTGGTCGTCGAATCCCGGCACGCCGAAGAAGCTCACCTCCTCGGCCTGGAACGGCGCCTGCGCCTGCAGCAGGATCTGCGCGAAGGCATTGCTGCGCTCCACCCAAGCGGGCGCGTGCTTGGCCGACGCGGCCGCCGGTGCGGCCGCTGCCGCCAACGCAGGGAACGGCGAAGGTGCCGCCAGCGCCAGGGTCAGGGCGATGGCGAGGACACGTGGCTTCATGGCGCAGCTCCGACAGAATGATGTCAGGACCGTACGCGGCGCGTGCCGGCTCGGCCATCTGCCGGAGGTCATGGCCGCCGCCACGCCGCGGCGCAGCATGCGGGTGAAGACTACGCCGCCGCGGTCGCGCACATGCTGTGCCGTCAGCACAGGCGCATGATGACAGGACATGGGCGGTGCGATCGCGCGCCCCATGGCGCCACCCACGCATCACGCGACGCGGTGGGCGGCAGATCGTTCGCCGCTGCTTACTTCGTCGCGTCGGCCTCGGCCGGCGTGGCGCTGTCGTCGACGTCTGTTGCGGGCACCGGCGGCGCCTCGACCGCCATTCCGTCCGCCTCCTCGTCGTCGCTGTCGGCGTCCTGCCCGAGCGCATCGAGCAGCGGGATTGCTTCACCCGCATCCGGCAATACCTGCAGGGTGGTGTAGTGCCACTCGCCCGCATGGCGCTCGGCTTCGATGTACAGGGTGCCGTTGGCGCGCGTGCCGTGCAGCGACACGCTCAGGGCGGCATTGCCACTGCCGGCGCCGCTGGTGCTGATGTTGCCGCTGGGCATGATGCCGTCCTTGATCGGCGCGCCCAGCGCGGCCGCCACGCGCGGATCGTGTTGCGCGGCCATCACGCCGACCCGGTACGGCTCGGAGGACTTGGTGATACGCGCGAGGCCGAGCGCGAACACCGCGATCGACGCCAGCAGCAGGGCGCCGAGCACCAGCACGATCAGCGGCACCGCCCATTTCCAGTGCCGCGCCCACCAGCCGCGCTTGGCCGGCGGCTGTGCCGTGGCGGAGGTGGGATCGGACGTGCCGGGCAGCGGCGGCGGACTCGACATGGCGTCACTCCTTGTCATGCGGAAGCGGAGAGAGGGAAGCGCGGCGGTCCACTCAGGGCTTCAGGCAGCGCGCCAGGAACGCCTCGGTGGTGCGATAGCGATGCAGCGCGTTGCTGCCGGACAGGCCGTGCTTGGCGCCCGGATAGGTCATCAGCTCGAACAGCTTGCCGCGCTTCTGCAGTTCGCTCATCAGCGAGGTGGAATTGGTGAACAGCACGTTGTCGTCGGCCATGCCGTGCAGCAACAGCAGTTGCGAGGTCAGCCCGTCCAGGTGCGCGGCCACGCGGCTGTCGCGGTAACCGTCGGGATTGGCCTTGGGCAGGTTCATGTAGCGCTCGGTGTAGTGGCTGTCGTACAGGCCCCAATCGGTCACCGGCGCGCCGGCGGCACCGCAGGCATAGGCCTCGCTGTGCTTGGCCAGCAGCATCAGGGTCATGTAGCCGCCGTTGGACCAGCCGTACACGCCGATACGCGCCGCATCCACCCACGGCTGCGCCTTCAGCCAGGCCACGCCGCGCAACTGGTCGTCCACTTCCACGGTGCCCTGGTGCTGGTACAGCGCGCCGCCGAAATCGCGGCCGCGGCGCGGCGTGCCGCGATTGTCGAGCGAGAACACCACGTAGCCATGCTGGGCCAGGTACTGGTCGAACAGCGCATCGCCACGGCCGGGCCAGCCATCGACCACGGTCTGCGCGGCCGGGCCGCCGTACACGTAGACCACCACCGGATAGCGTTTGCCCGGATCGAAGCCGGCCGGCTTCATCAGCCGGTAGTGCAGTTGGGTCTTGCCGTCGGCGGCGGTCAGGGTGCCGAACTCGACCGGACGCTGCGCCTCGCGGTAGGCGGCGTAGGGATGCTGCGGATCGGCCAGGTCGTTGACCAGCAGGGTGGCGATCTTTTCGCCGTTGGCGCGGAACAGCTCGATCTGCGGCGGCGTGGTGGTGTTGGACCAACTGTCGACATACACACTGGCGTTCTTGGCGAAGCTGGCGGCATGCGTGCCGTTGGGCTTGGACAGCTTTTCGATGGCGCCGCCGGCCAGCGGCACCGCGTACAGCTGGGTCTGGGTCGGCGACTCCTTGGTCGCGGAGAAATAGACCTTGCCGGCCGCCTCGTCCACCGCCAGCAGTTCGTCCACCATCCACTCGCCCTGGGTCAGCGGGCGCAGCGTGCGGCCGTCTTCCGAGGCCAGGTACAGGTGTTCGTAGCCGCTGCGCTCCGAGCCCCAGACGAAGCGCCCATCCTTGAGAAAGTGCAGATCGTAGGTGAGCGGCACCCAGGTCGGGCTGGTCTCGGTGATCAGCACGCGCTGCTTGCCGGTGGCCAGGGTCGCCTCGATCAGCTCCAGGCGCTTCTGGTCGCGCGACTGGCGCTGGAAGGTCAGCCGTTGCGGATCGCGCCAGTCCACCCGCGCCAGGTAGATGTCCGGGTTCTTGCCCAGGTCGATCCACTGCGGCTGCGCGCCGGCGCGCGGCGCGATCGTGCCGAGCTGGATCTTGACGTTGGGCTGGCCGGCCTGCGGATAGCGCTGCTCCACCACCTCGGTGTGGTCGGCGTAGACCTCCGGGCGCTTCTGCACCGGCACCTCGGTTTCGTCGATGCGCGCGAAGGCGATCGCCGAGTCGTCCGGCGCCCACCAGTAGCCGGTGTGGCGGTCCATCTCTTCGTCGGCGACGAACTCGGCCACGCCGTTGCCGATGGTCTCGCTGCCGTCGTGGGTGAGCTGATGCTGCTGGCCGCTGGTCAGGTCGATCACCCACAGGTTGCGTCCGCGCACGAAGCTGACGTAGCCGCCCTTGGGCGAGATCTTCGGATCGGTGACGAAACCTTCGCCGTGGGTGAGCTTGCGCACCGCGGCGCTGCCGGTCTTCTGCAGGTCGTACAGGTACAGTTCGCCGCCGAGCGGGAACAGCAGCGCATGCGCGTCCGGCGACCACTGGTACTCGACGATGCCGGTGTAGGCGGCGATGCGCTGGCGCTCGCGGCGCGCCTTCTCCTCGTCGCTCAGGGTCTCGGTGCCGGGCAGCACCAGCTTGGAATCCACCAGCATGCGGGTCTGGCCGCTGGCGATGTCGTATTCCCACAGGTCCAGCTGGTTGCGGTCGCTGTCCTTGCCACGCAGGAAGGTCACCCGCGAGCCGTCCGGCGCCACCTTGGGCTTCATCAGGGTCGGCCCGGACAGCGGCTTGCTGCCGGTGATGGCCTCCAGGGTCAGTTTCTCGGCGTGGGCGGGAACGATGGGCGTGGCGAGCATGAGGGCGAGAGCGGCGAACAGAGAGCGCATGAAGGTTCCTGATGGAGCACCGAGCGCACGGATGATGCGCGTGCGCCCGGGATTTGAGAAGCGCGCCGGCTCAGCGCTGCCCGAACAGGTGCTTGCGCTCGGCGTCGCTGAGCGGCTTGCCCGCGTTCGGGTTCACCTGCTCCTTCAGGGCGTAGGCGCGCTGGGTGGCCGGACGCGCGGCGATGGCCTCGTGCCAGCGCTTGAGGTGCGGGAAGGCGGCGTAGTCGGGGGTCAGGCCGTTGTACACCTCGATCCACGGGTAGCTGGCCATGTCGGCGATGCCGTAGTCGTCGCCGGCCAGGTAGGCACTGTGCGCCAGGCGCTTGTCCAGCACGCCATGCAGGCGCCGCACCTCGTTGCCGTAGCGCTCGATCGCATAGCCGATCTTCTCCGGCGCGTAGACGTTGAAGTGGCCCATCTGCCCGGTCATCGGGCCGAGCCCGGCCATCTGCCAGAACAGCCATTCCAGCGCGAGCACGCGCCCGCGCGGGTCGGCCGGCAGGAAGCGGCCGGTCTTCTCGGCCAGGTACAGCAGGATCGCGCCGGACTCGAACACGCTCTGCGGCGCGCCGCCGTCGGCAGGGGCGTGGTCGACGATGGCCGGCATCTTGTTGTTGGGCGAGATCGCCAGGAATTCGGGCGCGAACTGCTCGCCGGCGCCGATGTTGACCGGCTTGAGCGTGTAGTCCAGCCCGGCTTCCTCGAGGAACAGGGTGACCTTGTGGCCGTTGGGGGTGGGCCAGTAGTACAGATCGATCATGGGGGCGTTCCTGGACAGGGGATCCCGAGTGTAGCGGCGGCCCCCGGCTTGGCAGCGTCATCGCCGGCCGGGTACCCTGGCCGCTCCCGCAACGCAGCATTCCAGACAACGCCATGACTCCCGAGCGGCCCCGCCTGCATCCCCTGTCCAACCTGATCTTCGCCTCGCGCTGGCTGCAGTTGCCGCTCTACCTGGGGCTGATCGTGGCCCAGGGCGTCTACGTGTTCCTGTTCGGCAAGGAACTGTGGCATCTGATCCACGAGGCGCCGCGCCTGGGCGAGCAGCAGATCATGCTGATCGTGCTCGGCCTGATCGACGTGGTGATGATCTCCAACCTGCTGGTGATGGTGATCGTCGGCGGCTACGAGACCTTCGTGTCGCGGCTGGGCCTGGAAGGCCACCCGGACCAGCCGGAGTGGCTGAGCCACGTCAACGCCAGCGTGCTCAAGGTCAAGCTGGCGCTGTCGATCATCGGCATCTCCTCGATCCACCTGCTCAAGACCTTCATCGCGGTCGGCGCGCTCGGCGGCATGCCGATGTGCTCGCCGGACCAGTTGGCCAGCGCCGTGGGCACGGTGGACCTGAAGAGCTGCGCGACGCTGACCGCCACCGGCGTGCTGTGGCAGACCATCATCCATGGCATCTTCATCCTGTCGGCGATCGGCATCGCCTGGACCGACCGGATCATGTCCGGATCCGCGCCGGCGCGGCCGGCGCACTGAACGACGCGCGCAGCGTCACGCTTTTTGCCGCAGCGCTGCGGCTGCCACACACGCGGCGGCCGCGGATGCTAGATTGACCGATGGGGTGCGCTGGCGGCTTGGGGGCCGCAGCACCGCGAACGCACCGCCATCGCATCGTTGATTGCCAACACCGGGGATTCAGGGGGACGCATGTCGCAACTCACCACACTCGCCAAGGCGCGCCGCGTCGCGCCCGTTCTCTTGCTGGCTGCGCTGGCGGCCTGCTCCAAGCAGGACGAGACCGCGCCACCCACCACCGCACCGGCCACCGCCGCGGCCAACGCGCCGGCACCGCCGCCGGTGTCGGCCAAGGTGCAGTCGATGGGCACCGAACAGTTGCACGACTCGGCCAGCCAGGCGCTGCGCGAGAACCGCATGTATGCGCCGGCCGGCAACAACGCGGTCGAGTACTACCTGGCGCTGCGCGACAAGCAACCCGACGACGCCGGGGTCAAGAGCGCGCTGACCGACCTGATGCCGTACACGCTGATCGCCGCCGAACAGAGCATCAACCGTGAGGATTTCCCGGAAGCGCAGCGCCTGATCGGCCTGATCGAGAAGATGGATCCGCAGGCGCCGGCGCTCCCGCGGCTCAAGCAGGGCGTGAGCAAGGGCATGGAGACGGTGGCCCAGCGCAGCCAGGACGAGACCGACAAGGCCAAGAAGGACGCCGAGCAGAAGGCCAAGCTGGCCGCCGAGCAGCAGAAGCAGGCGCAGCAGCAGGCCAGCGAGGCGCAGGCGGCGCAGCAGATCGCCGCGCAACAGGAAGCCGCGCGCCGCGAGAGCGCACGCCAGGAAGCCGAACGCCAGGCCGCCGCCCGCCCCGCCACGCCCGCCGCCACCGCGCAACCAACGCCGGCCCCGGCGGCGACGCCCGCGGCCGCACCGGCATCCGCCGCCACGGCACAGACCCTGCGCCCGATCAGCACCCCGGCCCCGCGCTATCCGCCCGAAGCGCTGCGCTCGGGTACCGCCGGCGAAGTGCTGGTGGAGATCACCGTCGGCACCGACGGCGCGGTCACCAACGCACGCGTGCTGCGCTCCACGCCACCGCGGGTGTTCGACCGCGAGGCGCTGAACGCGACCAAGCGCTGGCGCTTCGAACCGGTCAGCGCGCCGATCACCACCCGCCGCACGCTGGCGTTCAATCCCGGCGGCTGAGCCGCCGCAGCTGACGCGTGTCCGGCGGCTGCCGGGCGCGCTGCATCGCCGACGGCCGCGCCGAGCGAAAGCGCTCAGGCCGCGGGCGTACTGCCCGCGCCGCGCGCAGGGGTGCCAAAGCGCCCCTTGCGCCAGGCCACCCAGGTCGCGATCGCACCCACCACCGTGCACACCAGCAGCCCCGGCAGCGAGGCCTCCGGCCCGAACGCGCCGCCGCTCAGCCAATCCGGCACGCCCGCCTGCACCGTGCTGCGCGCGATCGCCGGTCCCATGTCGGTGCCCGACACTGCCGCGCCGAACAGATAGCCCTGGGTGAAGTTCCAGGCCGCGTGCACGCCGATGGAGACCCAGAGCCGGCCGGTGAGCACGTAGAACGCGCCCAGCATGATCCCGGCCTCCACCGCGATGCACAGCGCGGCGAACACGCTGGCGTTCGGATTGCCGAGGTGGGCCAGCCCGAACAGCGCCGCCGACAGCGCGAACGCCAGCCAGGGACCGAACGCGCGCCACAGTAGGCGCAGCAGGATCGCGCGCAGCATCAGTTCTTCCACCACGCCGGCCTGCAGCGCCTTGCCGAGCGGCCCCCACAGCGGCGCCGGTCCGGTCCAGCGGATCGCGTACACGCCCAATGCCGCCATCAGCGCCATCACCGCGGCGAACATCGCCGCGCCCAGCAGCAGGCCGCCGGCCAACTGCGAGGGCGCCGCGCGCCAGGCCAGTTCCGCCGGCCAGCGCCGTTCGCCCAGGCGCACCGCCACGGCATAGAGGATGGCGGCCGTCACTGCAGTGGCGAACGAGGCAAGCGGACCACCCGCCCCCGGCGCAAGGAGCCTGCCGCACAGCAGCGGCACCGCCGTCGCCACGACGATCGTCAGCGCCAGCAAGGCGATCGCCCAGGCCACCGCCCGCAGCCAGCGCAGCATCCCCGGCTGCAGGATGCGCGCATCGCCCAGCACCAGCAGGCGGGCATCGCCGGCAGCTGTCAGTGACGAGGCATCGTGTGGATCTGGAGACATGCAAGGCTCGCTGCGGAGAATTCTTCAGGAAGGCGGACGCATCCGCCGTGCGCGCAGGGAGTGTGCATCACGCCCGCAGTCCCTGCGCGGCTCCGCGGCGATGGAGCGCAGCGCGCGGACAGGGTCCGCGCGCTGCCGGCGGCTCACGCCGAGATCGCCAACTGTTCCTGCCGGTAGCGGCGCACCGCCGCCAGCCACAGCACCGCGGCCAGGCCGAAGCCGGTGAGCAGATACACCGCCCAGATCTGCGGATCGATCGTTTCGCGGCGGATGATCTTCATCAGCATCTGGTTCTGCGCCAGGAACGGCACCGCGAACTGCCACAGCGTGGTCTTCAGCGGATACACCATCAAGGCGTAGCCGGGCAGCATCGGCAGCAGCATCAGCCAGGTCATGTGGCTCTGCGCCTCCTTCATGCTCTTGGCCGAGGCCGCCAGGTAGGTCAGCAGCGAAGTGCCGATGAACAGCATCGGCAGCAGTACGAACAGCATCTGCAGCATCGCCACGAAGCTGACGTTGAGCTGGCGGCCGATGCCGCTGGCCACCTGCGCGCTGAGCTTGAACGCGAGCAGGGTCAGCAACAGCGACACCAGGCCGACCACGCAGGCCGCGGCGATCTTGCCGCTGACGATGGCGCTGCGCGAGGCCGGCGTGGCCAGCAGCGGCTCCAGCGATTGCCGCTCGCGTTCGCCGGCGGTGGCGTCGAGGATCAGGTAGGCGCCGCCGATGAACGAGGTGATGGTCAGCAGCACCGGCAGCAGCATCGCCAGCAACGCACCGCGCTTGGCTTCGGGCGTGGCCAGGTCCTGCAGCGCCACATCCAGCGGCCGCGACACCTGCGAATCGATGCCGCGCGCCAGCAGGCGCAAGGCCCCGACCTGCTGGCCGTACATGCTCAGCGCGGCCTGCACCCGCTGGGTCGGGATGTCGGCGTCGCGGCGGGTGCTGTCCTTGATGATCTCCACCAGCGCCGGGCGTCCTTCGTGCCAGGCGTTGGCGTAGTCCTCGTCGATCTTCAGCGCCAGGTCCACGTCCTGGCTGCGGATCGCGCCGGTCAGGTCCTTCGGCGGCGCGACCGCGTTCAGGCCCTGCGCGGCGAGGAAGGCGACCAGGTTCGGCGCGCGTTCGCGGCCGATCACCGGAATGTCCAGCGGCTTGTCGATCTGGGTGCGCACGCGGCTCTCGGCCAACGCGCCCATGCCCAGGATCAGCGCCGGATACAGCAGCGGCCCAAGCAGCAAGGCCAGCGCCAGGGTGCGGCGGTCGCGCGAGAGGTCGCGCAATTCCTTGCGCATCACGGTGAATACAGTGCGGAGCAGGCTCATGCGTGCAGTCCCTCGTCGCTGCCGATCGCCTTGACGAAGGCGTCTTCCAGGTTGGATTCGCCGGTCAGGGCGCGCAGTTCGTCGGCGGTGCCGGCGGCCACCACCGTGCCCTTGGCGATGATGACGATGCGATCGCACAGCGCCGCCACCTCCTGCATGATGTGGCTGGAGAAGATCACGCAGCGCCCTTCCTCGCGCAGTTCGCGCAGGAACCCGCGCAATGCGCGCGTGGTCATCACGTCCAGGCCGTTGGTGGGTTCGTCCAGGATCACGTTGCGCGGGTCGTGGACCAGCGCGCGGGCGATCGCGGTCTTGGTGCGCTGACCCTGGCTGAAGCCTTCGGTCTGGCGGTCGAGGATGTCGTCCATGTCCAGCGCCGTCGACAGCAGCCGGGTGCGCTCGGCGATGCGCGCCGCCGACAGCCCGTGCAGCTCGCCGAAATAGGCAATGTTCTCGCGCGCGGTCAGCCGCTTGTACACGCCGCGCGCATCCGGCAGCACGCCCAGCGCGCGCCGCACCGCCATCGGATCCTGGCCCACGTCGACGCCGTCCACGCGCACCTGGCCCTGGTCCGGCGCCATCAGCGTGTAGAGCATGCGCAAGGTGGTGGTCTTGCCGGCGCCGTTGGGACCGAGCAGGCCGGTGATCTGGCCGTCGGCGGCCTGGAAGCTGACCCCTTGCACGGCCTGCACGGCGCCGGCGCGGGTCTTGAATGCCTTGTGCAGGTTGTCGGCGACGATCATGCCTGCCCCTCCCTGTCGAACGCTGCGCAGCTCATGGTTCCCATCCGTTGAATGAAGTGAAGGCCGGCACGCCGCTCATCGCGTCCAGGCAGGTGGCATCGAGGTGCTTGGCATCGGCGGTCTCGAAGAACTGGCCGAGCAGCTTGGGCATGCAGCCCAGGGTCATGGTGCCGTGGCCCTGGCCACGCACCACCAGGTGACGGCCGTTGGGCAGGCCCTTCAGCACGCGCTCGGCGTAGCGCGGCGGCGTCACCGGATCCAGCTGGCCGGAGGTCAGCAGCACCGGCAGGCTGGAGGCGAACGGCGCGGTGAAGTCGGCCGGGCGGGTGCCGGTGGGCCATACCGGGCACGGTGCGAAGAACATCTGCGCCACCTCCGGGCCGAGCAGCGTGTCGTGGGTCTGCGGCGCGCGGTAGCGGTCGGCATCCTCGGCGCAGATCACCGACCACTGCATGCCGCGGTTCATCTGCCCGTCCAATTGCCCGCCCATCATCCGCGCCAGCGACATCAGCGGCCCGTAGCGGCCGTTGGCGGCCTCGTCCAGCACCAGCGGCAGCAGCGACGCGGTCTGCGGCGCGTAGGAGAACGAGAACGCCAGGCTGGTGACGGTGTCGGCGGTGACCCGGTCGTGGCGACTCTCGCCGCTGGCCGGATCGCGGTAGTCCACCTCCACCGGCGCCTGCCGCAGCCGCTCCACCACCGCGCGCAACTGCGTGCGGGTATCGGTGGGAAAGCGCTTGGCGCAGGCCGGGTCGGCCTTGCACTGCTCGGCCTGCAGCGCGATCGCATCCTCGAAGGTCGTGGCGAATTCGCCGCCGACCACCAGATCGTTCGGCGCCACGCCATCGATGACCACGCTGCGCACGTGCGGCGCATAGCGACGCGCGTACTGCTGGGCGACGCGGGTGCCGTAGGAGCCGCCGATCAGGTTGACCTTGTCCACGCCCAGTGCGGCGCGCACCGCATCCAGATCGCCGATCGCCTGGGTGGTGGTGTAGTAGCGCGGATCGGCGCGGCCCTGCAGCGACTGCGCGCAGCGCCGGGCGTAGTCGACCAGTTCGTTCGCGGTGGGCGCGCGCGCCGGATCGGCCAGCGGCATCTCCTTGCCGTCCGGCCCCAGGCAACTCAGCGGATTGGACTGGCCGGTGCCGCGCTGGTCGATCAGGAACACGTCGCGGCGCTTGCGGGTCTCGCGCAGCGCCATGTCGACGATGCTGGCGACCTGGGTGGCGGCCTGGCCGGGACCGCCGGCGAGGAAGAACACCGGATCCGGGTCGCTGCCGCCCTCGCCGGTGATCGGCAGCCAGGCGATGTTGAGTTCGATCTTGCGGCCGTTCGGCGCCGCCGGATTCTCCGCCACCGCCATTCGCGCGCACTGTGCCGGCACGTTGTTAGAGGCCACCGGATTGGTCAGCGTGCACGGGTGGAAGCGCAGCGCGCCGTAGCTGCGCTCGGACGTCTGCGGCGCCGGTGCCTGGGCCGCCTGGCAGGCGGCGAGCAAGAGGGTGGCCGCCGCGATGGCGAACGGCCGGGAGGGGTGTCGCATGGTTCGCATCCTTGAGTTCATGGCTTGCAGAATGCCATGCCGGAACATGGCGTCGTCGGTGCCCGGTGGGGCATGAAACGGAGTGCGCGCTTACTCGGCCTCATCGAACAGGAACACCTGCTCGATGCTGTGCGCGAACAGCCGCGCGATACGGAACGCCAGCGGCAGGCTCGGATCGTACTTGCCGGTCTCCAGCGCATTGATGGTCTGCCGCGACACGCCCAGCCGCTCGCCCAGTTCGCCCTGCGACCAGCCGTGCGCCTCGCGCAGTTCGCGGATGCGGCTGTTCATTGGTAGCGGCGCGCGTTCGCGACCTTGACCACCCCATAGGTCATGCACAGCGCAGGAAACACCCACAGCATCGCGCTCGAGGCCGACAGCGCGATGACCTGCGCCGCCTGCAGGAACCCGGCCGCCATGTAGACGCCGCAGGTCAGCCCGGCGGCGATGGCGATGGACTCCAGCTCGATGCGTCGCTGCAATTCGTCGGAGTCGCGCACGAAGCGCGCCACCGCCCGGATCACCAGCGCCAGCATCAGCGCCGGCAGCAGTGCGACCACCACGCGCAGCCACAGCACGTCCACGCTGTCGAGCAGGCGCTTCCAGAACAGCATCACCACCACGTAGGCGCCCATCGGCGGGAAGAACTCGCGGTAGTAACGCCGCGCCAGCGCCCGCGGCGCGCTGTCGGCCAGACTGCCCCGCGACCACCACAGCAGCAGCGCCATGAACAGGCCGCCGATGCCGACGCCCATGCATACCCCACGCAGATAGTCGCTGCCGCCGAGCGGCAGCCAGGCCCCCGCCGCCAGCAGCGCCAGACTCACGCACAGCACCACGATCGCGTTGCGCCTGCAGTTGCCCATGCCCTGTCCCCAATCTCAGTTCGACCCGCTCCGGCCGCCCGTTACGGCGGCGCCACGTGGCGTGCCGACCCTTCCCCTGTCAAGCACGCTTGACAGCAGAATGCGCGCGCCAAGGTCGACTGTCAAGCGTCCTTTACAGATAAAACGAAATCACCGGCAAGCCAACGTAGCGAGCCCCTCTCCCACCGGCAGAGGGGTTGGGGTGAGGGTAAGGGCGCGAAGCGCGCTCGACACTTCGGAAACACGCAGCTTCGCCCTGGACGGACCGCAGGTGTAGCGGTCGCGGCTGAAGCCGCTCCTACGCGGGATGTCCAGCGCCAACGGGCACCCCTATGCTGACGCCTGGTCCGAACGACACGAAAACACCGGCAAGCCAGCGTAACGAGCCCCTCTCCCGCCGGGAGAGGGGTTGGGGTGAGGGTAAGGGCGCGAAGCGCGCTCGACACTTCGGAAACACGCAGCTTCGCCCTGGACGGACCGCAGGTGTAGCGGTCGCGGCTGAAGCCGCTCCTACGCGGGATGTCCAGCGCCAACGGGCACCCCTATGCTGACGCCTGGTCCGAACGACACGAAAACACCGGCAAGCCAGCGTAACGAGCCCCTCGGGGTTGGGGTGAGGGTAAGGGCGCGAAGCGCGCTCGACGCTTCGGGAGCACGCAGCTTCACCCTGGGCGGAGAAGGTGAGGCGGTCGCGGCTGAAGCCGCTCCTACGGACGACCCCGGTGCCGACAGCGGCCGTTACTTGCTGCTGACGTATTTCTCGCGGCGGATGTGCGGCACCGGCATGCCGGCCTCCTTCAGCGCGTCGAAGCAGGCGTCGACCATGTTCGGATTGCCGCACAGGTAGGCGATGTCGCCGTCGGCCTGCGGCGCGAACTCGGCGAGGAACTGCTGCACGTAGCCATGCCGCACGTCGGCATGGGGCGCCTCCGGCAGCTCGCGCGAGAAGCACGGCACGAAACGGAAACCGGGATGCGCATCGGCGAAAGCACGGAATTCGTCGCCGTACAGCAACTCGGCCGGCGTACGCGCGCCCAGCAGCAACACCACCTCCACGCCGCGCTCGGCCATCGCTGCTTCCAGCAGCGGCAGCATCGAACGGTAGGGGGTGACGCCGGTACCGGTGGCGATCAGCAGATAGCGACGGTTGCTGTCGCCGGGCTGCAGGCAGAAGCGGCCGTACGGGCCGCTGGCGCAGACCTGCCCGCCGATCTCCAGGCCTTCGAACAGCGCGGTGGCCGCACCGCCCGCGACGAAGCTGACCGCGATCTCGACCGTGGCATCGGCCGGCTGCGCCGGATCGTGGCGGGTGGCCAGCGAATAGCTGCGCTTGGTGGCCGTGCCATCGGCATAGTGGAAGTGCACCTGCACGAACTGGCCCGGCACGAACGGCAGCGGTTGGCCATCGTCGCGGACGAAGCGGTAGTGGCCGACGGCCGGGGCCAGCATGTGGCGGTCGACCAGTTTCAACGGGAATTGGGCAGGCACGGAGATGCAACAGTCTGTGGCCGGGGGCGAGCCCGCGAGGTCTTCTATAATAGCGGCTGCACTTCTCCTGCGCCGTCGATGCGGCGCGAAGGCCCGCCTTGACTCCCGCATCCGCTCTTTCTTCCCAGACCCCGGCGCCCGCGCTGCGCGTGCGCGACCTGCGCAAGACCTACGACAACGGCGTGCAGGCCCTGCATGGCGTGTCGCTGGACGTGCTGCCCGGCGACTTCTTCGCCCTGCTCGGCCCCAACGGCGCCGGCAAGTCCACCCTGATCGGCATCATCAGCTCGCTGGTCAACCTCAGCGCCGGCCAGGTCGAGGTGTTCGGCACCGACCTGAGCAGCCAGCGCAGCGCGGCGATGCGCCTGATCGGTCTGGTGCCGCAGGAAATCAACTTCAACCTGTTCGAAAAGCCCTTCGACATCCTGGTCAACTACGCCGGCTTCTACGGCATGCCGCGCGCCGAAGCCGAGCGCCTGGCCGAAGTGGAACTCAAGCGCGCGCACCTGTGGGAGAAGGCCCAGGTGATGAGCCGCACCCTGTCCGGCGGCATGAAGCGGCGGCTGATGATCGCCCGCGCGATGATGACCCGGCCGCGCCTGCTGATCCTGGACGAACCCACCGCCGGCGTGGACATCGAGATCCGCCGCGACATGTGGCGCGTGCTGCGCGAGATCAACGCCGCCGGCACCACCATCATCCTCACCACGCACTACCTGGAGGAAGCGGAGAGCCTGTGCCGCAACCTGGCGATCATCGACCGCGGCCGCATCGTCGAGCAGGGCCCGATGCGCGCCCTGCTGGCCAAGCTGGACGTGGAAGGCTTCCTGCTGGACATCGACGGCGAACTGCCGGCGCAGCTGCCGGCGATCGAGGGCACCACCCTGCTCGCCCAGGACGCGCACACCCTGGACCTGGACATGCCGCGGGCGATGGACCTCAACCGCGTGTTCGCCGCACTGGGCGACGCCGGCATCCGCGTGCGCTCCATGCGCACCAAGAGCAATCGCCTGGAGGAACTGTTCGTGCGCCTCACCGGCGAACACCGCGATGCCGCTGCGGCCACGACCGGCGCGGCCACGCCGTCCGCCACTCCCTGATGCCCCCACGGCGACGACCATGACCACTCCGACCGATTCCACCCTCCCCGTTTCCGACGCCACGCCCGCCCAGCGCAACTGGGTCGCGCTGGGCACCATCGTGCGCCGCGAGGTCAAGCGCATCCTGCGCATCTGGGGCCAGACCCTGGTGCCGCCGGCGATCACCATGACCCTGTACTTCCTGATCTTCGGCGGCCTGATCGGCTCGCGCGTGGGCGACATGGGCGGTTACAGCTACATGCAGTTCATCGTCCCCGGCCTGGTGATGATGAGCGTGATCCAGAACAGCTACGGCAACATCAGCTCCAGCTTCTTCGGCGCCAAGTTCGGCCGCCACGTCGAGGAACTGCTGGTCAGCCCCATGCCCAACTGGGTGATCCTGTGGGGCTACGTCGCCGGCGCGGTGCTGCGCGGGCTGATGGTCGGCGTGATCGTGCTGATCATCGCCATGTTCTTCACCCCGGTGCGGATCCCGCACCCGCTGGTGACCCTGACCACGGTGCTGCTGGGTGCGACCATCTTCTCCCTGGCCGGCTTCATCAACGCGGTCTACGCGAAGAAGTTCGACGACGTGGCGATCGTGCCGACCTTCATCCTGACCCCGCTGACCTACCTGGGCGGCGTGTTCTATTCGGTCAAGCTGCTGCCCGGCTGGGCCGAGGCCGCCACCCACGCCAACCCGATCTTCTACATGGTCAACGCCTTCCGCTACGGCCTGCTCGGCAGCAGCGACGTGCCGGTGTGGGTGGCCTACAGCCTGATGCTGGGCTTCGTCGCCGTGCTGGCGGCGCTGGCGCTGTGGCTGCTGCGGCGTGGGGTGGGGTTGCGGAGCTGACGCGCCAGCGTCCCTCAGCCCTACCCTCCAGGCGGCTTACGCCGCCCCAAGTACGACGCCGCCAGCGTCGTCGTGACAAGCGGCAACGTCTCGCATCGCCTGAAAGGCCGCGCCGACACGGCGTGGCAGCGACACAGTGCACAAGCGCTCGCTATTTGCTACGAGCACCTAGTGGACGAAGACGTAGACGCAAGAGACCTACCCTCGCCCTCGCATCGGCAAGCACGGCACTAGCAGCCGTCGCCCCTCGCCGGGAGCTGAGCGCACCGCGGCCTCAGCCGCCATATGTACAGCGCGATACACGCCGCGTCGCAGATTGCAGCCGGTGTCAGGCACCGGCATATCCGCTATGCGTCACAGTCGAATCTGACGAAGCGCACGGCGCGAGTGCACCGAATTCACAATTGCATATTCCGTACGGGAACGCACGCGTCCAAAGTTTGACTCTATAGTGTGATGCGAATCCTGTTAAGCGCCAATTTATTAACGCAAGTTTTCTTGTAACGGCAATATCCCGACGCTACAGTGCACACGTCCGCTACACACCATCTCTTTACTGGACGTAAAGCGCGGGCCGGAGACCAGCTTCGTCTCCGTGAACGACTTCACTTAATGAACCCATGTCGCCACACGTTGCCGCTGGCACGCTTGTGTGTTGCCGGTAATTGGGCGATCGAGCCAAGGAGAGGAATCAGATGAAGATCCAACGCAAGCCCATCCGCTTCGGCCGCAAGCAGCACGGCCAGGGCATGACCGAGTACATCATCATCGTGGCCCTGATCGCGATCGCGGCGATTGGCGTGTTCACGTTCTTCGGCGGCACCGTCCGCAGCCAGGTCGCCGGTATGGCGCAGGAACTGTCCGGCAAGCAGGATGCCAGCCAGATGATCAACCGCGCTGGCACCAACGCCGGCAAGGCGCAGTCGCAGGCCGACAAAGACAAGGGCATGGCCGCCTACAACGGCAACAAGTAATGCCATTGCCACCATCTGCCCCGAGGCGGGCAGATGGTGGCCTGCCGTCGATCGTGTCGGCAGACGTCTTGTCCGGAATTCTGCGCGTTAGCTAGCTCCCAATCCATGGAACCCGCCGGGTCCGACGCACGCGTCGTGCCCTCGGCGTGGTGTTGCCCGAAGGAAGCCGCATGGTGATCATCGCCGCCGCCAATCCCTCGACCACGACGGTCGCCTCAGGGCCGACCTGTGTCCGCTCCAGGATGCAGGGGCAGGCCATGCCGATGGTGCTGGTATTCCTGATGGTGCTATGCGTCGGCTTGCTGGTGACCTTCAACACCGGACAGGTGGTCGGCAAGAAGGTCGAACTCACCAACGCCGCCGATGCCGCGGCGTACAGCATCGCCGTCGAGCAGGCGCGCGCGCGCAATTTCGCGGCGTATCTGAATCGTGGACGCGTCGCCAACGAGGTGGCGGTCGCGCAGATCGTCAGTCTGAACTCCTGGTTGACCATGGTGCACTCATCGTCGGTGCACTTCGAGAAGGTCGTAGAGGTCGCGGAAGTCTTGCTGTTCTGGGTGCCGGCCCTTGGTCAAGTCCTGATCGGCGTCGATCGCGCGATGACGGTGATCAACAGGACGCTCAAGATATTTCGCCAAACTTTTCTGCGGGCGGCGGACACCACCATCGGTATATTGGATCAAGCACTCGACCATCCCTACGCGCTGGCCGCCGAGGCGGCGGTGGGCGACCTCACGTCGGAGGCCAACGTCTTCGCCATGGCCAGCAAGGTCGTCAAGGACAATGTGCCCGATGCCGATCTGACCGTGGTCGGCAAAGGCGTTCTGGCCAAGAACGTGCTTTCCGCAGGCAATCAGCTGGAAAGCTATACCCCAGGCGAACGCCGCGGCTTGACCAGCACCAACAAGGGCGGCGAGCGCTACCGCAATGTGGTGATGGCGTCGCGCGATACGTTCACGCGCGCACGCGACGGCACGGCGTTCGGCATCTTCAACAACAATGGCGGCACCGACATGGTCGAGTACGACCGGTGGTCGGCCGTGGACACCTTCCAACTCAAGCTTCCGCTGCTTGTCACCACCCTCAAGATTCCGATCGGCTGGGCGGGCACCCAGGCGGTCAACAATCGCAAACCCAATTTCTTTCCCGGGATGAACAACGGGCGGGGATGGCAGTCGCCCTACGAAAACAATCGCACCTATCGGGCCTACAACGGCACCAAGCGCAGCGACATCGCCGGCGCATTCATCGAAGGCGACCCAGCCGTCCTCCCGGACTTCAAACGCAACCAGGCTTTCATCAACAGCTATCGTTACGGCATCAGCCCTCGCTATCGGGACGTCAAGGACGCCTACTCGCAGCAGCCCGAGGGCGCCAATGCCGGGCCGATCTACACCGTCGAAGTCGGCACCCGGGTCGACAAGGCGCGCACCAGCTCGGCGCTGAAGATCGGCAGTGGACGGATGCAGCTGAAGGATCAGGCGCGCGGCGAGCAATTGCGCGCGATGGCCAGTGCGCAGGTCTACTTCAATCGTCCCTACGAACTCAGCGCCTTCCGGCGCTCGGTGTGGGGCAGAGGCGACAGCAAGTTCGAAAAAGGCAGCCTGTTCAGTCCGTATTGGCAGGCGCGCCTGGTGCAAACCCCCATTTCCGACCGAACACTCCTGGTGGCCGCTCCATGATGTTATTGACCAACCGATCCCGCGCGCTGGCGCTTGCTTGCATGGCCTCGCTGGCGTTCACCGCCGGCTGCCAGTCGCACGACGCGACCGAGGGCGGTAACGGCGGGGATTCCTCCTCGGAAAGCGGGGTCAAGTCGCTGCCCGCCCTCCATGTCGTCCTGACCTGGGAGTCGCGCATGGGAGGCGAAAACCTGGAGCGCAAGAACTACCAGGCGAAGCTGGAAGCCTGCCGTGGCTCCGGCATGCCCACGCGTGCGCTTTCGCCGCAGGACGAAGCCAAGCTGGGAACCGGCGAGGTCGAGATCATGATCGACGCGCATCGGCAGTTCGCGCATCAGGTCAGCTGGACCCTCGGCGCCGATGGCGACAGCGCGCAGGGCGCCTGCATGGTCAAGCTCGAGGAGCACACGGACAAGGACACCATCCAGGACACCAACGGCATGTATCTGCCGATCGACAGCAGCACGCGCACGCAGGAACGGCAGACCATCCAGGCCATCGGCTGGAAGCTCGCTGGCGACGCCCAGGTCAAGGGGCAGCCCTGCACGCGCTGGGAGAACGGCAAGCAGGACGTGTGCATGTGGTCGGGCGGCAGCAAGTGGGGCTTTTCCGAGTCGCCAGGCGATGCGGCCGGCTGCACGATCGATGGCGCCGGCGCCTACCTGCAGGCCATTCCGCTGGAGGCCAAGCCGCTGCAGGGCGGCAACGGCTGCGTGCTGCAGGTCAAGTCGTTCAGCCTCGGCAGCGGTCTGGTTCCTTCCAACGTGGCGGGTGAGAAGGAAGAAAACTAGGAGGACACGGCATGAAGACGACGCTCTTTGCACCAGCGCGCAGGATGCGCGGACAGGGGATGGTGGAGCTGGCGGTCTGTGCCGCTGTGCTGGTGCCGCTGTTCCTGCTGATCCCGGTTGTCGCCAAGTTGGGGCACGGCAAACAGATGGCGATGCAAGCGGCACGCAACGCCGCCTGGGAAGCGAGCGTGGCCAAGAACTATCAGCCGGCCAGCCGCGCCGCGCTGCAAGGCAAGGCGCTCGACCGCAACTTTGCCGACGCCGACGCACCGATCACCAGCCGCACATCCGGCGCCAGCAGCGGTGCGTTCGCCGATCAGATGCTCAATACCTTCTCGAACCAGAAGCTGCTGGAAAAACGCGACCTGTCGATCACGCGTACAGCGAACAAGGGCTCTCCCGGCTACGTCGACGAGGCGGCCCAGTTGCTACCGAAGAACTATTTCGACAATGCCTTCCCACCCAACAAGAGCGGCTATGTCACGGCGGAAGTGACGTTGAACTATCGCGACCTGAAGACCGCGGATGGTCGACCCGCGCACTTTCTCGAGCCGTTGGACAACCTCGATCTGGCCGACAAGCGTCACCAGACGCTGCTGACCGATGCCTGGAATGCCTCCGGTCCGCGCAGCGGTGCGCGTAGTGTGATCGCCACGGTGCGTCCCCTGGCGCCGGTCTCCTACTTCGAGGGGCTGGACGGGGTCTTCGACGTGCTGAAGCCTTTGACCCCGATCCTGCCCATGGTCGGCTCTCTCGGCGATCTCGAGCTGGGCGCGATCGAGCCGGATGTCGTGCCTGCAGACAAGCTCGCCAACTACCCGGTCAAGCCGGGCAAGCCATGAGTCCGCGCGTTTCCCACCGCATGCTCGCTGGCGGGCTTGGCGCGCTCTTGTCGACGGTCGCGGCGCAGCAGGCGCATGCGCTGGACTGGCCGGAAGTCCCGGTCCCCGAGCAGGCCTCGGGCGAGATCGTGTCCGAGCACATGCTCTACAACGGCATCGCCATGCGGGCCAGTCGCTTCCGTGTTGCCGAATCGCCGAAGCAGGTCGAGCAGTTCTATCGGAAGGAGTGGGGCAACGCCGTCGTGACCACGCCAATGGGCAACAAGACCGTGCTTGGGCACATGACCAGGGACGGCTACTACATCACCGTGGAACTGAGTGGCGATGCCAATCGCACGCAGGGCCAGATCGGCATCATGGAAGTTCCCAAGAAGGATCTTCCCGCCGACGGCGTCGGCAAGGGCTTCGGCCGGCTGCCCGAGACACAGGTCGCCGAGGACATCGTCTACATGGACACGCCGCGTCATGTCAGGACGCTGAGCATGCTCAACCGCTACACACCGCTGCAGAACCAGCAGTACTACGCGCGTTACTTTGCCGGGCAAGGCTATGCGCGCGACGACTCCTCGTCGACCTGCACCGCAAGCAGTCCGCACTGCGTCTCCCGGTTCATCCGGCAGGACGATCGCGTCACCGTGACCTCGAGCCGCGGGCAGACCGGCACCGTGATCGTGGCGGTGGTCGAATGAACGCGCACGCCCTGTCCTGCCAGCGCCTGCAGCGCGGCCAGTCCACGATCGAGTACACCGTGGTGGTGATGGCGCTGGTGATCGTGCTGATCGCCAAGCCCGACGTGATCACCGACGTGGTGACAGCTCTGAAAGATCTCTATGCCGCCTTCGTCTACGCCATCTCGGCGTCCGACGTGCTGGTGGGGTGATCCCTCTTCCCTCGCGATGACCTGCCCGACGGCGCCTCTTCAATGCAGAAACCCAAACTCAGCAAGAACGTCCTTTTCATCCTGGTCGCGGTGGTCATGGCCGGCCTGGCCGCCTTCATCGCGGTGAGCTACATCCGCACCACCGTCGCCGAACGCACCCAGGACAACCGGCCGATGGTCGACGTCGCCGTGCCGGTAAACGATCTGCCGCAGGGAGCCATCCTGCAGGGCAGCGATCTGGCCCTGCGCACGATCCCGGCCGAGTTCGCGCCGGCCGACGCGGTCACGCCCGACAACCACGCCCAGTTCGAAGGCAGGATATTGCGTGCACCGGCACGGGGCGGCGCGCCGTTGAGCGCCAGCGCCCTGGTTCCGCTGTACGACCAGTTCTCGCGGTTGATTCCCAAGGGCAAGGTCGCCTACACGATGAGCGTGGACGAGAACAATTCGATCTCGGGCATGATCGCGCCGGGCGACCTGATCGACATCTTCTTCGTCAAGGACGCCTCCACCGGCAGCAATGGCGCCGCAGGCAGCCAGGCATCGGGCGCGCAGGTGTTCCCGCTGCTGCAGAAGATCAAGGTGCTGGCGGCCGGCAGCCGCATCGGCGAGACGGCGCCGAAGGAAGGCGAGGAATCCAGTACGTCCACCGGCTTCTCCAGCGTCACCCTGGAGCTGGACCAGTATCAGGCCAAGCAGCTCGCCGTCGCCTCCAAGGTGGGCGCGGTGCGCGTGCTGCTGCGCGAAGTGCAGGACACCTCGCCCGGCGCGGCGACGGGCATGAGCGAGAGTCAGTTGTTGCGATCGCTGGGATCGGGCGATCCGGCAAACACAGGCAGCGGAAGCAGCCGCGTAGAGTTCATCATTGGCGGAAAGGGTTAAGCATGACGCAAGCAACACGCCGTCGCAGGAGCAAGGCTGGGACATCGGCGCCATGGTTGGCCGGCTTGCTGCTGGCGGGCATCGGGGGATGGAACGCATCGGCACAACAGGCCGCCACCACTGCTGCGGCATCACGGCCTGCCGCGCGCGCGCCGGCGACCACGCCAGCAGCGCCGCCGGCGACCGGGCAGGCGGCGGATGCCCCGTCGGCAGAACAGGCGCGACTGATGGCGCAAGGACGCCAGGTCGACCAGCTCAAGCAGACGGTGGAATCGCAGATCCAGGAACTGGGCAACGGCAACGCTTCGTCGGGCGGTGGCGGCGTCGCGTTGGCCGGCGACAAGAAGCCCTCGGTCGCCCCGTTGATCCAGCCGTCGCAAAGCATCTACGCCGGCGAAGCCGTGGTGCGGCGGGTCCCCGGTACGCTGCGCCGCATCGCGGTCGGCGACGGCGAGGTCCTGAGCGTCTTCTCGGTCGGCAAGTCCGAACTGGTCATGATCGGCACCAAGCCCGGCGAGACCAACGTCCATCTGTGGATGGCCGACGGCAGCCAGCGCGACGTCAACGTGACGGTCGGTGGCAGCAAGTCCGAAGGCGCGGCCGAGACCGTGCGCGAACTGCTGGGCAATACGCCGGGCGTCACCGTGCGGGCCATCGGCTCCAATGTGGTGATCTCGGGCAACGACGTGGATGCCGCCACCACGGCGAAGATCCAGGCCTTGCAGAAGATCTATCCGCAGGTGCTGAACTTCGCCGGCGCCGACCCGGTGGGCATGCGGCCGATGGTGCAGATGGACGTGTCGATCATGGAGTTCAACAAGAACGCCGTGGAGGACCTGGGCATCCGCTGGGACAGCACCATCGACGGTCCGATCGGCGGCCTGATCCGCGACGTGACCACCAATAATTATTTCCGCGTGCTGCCGCAGGACAACCAGACCTTCCAGGACATCAAGGATCAGCTGCCCACCAAGCTGCCCGGGCCGCAGGGTTACTTCGGCATCGCCACCACGATCGCCTCGAAGATCAACCTGCTGATGAGCCGCGGCAAGGCCTGGGTGCTGGCGCAGCCCAAGCTGAGCGCCAAGAGCGGCAGCAACGCGACCTTCCTGGTCGGTGGCGAAGTGCCGATCGTGGTGCCGTCGATCCTCGGCCAGACCCAGATCGAGTACAAGGAATACGGCATCCGCCTGAACATCAACCCCTCGGTCAACTCGACCAATCAGGTGAATACCTCGATCATGGCCGAGGTCAGCCGGATCGATCCGTCGGTGTCGGTGCAGGGTGTGCCCGGCTTCCTGACGCGCCGCGTCGAGACCGAACTGAACGTCAATGCCGGCCAGACCATCGTCATCTCCGGGCTGCTCGATCGGGAGGCATCCAAGGCCGTGGACAAGCTGCCGCTGCTGGGCGACATCCCGATCCTGGGCAAGCTGTTCCGCTCCGACGGCTTCCGCGGCAACAAGACCGAACTGGTGATCTTCGTGACCCCGCGCATCGTCAGCCCGACCTCGCCGGAGAACCTGCAGGATCTGCAGCGCGCCCAGGGGATCGAGAAGGAGTTGCAGGACGAAATCAGCCCCCGCCAAGACAAGTTGATCAAGTAATCCACCCCACGAAGCGCAAGGTTCACCGCCATGTTCACAGTGCTGATCAATACGCCAGGAGGCGACACGCGCCAGGTCAAGTGCATGCACCGCGAGTGCGGCATCGGCCGCGCCGATGCCAACCTGGTGATGCTGCAGGGCTGGAACATCGCCGGCAAGCACGCCACCCTGCTGCGCGAGGACGACGGCGTCTTCATCCTGCCCCTGGGCGGGCGCGAGCCGATCACGCTCAACGGCAAGGTGGTGCTGGCCAAGCAGGGGCCGATCGACGGCAAGGACGAGATCCGCATCGGCCAGTACATGCTGAAGGTCAGCGGCGACGATGCACGCATCGTCCGGCAGACGCCTGCCGCCAACGACGGCGCGGCGGTCAGGGCCACGGACGCGCCCGCGGCAACCACCGAGGCCACGCCCGACCGCCAGGCGGCGGCGCCCGCCGCGACAGACATGGTGGTGGCTGGCCCGCCGCCGTCGGACATCGCCACCTGGCGCACCAAGCTGCATATGGCGCTGGTGCGGCAGATGGACCTGCGGCGCATGGACGTACGCAGCATGGACGACAGCGCGCTGCGCGACAGCACCATCAACCTGATCGACGACATCCTCAAGCGCGAGTTCAGCGATCTGCCGGCGGACATCAGCCCGCGCAGGCTGGCCAAGCAGGTACTGGACGAGGCGATCGGACTGGGGCCGCTGGAAGACCTGATCGACGATCCGACCGTCACCGAAATCATGGTCAACTCGCACGACGACATCTTCATCGAGCGTGCCGGGCGCATCCAGAAGTCCGAGGTGGTGTTCTCCAACGAACGTGCCTGCCTGGCCGCGATCGAACGCATCGTTACGCCCCTGGGGCGGCGTATCGACGAAAGTTCGCCGCTGGTCGATGCGCGCCTGAAGGACGGCTCCCGCGTCAACGCGGTGATCCCGCCGGTGGCCTTGCGCGGACCGAGCATCAGCATCCGCAAGTTCGCCACGCGCCGGCTGATGGGCGAGGACCTGCTCAAATTCGGCTCGTTGAACCAGCCGATGCTGGACTTCCTGATCATGGCCGTGCGCGAGCGCCGCAACATCGTGGTGTCCGGCGGTACCGGCTCGGGCAAGACCACCCTGCTGAACATCCTGTCCAACTTCATCCCGGACGGCGACCGCGTGGTCACCATCGAGGATGCAGCGGAACTGAAACTGGTCCAACCCAACCTGGTGGCGCTGGAAGCCCGCCCGCCCAACATGGAAGGCAAGGGCCAGATCACCATCCGCGACCTGGTCAAGAACGCGCTGCGCATGCGCCCGGACCGCATCGTGGTCGGCGAATGCCGCGGCGGCGAATGTCTGGACATGCTGCAGGCGATGAACACCGGCCACGAAGGCTCGCTGACCACCGCGCACGCCAATAACCCGCGCGAGACGCTCTCGCGCCTGGAGGTGATGGTGATGATGGCCGGCATGGAGCTGCCGATGACGGTCGTGCGCGAGCAGATCGCGTCGGCGGTCAACCTGATCGTGCACCAGCGCCGCTATCCCTGCGGCTCGCGCAAGGTCAGCCACATCACCGAGATCACCGGCATCGAAAGCGGCACCATCCAGATGCAGGACCTGTTCCTGTTCAAGCCCACCACCTACCATGGCCCCGACGGCAAGGTCGCTGGCAACTTCGTGGCGACTGGCGCGGTACCCGAGTTCTACGAAGAGCTCGCCGAGCGCGGCGTGTCGGTGGATCTGGGCATCTTCCGCAACCAGGGAGGCGCGCGCTGATGGGCCTGTGGCTGATCGCCCTGCTGGTGTTTGCCGGAACCGCGATGGCCATCCTGCTGATCGCGCGCTCCAGCGAGCAGTTCCTGAAGCGCTACCGCGAAAGCTTCATGGACCAGGCCCGCATGAACCTGGCGGACATGTTCCTGTTCCTGGATCCGGCACAGGTCTACATGATCAGTGCCGTGGTGATGGTGGTCATCCCGCTGTTGGTGTGGATGCTGACCGGCAGCCTGGTCATCGCGGTGCTGATCGGTATCTTCCTGATCTTCGCCCCGCGCAAGGTCTACGCGTTCCTGCGCAAGCGTCGGCTGGAGAAGATCCAGGAGCAGCTTCCCGACGCGCTGCAGATGCTATCCAGCAGCCTGCGCGCCGGCGTCGGCTTTGCGCCGGCGATGGAAGTGCTGGTCCACGACGGCCAACCGCCGCTGGCGCAGGAACTGGCGCTGGTGCTGCGCGAACAACACATGGGGCTGCGCGCCGAAGAGGCGATGGAGAACTTCAGCAAGCGCGTGCCCATCACCGATGCGGAGCTGTTCGTCTCGGCGGTGAATATTTCGCGTGAGGTCGGCGGCAATCTGGCCGAGACCCTGGCGACCCTGGCAGAGACGCTGCGCCGACGCCTGACCATGGAGAAGAAGGTGAAGTCGCTGACCGCGCAGGGCCGCCTGCAGGGCATCGTCATGGCGATGCTGCCGGTGTTCCTGATCGGCTACCTCAGCGTGATGTACAGCGAAACCATGCAGCCGATGTTCCATAGCTGGCACGGCTGGGTGGTGATCACCATCTGCCTGGTCATGGAATACCTTGGCTACCGTCTCTGCAAGAAGATCATGACGATCGACGTATGACCTGGATGCTCGCCCTCGTCGCTCTTCTGGCTGCCGGCGCCGTCGCCCTGGTGGTCATCGGCACGCGCGGGGTGATCCGCGAAGTCGAGCTGGAGGACCGCACCTACTACGACCCGCTGCCGCGGCTGATGCAACTGATGTGGCCGCTGGTGACGGTGCTGACCCGGCGCATCGCGCCGCGCCTGAGCGTGGCGCAACTGGAACAGACCCACCGCCAGTTGCAGGCCGCCGGCCAGGACTACACGCTGACGCCGGAAGAGTTCTACGGCCTGCGCATGGCCAGCGCGCTGGTGGTGATCGCCTTCTTCCTGCTGTGCACCGGCATGCTCGGCCACCTGGGCATCGGTTCGGGCCTGATGTGCCTGCTATTCGGCGGCGTGCTGGGCTGGCTGTATCCCGCACTATGGCTGGGCGAGCGGCGCAAGGCGCGGCAGAAGACCGTGGTGCGCGACCTGCCGGTCTATCTGGACTTCATCACCATGTCCGTCGAGGCCGGCCTGAACGTCACCGGCGGCATCGAGCAGGCGGTCGCCAAGGGACCGGCCGGCGCGCTGTCGCAGGAGTTCTCGCGCATGCTGCGCGATCTGCGCGCCGGCCTGCCCCGCGCCGAGGCGCTGCGGCGCATGGCCGAGCGCATGGACATCGCGCAGATCACCAGCTTCACCAGTGCGCTGATCCAGGCCGACAAGGTCGGCGCCAATCTCAGCGACACCTTGCGCGCGCAGGCCAACCAGCGCCGCGAGGAACGCTTCCTGCGCGCCGAGAAGCTGGCGCTGGAAGCACCGGTGAAGATGATGCTGCCGCTGGTGATGTTCTTCTTCCCGCTGATCTTCCTGTTTCTCGCTTACTTCATCTACTTGAAGATGCTGCAGGAGGGGATCCTGTGAAGCGTGGATGCATCGAGCGCAGCGCCGGCGCCCCGATCCCGCAGGTGTGGGCGGCCGATACCTGGTGGTCGCGTGCGCGTGGCCTGCTGGCGCGCCCGGCACTGGCCACGGATGGCTCGGAGGCCTTGCTGATCCGCCCCTGCGCCAGCGTGCATACCATCGGCATGGGCTACCCGCTGGATCTGGTGTTCCTGGGCCGCGACGATGTGGTGCTGGAGTGGCGCGAGAACCTCAGGCCGTATCGCACGGCGATGTGCCGCCGTGCCGCGACCACCATCGAGTTCCATGGCGGTGCGCTGGGCCGCCTGCAACCGCAACGCGGCGAACACTGGCACTGGCGCGCCACCGCGCCGGCGCCTTCCTCTCCGGGAGCTCGCTCATGAAAGCACGCGTCCGCACCCTCCGCAGCCGCGCGTCGATGCGCGGTCAATCCATGGTGGAACTGGTGATCATCACGCCGGTGCTGCTGTTCCTGTTGCTCGCCGTCATCCAGGCAGTGCTGCTGTACCGCATGAAATCCACGCTCGATTACGCCGCGCTGATGGCGGCGCGCGCGGGTGCAGTGAGCGGAGTGGACCGCATGGAGATGCGCAAGGGCTTCGCCAAGGGCATGATGCCGCTGTACGCACACGACACCGGCCAGGCTGCGCTCGAAGTGGCATACGCCAAGGCATTCGCCGATCTCACCTTGCACGGCCGCATCACCGTGATCAATCCCACGCGGGCCGCGTGGAGCAACTTCCGCGAACGTCAGTACAACGGCCAGTACGCATTGCCGAACGACACGCTCGCCTATCGCAGCGATGCGATCGGCAGCAGCGGCGTCAATGTGCAGGACGCCAACATCCTCAAGATCAAGGTGGTCTACGACGCGCCACTGGTGGTCCCCTTCGTCGGCTGGGTGCTGGGCGGGAAATCGCAGTACCTGAAAGCAGGTACGTTCGAAGCCTCTCCCCTGCAGCCGCTCACCGGGCGCCTGCCCATCGAGAGCTATGCGATCGTGCGCATGCAGTCGCCGATCTATACGCAAGGCAACCTCGACAAGTGATGCCCCGTCTCGCGCTACTGGCGTGCGTTGCGCTGCTGTGCCAGAGCGTTGTCGGCTCGGCGTGCGCCGAGGACGCCGCGTTCTCCGGCGTGGCGCAGGTCAGCACCAACGAACTTGGCGGCCTGAGCCGGATCCAGCCGCGCGGTGCGGTGCAGCCGGCGACGGTGTTCTTTCGCGACGACGCGTTGCGGATCCAGTTCCAGGACGCCAGCGGTCGGTCGTATGCGCTGATCCTGGCAAAGGGTGCGCCCACCGGCTGGATCGTTGGCCAGCAAGGGGGTGCCATGCCCGTTCCCGGCATGCGCTGGCCGCTACGCTTCGATCCAGAGCAACCCTGCGCGGGACTTGGCATGTTCGCCGACTGCCAGCGTGGCGACAGCGGCCTGCGCGCCGGCCGCGACGCGGTGCAATGGCGGTACCGCCTGCCCAATCCGGATGGGCCGGGCAGAACCCGGCAAGGCACGATGTGGCTGGACCGCGAGACTGGCCTGGTGCTCGCCTATCGCGGCAAGACCGGACTGGAACAGCAACAGCACTGGGACATCCAACGCGTCGACTATGGCCCGCAGCCGGATGCCTTGTTCCAGCCGCCCGACCTCGCGCACTGATCCCGCGTCACCTGCAATCCATGCGCACGTCGCCCACTCCCGGTCGACGCGGATTCATGGTTCTGCAGCAAGATCGGCCGATCGCGCCGTTACACTAGATTGGTTCGTCCCCCGACAAGGAGTATCTCCGTGAAAAGAGCAGTAGCGGCGACGTTGGCCCTGGCCGCCATCGCAAGCCTGAGCGCCTGCAAGAAGCATGAGCAGCCCGCGCATCCCGACGATCAGGCGGCGCCCCCCGCGGCAACCGCCAACGCCACGCAGGACGCGTCCACGCAGCACGCTACCGCCAGCACGGCATTCGATCCGGCCAGCTTGCCGGTGTCCGACGTCGCACTGGGAGATTTCCCGTACATCGCACTGCCCACCGGCTACGTCACCGGCAGCACGCCGGACGTCGCGGACTTCGACCAGGTGCCGTTCTGGACCGGCGATCGGCTGCAGCCGGTCGAGGGCAAGGTCTGGTCGGCGCACATCGATGCGGCGCAAGGCAAGACCTTCTCCGACCTGGAACTGTCCCGCAACATCGAGGCCGTGGTGACCGCACTCGGCGGCAAGAAGATCTTCGACGGCCGGATTCCCGAGGCGGCGACGCAGAAGATCAAGGAGTGGCCGCGCGATTTCGCCACCAAGTACAACAGCGGCCTTGGCGACATCTGGAACAATCCGGCGCAGGTCTTCGTGGTGCATCGCGCCGACCGCGACATCTGGATCCACCTGTGCAGCTACCAGTTCGGCGGCGGCCTGCTGATCGCCGAGACCAAGCCGCTGCAGGTCACCGCCAGCCTGCTGCCGGCCAGCGAACTGAAGACGCAGATCGACAAGACCGGCAAGGTGGCCTTGCACGTCAACTTCGCCACCGACAAGACCGACATCCTGCCCGACTCGCAGCCGCAGATCGCGCAGGTCGTGCAGTTGCTCAAGCAGGACGCCGCGCTGAAGCTGGCCGTCAACGGCTATACCGACGGCACCGGCGATGCCGCGCACAACAAGACGCTGTCGGAAGGACGCGCCAAGGCGGTGGTCGCCGCGCTCGTCGCGCAGGGTATCGACGCGTCGCGCCTGACCGCGGCCGGCTTCGGCGATGCCGACCCGGTGGCAGACAATGCGACCGAGCAAGGCAAGTCGCAGAACCGTCGCGTCGAGCTGGTGAAGAAGAGCTGAGCCGCACCGGGTACCGCTGCATGCGGTCACCCTGATGCGAGCGGGTCGTGGTGCGGCGCAACGGCATGACCGATTGCGCCGCATCGTCGACAGGACCGCACGCGCGCTCGTTTGCCGGCATGCGTTCCCGCAGTCGGACGCCTCCCACTCCATGGCGATCCACGTCTCATGCGTATCCTGATTCTCGGCGCCGGCGCAACCGGCGGTTACTTCGGTGGACGCCTGGCCCAGGCCGGCGTCGATGTCAGCTTCCTGGTGCGGCCGCCGCGGGCCGCACGCCTGCAGCGCGACGGCCTGCGCATCCGCAGCCCGCGCGGCGACGCGGCGATCGCGGTGAGCACGCTCACCGCCGACACGCTGCCCGGCGCCGCGCAGGCGCGGCCGTTCGATCTGGTGTTGCTCAGTTGCAAGGCCTACGACCTGCAGAGCGCGCTGGAGGCGGTGGCACCGGCGGTCCACGAGGGCACCAGCGTGCTGCCGATCCTCAATGGCCTGCGCCACTATCCGGCGCTGGATGCGCGCTTCGGTGCGGAGCGGATCGTCGGCGGGCTGTGCTTCATCAGCGCGGTGCTGGATGCCGACGGCGCGATCCAGCACCTGGCCAAGCCGGCCTCGCTGACCTTCGGCGAGCGCGACGGCCGCGGCGCCGACAGCGCGCGCGTGCGCGCCCTGGCCGAGGCCTGCGCGCAAGCCGACGTGGACCATCTGGCCACGCCGCGGATCGCGCAGGAGCAATGGATCAAGTACACCTTCCTCACCGCACTGGCTGCGGCCACCTGCCTGATGCGTGCGCCGATCGGGCGCATCGTCGCCAGCGACGATGGGGTGACGCTGGTGCGCGGCCTGTATGCCGAATGCACGGCGGTGGCCGCGGCGGCCGGCGAACCGGTGCCGGAGGCGGCGCAAGCCAGCGCGCTGCAGCTGCTGACCCAGCCAGGTTCGCCGATGAAGGCGTCGATGCTGCGCGACCTGGAAGCCGGGCAGCAGGTGGAGGCGCAGCAGATCGTCGGCGACATGCTGGTCCGCGCCCGTACCGCCGGGCATGAAGCACCGCTGCTGATGGCCGCGTACTGCCACCTGCAGGCCTACCAGGCCGGTCTGCCCGCGCGCTGAGGTTTGCCGCGGGACGCCGGTGCTGCGCGCAACGCGCTCCTGCCCTGCGCACGCCAGCCACGGTGCTCCGGGCAATGCCGTACCCGCGCCGTCCCGAGGGCGGCGCTGCATCTTCGCGCGCCGCTGACGCGCCTGGCGCCTATGCTCGCCCACCACACAGGGGGCGAGCGACGGTCACGCGCATGGAAAAACTGTTCCGCGGCGGGCATTTCCTCATCATCCTGCTGTTCCTGCTGTGCGCAGCCGGACTGATCTGCATGGCCGTGCTCGAGCTATGGCACGGCCTGACGCCGGGCGGCGAGCTGGTGGTGCGCGACCGCTTCAACGTGGTGCTGGAAGCGATCGGCCTGCTCACCGTGGCGCTGGTGACCCTGGAACTGGGCCAGACCATCTACGAGGAAGAGGTGCAGCGCGACGTCAAGGTCAGTGGACCGACCCGGGTGCGTCGCTACCTGTCGCGGTTCTTCGTGGTCATCGTCATCGCCCTGGCGATCGAGACCCTGGTGTCGATCTTCGAACTGATGCACGACGATCCGTCCAAGCTGCCCTACGCATCTGCCGTGGGCCTGTGCGCGGCGCTGCTGCTGGTCGCCTGGGGCGTGTTCGTCAAGCTCAACCGCAGTGCCGAGGAACTGGAGCCGGAAGCCATGGCCGAAGCCAAGCGCGAGGACGCGCAGGTCGATTGAGGCGGGTGGGCACCACCCGGGCAGGCCGACTCACGTTGCCCACGTAGGAGCGGCTTCAGCCGCGACGGATGAAGCCCAACGCCGACTGACACCGTCAGGCGTCGGGACTGAAGTCCCTTCCACAAGAAGACGCCAACCCACGCCCTCCAGGATCTCCACCGGCGCATCGGCCAGCACGGTCGCGCAGAGGATCGGCATGGCCACCGCACCATCGGCCGCGACCGGTTGACTGGTCGCGGCTGAAGCCGCTCCTACAAAAGACGCGTACAGCCAAGCGCGCCTTTACGAATCCCCAATCCCCAATCACGAATCCCCAAACACGAAACCCGCCGCGCCAACGTACTCAGCCCGGCATCGGCAAACGGAAAAACGTCCGCGCGGCGGCGGTGCTGGCGGCGGCGACCGTCGCCACGTCTTCGCCACGGTCGCGTGCCAGTTCCTCGACGATGTGCGCCAGGAACGCCGGTTCGTTGCGGCGGTCCTTCGGCGTCGGCTTGAGCGTGCGCGGCAGCAGGTACGGTGCATCGGTCTCGATCATCAGCCGCTCGGCGGGGATGTGCTTCACCAGCTCGCGCAGGTGCGCGCCGCGGCGCTCGTCGCACAGCCAGCCGGTGATGCCGATGTACCAGTCGCGGTCCAGGTAGTCGAACAGTTCCTCGCGGCTGCCGGTAAAGCAATGCACCACTGCCGGCCCGAGCTTGCCATCGAACTGGCGCATCAGCGCCATGAAGTCGGCATGGGCGTCGCGCTGGTGCAGGAACAGCGGCTTGCCGGTGTCCACCGCCAGTTGCAGCTGCCGCTCGAACGCGCGGTGCTGCGCCGGCCGTGGCGAGAAGTCGCGGAAGTAGTCCAGGCCGCATTCGCCCACCGCCACCACTTCGGCATGCGCATGCAGCGCGCGCAGTTCGGCGTCGCATTCGGCGGTGTATTCCACCGCGTGGTGCGGATGCACGCCGGCGGTGGCGTACAGCAGGCCCGGATGCTGCTGCGCCAGTTGCAGCGCCAGCGGCGAGTGCTCGCGGCTGGCGCCGGTGACCACCAACTGCGCGACGCCGGCGGCGCGGGCGCGCTGCAGCACCGCGTCGCGGTCGCGATCGAAGGACTCGTGGGTGAGGTTGGCGCCGATGTCGATCAGGGTCATGCGGTTGCGCGGGAATCAGCCGGGACAGCAGCCAATTGTACGGGCCACGCGCCTGCCGCCGCTCCACGGCGGCGCGGCGGCCACGTATCCTTTGCCGATGACGTCCGCCGTGTTTCCGATCGATCCACTGCTGCCGCAACTCCGCGACAGCCTCGCCGCCCATCCGCGCCTGGTGCTGGAAGCCCCGCCCGGCGCCGGCAAGACCACCCAGGTGCCGCCGGCGCTGCTCGACGCGCCCTGGCTGCAGGGCCGGCGCATCGTGATGCTGGAACCGCGCCGGGTCGCCGCGCGCAGTGCCGCCACCTTCATGGCCCGGCAGCGCGGCGAAGCGCCGGGTGAGACGGTGGGCTACCGCATCCGCTTCGAGAACAAGGTGTCCGCACGCACCCGCATCGAGGTGGTCACCGAGGGCATCCTGACCCGCATGCTGCAGGACGACCCGATGCTCGACGGGGTCGGCGCGTTGCTGTTCGACGAGTTCCACGAGCGCCACCTGGCCGCGGACCTGGGCCTGGCGCTGGCCCTGGACGTGCAGGCGCAGGTGCGCGAGGACCTGCGCATCGTGGTGATGTCGGCCACCCTGGACGGCGAGCGCCTGGCGCAGTTCCTCGACGCCCCGCGACTGTCCAGCGCCGGGCGCAGCTTCCCGGTGGAAATCGCGCACTTCCCGGCGCGACGCGAGGAATCGCTGGAAGCGCAGGCCCGGCGTGCGGTGGAGCATGCGCTGCAGCAGCATCCGGGCGATGTGCTGGTGTTCCTGCCCGGGCAGCGCGAGATCGGGCGGGTGCAGGCGGCGCTGGAGGCGGCGGGGGTTGGGGGTGGTGCGGATATAAGCCCGCGCGTAACTTCGGCGGGCACAGACCCCGTCGCTACCCCAGCCGGCACCGCCTCTGGCGCACCCTCATCCGGCGCTGCGCGCCACCTTCTCCCGCAGGGAGAAGGGAGCGGGGTCGAGGTCTTGCCGCTGCACGGCGAGTTGCCGGTGGAGCAGCAGACCAAGGTGTTGCAGCCCGATCCGCAGGGGCGGCGGCGCGTGGTGCTGGCGACCAACGTCGCCGAGTCTTCGGTGACGCTGCCCGGGGTGCGCGTGGTGATCGACGCCGGGCTGGCGCGCGAGCCGCACTACGATCCCAACAGCGGCTTCTCGCGACTGGACGTGGCCGCCATCGCGCAGGCCTCGGCCGACCAGCGCGCCGGCCGCGCCGGCCGCGTCGCCAGCGGCTGGGCCTACCGACTGTGGCCGCAGTCGCAGCGCCTGGAGGCGCAACGCCGCGCCGAGATCCTGCAGGTGGAACTGGCCGGGCTGGCGCTGGAACTGGCCGCTTGGGGCAGCGATGGGCTGCGCTTCGTCGATCCGCCGCCGCCCGGCGCGCTGGCCGCCGCCCGCGAGTTGCTGCAGCGGCTGGGCGCACTCGGCGCGAACGGGACTATCACCGCCAGTGGCCGACGCATGCTCGCGCTGGGCACGCATCCGCGTCTGGCGGCGATGCTGCTGGCCGCGGGCAATGCGCGCGCGCAGGCGCTGGCCTGCGACCTCGCCGCGCTGATCGAAGCGCGCGATCCGCTGCGCCAGGGCGGCGACGCACTGGCCGCGCGCTGGCGCGCCCTGGCCGCGTTCCGCCGCGGCCGCGTGCCGCACGACGCCAACCGCGGCGCGCTGGCGGCGATCGACGCGGCGGCCAAGCAGTGGCGGCGGCGCCTGCGCAGCGACGCCGCCGCGCCGGACAGCGTGGAGGCGCACGAACTCGGCGATCTGCTGGCGCACGCCTTTCCCGACCGCATCGGCACCCGCCATCCCAGCGATCCGCTGCGCTACCTGCTGTCCAACGGCCGCAGCGCGCGCCTGTTCGACAACAGCGACCTGCGCGGCGAACCGTGGCTGGTCGTCACCGAGCTGCGCCACGAGGCCAAGGACGCGCTGCTGCTGCGCGCCGCGCCGGTGGACGAGCGCTACCTGCGCGCGCAGTTCCCGCAGCGCTTCGCGCAGGAGGACGTGGTGCGCTGGGATGCCGAGCGGCGCGCACTGAGTGCGCTGCGCGAGACCCGCTTCGACCGCATCGTGCTCGACAGTCGCCCCGCCGGCCGCGTAGCACCGGCACAGGCGGCCGCGGCGCTGACCGAGGCGGTGCGCGAGCTGGGACTGCAGGCGCTGCCCTGGAGCGAGGGTCTGACGCAGTGGCGCGCGCGGGTGGCCGGGCTGCGCCAGTGGATGCCGGAACTGGACCTGCCGGACCTGGGCGATGCCGCGTTGCTGGACAGCCTCGACGACTGGCTGCGTCCGGCCTTCGCCGGCAAGACCCGGCTCGACGCGCTGAGCGAGGACGAACTGGGCGAGGCACTGAAGGCACGGCTGCCGTGGGACCGGCGCCAGGCCATCGACCGCCATGCCCCGGTGCGCATCGCGGTGCCCTCGGGCATGGAACGGCGCATCGACTACAGCCTGGACCATGCCGGGCAGCCGCAGCCGCCGGTGCTGGCGGTCAAGCTGCAGGAACTGTTCGGCCTGGCCGACACCCCGCGCATCGCCGACGGCCGCGTGCCGTTGCTGCTGCACCTGCTCTCGCCCGGCGGGCGGCCGCTGCAGGTCACCCAGGACCTGCGCAATTTCTGGTCCAGCACCTATCCGGAAGTGAAGAAGGAAATGAAGGGTCGCTACCCGCGCCACCCGTGGCCGGACGACCCGTGGACCGCCACCGCCAGCCACCGCGCCAAGCCGCGCGGCACCTAGCGGGTCAGGCGCACCGCATTCAGCGGGCAGACGAATCCACGGCGCTGCGCTAACGCCCCGTATACGGAATGCGGGCGACACTGCAGCCCTTCATTCCTGCCAGTAGGGGACGCCCATGAGCAAGCTGACCATCATCACCGACCGCGCCCTGGATCTCGCCAGCCACGCCGGCGACAGCCTCAAGCACTTCGGCCCGCAGGCGAACAAGTGGCTGCAGTCGGGCAAGGCGGTGGGTGCGCTCAAGGCGGGCGCTGCGCTGGGTGCGGTGAAGACCGGCACCAAGGTCGCGCGCACTGCAGTGCGCCGCAACCCGGCCGTGGCAATCGCCGCCGCCGCGGTGGGCGTGGGCCTGCTGGGTTACGCCATCTACCGCAAGCGCCAGCGCGACAAGGGTGCGCCGATCGAAGGCAATGCCCAGCGCATCGAAGCGGCCAACAAGCGCGGCAATGTCGGTGCGCGCCGCAGCGCCGCCAGCACCCGTGGCACGCGCCGCACCGCGGCCGCGCAGGACGCCACCGAAGAGTGAACTGCGCGCGCGGCCTGACGGTCGTCGCAGTGCCATACGCAGCGATCGGGAGAGATCCCGGTCGCTTTTTTATGGATTCGCTGCAGCCATGCGCCTCTAGTGTAGGAGCGGCTTCAGCCGCGACCGAAAAGCATCGGTAACGCCTCGGTCGCGGCTGAAGCCGCTCCTACGCGTCGCGCGGCAACGCACGCATTACAGCGCGCGCCACGCGCCCGGTGCCAGTCCGTCCAGGCGGTGCGCGCCCATCGCCGCGCGCACCAGGCGCAGCGTCGGCAGGCCGACCGCGGCGGTCATCCGCCGCACCTGGCGGTTGCGGCCTTCGCGCAACACCACCTGCAGCCAGGCATCGGGCACGCTCTTGCGGAAGCGCACCGGCGGATCGCGCGGCCATAGCGAGGGCGCCGCCTCCAGCAACGTCACCTCTGCCCGCGCGGTCGGCCCATCGTTCAACAGCACACCGTCGCGCAGGCGCTGCAGTTGTTCCGGTTGCGGCGCGCCTTCCACCTGCACCCAGTAGGTCTTGGGCTGCTTGTGCCGCGGATCGGTAAGACGGTGCGCCAATGCGCCATCGTCGGTCAGCAGCAGCAGGCCCTCGCTGTCGTAGTCCAGGCGTCCGGCCGCGTACACGTCGGCGGGCAGGCCAAACTCGGCCAGGGTGCGCCGCGGCGGCGTGCTGCGGTCGGTGAACTGGCACAGCACGTTGAAGGGCTTGTTGAAAGCGATCAGCATCGGCGGGAACGGCGGCGGGCCTGCGCCGCACGGCGCGGCGCAGGCATTGTCCCATGCGTCCGCGCCGCGTCGCCGGTGCGCCGGCTCAGCGCTTGACGAACTTCAGGGTCATCCGGTCGCTCTCGCCGATCGCCTGGTACTTGGCGTCGTCGGCGGCCTCGTGCTGGTTGCTCGGCGGCAGCGTCCACACACCGCCCGGATAATCCTTGGTGTCGCGCGGATTGGCGTTGACCTCGCTCTTGCCGGCCAGCTTGAAGCCGGCCGCCTCGGCCATGGCGATCACCTGCGCCTGGCCGACATAGCCGCTCTTGTCGTCGGCCGGCACGTCGGCCTTCGCACGGTGCTCGACCACGCCGAGCACGCCACCGGGCTTGAGCACGTTGTAGAAGCCCTTGAACATGCCCTCGGCCTGGCCAGCCATGCGCCAGTTGTGCACGTTGCGGAAGGTCAGCACCAGGTCGGCCGAGCCGGGCGGGCCGAACACCGGTGCGTTCGGCGCATAGGCGACGATGCGCGCGTGGTCGTACTGCGCCGGCGCCGCGGCGAACTTCTGCTCCAGGCCGGCGCGCGCCTTCTGCTGGTAATCGCGGCCGCGGCCTTCCGGCACGGCCGCCGGATCGACCACCGCGGCGATGTACTGCCCGCGCTCGCGCAGGTACGGCGCCAGGATCTCGGAATACCAGCCGCTGCCCGGAGTGACCTCGATCACCGTCTGGGTCGGCTTGATGCCGAAGAACGCCAGGGTCTGGCCGGGATGACGGTAGGCGTCGCGGGCGACGTTGGCGCGGTCGCGCCAGTTGCCGTCGATCGCCGTCTGCAACGCGGCGTCCGGCGCCGGCAGCGTCGCGGTATCGGCGGGCTTGATCGCCTGCGCCGCTGGAGCGAGCAAGGCAGTGGCGACGGCCAGGGTGCAGGCGCAGGCGAGCGAGGTTCGAAGCGTCATGGCAGGCATCCGCAAGAGAGGTGGCGCGAGCCTAGCACGCGGCTCGATACCGACGAATGTTGCGCTTCCGTTAGCGCGAATCACGTCTACAGAACGATGTTTTCGCGAGCATTTGACGACCGCCCAACCCATGGCGACTATCCTGTCGCCTCCCCCCACAGTGGAACGTTTTCCATGCTGCACACGCGCGAACTCGGCCGCTCCGGCCTGCATGCGGCACCGCTGGCGTTCGGCGGCAACGTGTTCGGCTGGAGCGCCGACGCCAAGACCTCCTTCGCCCTGCTCGATGCCTTCGTCGAGGCCGGCTGCAATCTCATCGACACCGCCGACATCTACTCGGCCTGGGTCACCGGCAACCACGGCGGCGAATCGGAAACGCTGATCGGGCAGTGGCTCAAGCGCAGCGGCAAGCGCGACAAGGTGCTGATCGCGACCAAGGTCGGCAAGTGGGCCGAACGCCCGGGCCTGTCGGCCGACAACATCGCCGCCGCCGCGGAGGACTCGCTGCAGCGCCTGCAGACCGACGTCATTGATCTGTACCAGGCACACGAAGACGACGACTCCGTGCCGCTGGAAGCGACGCTGGCAGCGTTCGGGCGCTTGATCGAACAGGGCAAGGTGCGCGCGATCGGCGCCTCCAACTACGGCGCCGCGCGACTGCGCGAAGCCCTGAACGTCTCCGCACAGTACGGCCTGCCGCGCTACGAGACGCTGCAGCCGGAATACAACCTCTACGACCGCGCCGGTTACGAGGCCGAACTGGAACCGCTGGTGCGCGAACAGGGCCTGGGCGTGCTGTGCTACTACGCGCTGGCCAGCGGCTTCCTCAGCGGCAAGTACCGCCGCGCCGAAGACGCCGGCAAGAGCCAGGCGCGCGGCGCCAGCGTGGTCGCGCGCTATCTCAATGCGCGCGGCCTGCGCATCCTCGCCGCACTCGACGACATCGCCGGCAAGCATGCCGCCACGCCCACGCAGGTGGCGCTGGCCTGGCTGATGGCGCGGCCCGGCATCGTCGCGCCGATCGCCAGCGCGACCAGCCTGGAGCAACTGCAGGACCTGCTCGCTGCGGCGCGCCTGCAGCTGTCGGCCGAGGACATCGCGCAATTGAATACCGCAAGTGAGGAAACCGCATGACCGCCCCCACCCAGACCACCCGCATCGTGCTCGCCTTGCGCCCGCAGGGCGCGCCGGGCACCGACAACTTCCGCACCGAACAGGCGTCACTCGAAGCGCCGGGCCCCGGCCAGGTACTGCTGCGCAATCGCTGGCTATCGCTGGACCCGTACATGCGCGGGCGCATGAGCGATGCGCCCTCCTACGCGCCGCCGGTGCAACTGGGCGAGACCATGGTCGGCAGCACCGTGGCCGAGGTGCTGCAATCCAACTCCCCCGACCACGCGCCGGGCGATCTGGTGCTGGTGCAGAACGGCGGCTGGCAGACCCATCTGGTCGTCGACGGCGCCAGCCTGCGGCGCAAGCTCGATCCCAACTCGCCGCTGCCGCCGAGCACCGCGCTCGGCGTGTACGGCATGCCCGGCTTCACCGCCTATGCCGGCCTGCACGAAATCGGCAAGCCGCAGCCGGGCGAGACCGTGGCGGTCGCCGCGGCCACCGGCCCGGTCGGCGCCACCGTGGCCCAGATCGCCAAACTGCGCGGGGCGAAGGTAATCGCCATCGCCGGTGGCGTGGAAAAATGCCGCTATTTGCGCGAGGAACTGGGCGTGGATGTGGCCCTGGACCACCGCGCCAAGGACTTCGCCGAGCAGTTGCGCGCCGCCGCGACCGACGGCATCGATGTGTACTTCGAGAATGTCGGCGGCCACGTGTTCGACGCGGTGCTGCCGCTGCTCAACGACTTCGCCCGCGTGCCGGTGTGCGGCACCATCGCCACCTACAACGCCAACGGCGCGCTGCCGCCGGGGCCGGATCGGTTGCCGGCGCTGATGGGCCAGGTGCTGCGCCAGCGCCTGACCCTGCGCGGCTTCATCGTCGGCGACTTCGTCAAACTGTATCCGGAGTTCCTGCGCGAGATGGGCGCCTGGCTGGCCGATGACCGCGTGCGCTACCGCGAACACGTCGTCGACGGCCTGGAGAATGCGCCGCAGGCCTTCATCGACATGCTGAGCGGCGGCAACTTCGGCAAGCTGGTGGTGCGGCTGGGCGACTGAGGCCGGCCGAAGCTCGAACCCTCGTAGGAGCGGCTTCAGCCGCGACCGGGCGTTCCCGGGAGCGCCGGGTCGCGGCTGAAGCCGCTCCTACAAGAATCGTGGATGTTCATCCGCTACTTGGTGGATGACGATGCTCGCGCACATCGCGGCATCGACGCCCACTGATGCAACCACTACCATCGGACGCATCGCCGCCGCCGCCGCTTCCATGTCCGATTCCCCGCGTCCTCCTCGCGCACGCCGCACCGCGCGTGCCGCTACCGCTCCCACCCCGCCCGAGCGCGGCCTGGCCGCGGAGCTGATGCGGCGCATCGGCGAATGCGAAGGCGATCCGAACTTCATGACCTCGCTGGCGCGCGGCCTGGCCGTGCTCAGCGCCTTCGGCCAGCACAGCCGTGACGTCAGCATGGCCCAACTCAGCGCCGACACCGGCATCCCGCGCGCGGCGGTGCGGCGCGTGCTGTACACGCTGGAGAAGCTCGGCTACGCCGGCACCCACGGCCGCGGCTACGTGCTGCTGCCGCGCGCGCTGGGCATCGGCAGCGGTTATCTGTCCACCGCCGCGCTGTCGGTGGCGGCGCAGCCGGTGCTGGATGCGCTGCGCGACGACCTGCACGAATCCTGCTCGCTGGGCGTGCTCGACGGCGACGACCTGCTGTATGTGGCACGTGCGGAAACCGTGCGCATCATGTCGATCGGCCTGCGCGCCGGCAGCCGCCTGCCGGCCTACTGCACCTCGATGGGCCGGGTGCTGCTGGCGGCGCAGCCGGGCGACACCTTGAACAGCTACCTGGAGCGCAATCCGCTGCGCCCGCGCACCGAGCGCACCGTCACCGACCGCGCGCAGTTCCAGGCCCTGCTCGAGCGCGTGCAGCGCGACGGCTATGCGGTCGTCGACCAGGAACTGGAGATCGGCCTGCGCTCGGTGGCGGTGCCGGTACGCAACCGCCAGGACCGCGTGGTCGCCGCGCTCAATGTCGGCAGCTCGGTGGCACGGATGACCCTGGGCAGCCTGCAGAGCACGGTGTTGCCGGCACTGCGGCAGGCGGCACAGCGCCTGAGCCGGGTGCTGGACTGAGCGCCGCGGGCGCCGCGCCGAGCCGCCGCGTCGCCCACCAGAACAGCAGCGCCAGCAGGCTGACCGCCGCCCCCAGGCGGCACACGCCGGTCCAACCCGCCTGGGCATAGGTCGCGGTCGTGCCGATCGCGCCCAGTCCGCTGCCCACCGCGTAGAACAGCATGTACAGGCCGATCAGCCGGCCATGCGCGTGCGGCCGGCCGCGCAGGATCATGCTCTGGCTGGTGACGTGCACGGCCTGCCCGGCCAGGTCGAGCAGGACGATGCCGAGCAGCAGCGCGGCCAGCGAGTGCGGCAGCCACGACAGCGGCCACCAGGCCAGCACCAACACCACCAGCGCCGCGGCGCTGGTGCGCTGGGCATGGCCGCGGTCGGCCCAGCGTCCGGCCCGCGCGGCCGCCAGCGCACCGACCGCGCCGGCCAGACCGAAGGCGCCGATGGCGGTGTGCGAGAACGCGTACGGCGGTGCGCGCAATGGCAGCACCAGCGCGCTCCAGAAGATGTTGAACGCCGCGAACATCAACAGCGCCAGCACGCCGCGCACCTGCAACACACGCTCCTGCCGCAGCAGCGTCAGCATGGATGCGATCAGGCGCAGATAGCGCAGTGGCTGCGGCGGCACCGGCAGCGCCGGCAACCAGCGCCACAGCGGCAACGCGAGTGCCAGCATCAGCACCGCGGCACCCGCATACACCCCGCGCCAGCCTGCCAGGTCGCTGACGGCGCCGGCGAACACCCGCGCCAGCAACAGGCCGATGAACACACCGCCCTGCGCCGCGCCGACCACCCGCCCCTGCTCCTGCGGCGCCGCGGCGCTGGCGGCATAGGCGATCAAGCCCTGGGTCATCGCCGTGCCCAGCATGCCGACGGCGAGCATGCCGGCCAGCAACACCGGCGCCGACCGCGCCACGCTCACCGCGACCAGCGCCGCGACCAATCCCAGCGCCTGCACTGCCATCAGACGCCGACGCTCCACCAGGTCGCCCAGCGGCACCAGCAACAGCAGGGCCAGCGCGCAGCCGACCTGGGCGGCGCTGACCACGCCGCCCACCGCTGCCGGGCCGATGCGGAAATCCGCTGCCAGCGCATCCAGCAGCGGCTGCGCGTAATAGACGTTGGCCACGCTCAGGCCGCTGGCAATGGCGAACAGCCAGACCAGACGACGCGGCATGGAGTGCACGGCGGTGACGGAGTGCATGATCGAAGATTCGCCCATTCCAGTTTCAAAACGAAACTTGTTTCAGGCTAGGCCGATAGGTTTTAAAATGCAACCACTGCCGCCGAGCGCCGACCGGAAACGCCGATGCCGTCCCGCCCTGCCCTGCCCGCGTCGCCCTGCCCGGTGGCGCGCAGCGCCGACCTGATCGGCGACCGCTGGTCGCTGCTGATCGTGCGCGATGCCTTCGATGGGGTGCGCCGCTTCGGCGACTTCCAGCGCAGCCTGGGCATGGCCCGCAACATCCTGGCCGACCGGCTGCGCAAGCTGGTCGAGGCCGGCATCCTGGAGACGCGCGAGGCGTCGGACGGCAGCGCCTATCGCGAGTACGCGCTGAGCGCCAAGGGCGAGGACCTGTTCGCGGTGGTGCTGGCGCTGCGGCAGTGGGGCGAACGGCATCTGTTCGACCACGGCGAGCGCCATTCGGTGCTGATCGACACGCGCAGCGGCAAGCCGGTCGCGCGCATGCAGCCGCGCGCCGCCGATGGCACGCGGCTGAGCCCGGCGGTCACCGAAGTGCGTAAGGTGCGCTGAGCGCGCGCGGCGCGCGCTATGCGCCGCCTTCGGCAGCCTGCTCGGCCAGGATCGGCGCGGCCAGGGCGAAGGCGTGGTTGGCCGCGGGCACGCCGCAATAGATCGCGGCCTGCAGCAGCACTTCCTTGATCTCGTCGGCGCTGACGCCGTTGTTGCGTGCGGCGCGCACGTGCAGCTTGAACTCTTCGTCGTGGCCGCGCGCCACCATCATCGCCAGGGTCAGCAGCGAGCGCGTGTGCCGCGGCAGGCCCTCGCGGGTCCACACCGTGCCCCAGGCGGTGCGGGTGATGAACTCCTGGAATTCCTCGGTGAACGGCGTGCGTGCGGCCAGCGAGCGGTCGACGTGGGCATCGCCGAGCACCGCGCGGCGCACCTGCAGGCCGGCGGCGTAGCGTTCGTTTTCGTGCATCGGGGCGACTCCTGAAACGTGGGGAAAAACGGGTACTGGCTACTGCAGCAGGAAGCGCAGCAGCGCATCGTTGAAGGCGTGCGGCGACTCGACGTTGCACAGGTGGCGGCCGTGCACCTCGGCATCCTCGCCCTGCGCCACCTGCGCGGCGATGGCCTGCAGATCGGCCGGCGGACACACCGGATCGTCGTGCCCGGCCACGGCCAGCACCGGCACGCGGATCTCGCCCAGGCGCGCGCGGAAGTCGGCCTCGGCCAGCGCCTGGCAGCAGCCGATGTAGGCCTGCGCATCGGTGGCGCGGAAGCTGTCCAGGATCGCCTCGACGGTGGCCGGCTGCGCCTCGGCGAAGGCCGCGGTGAACCAGCGCGTGCGGGTGCCGTCGCACAGCGGCGCCAGGCCCTCGGCGCGCACTTGCTCGATGCGCGCCTGCCAGCTCTCGGCGCTGCCGATTTTAGCCGCGGTGGCGCACAGGGCGAGGCTGAGCAGGCGCTCGCCCGCGTGCAGGCCCAGCCACTGTCCGGTCAGCCCACCGATCGACAGGCCGCAGAAATGGCTGCGCTCGATCGACAGCGCATCCCAGAGCGCCACCACGTCGCCGCCGAGGTCGGCGATGGCATAGGGCGCCGGCGGGGTGGTGGACGCGCCATGGCCGCGACGGTCGTAGCGCAGCACGCGGAAGTGCGGCGACAGCGCGGCGATCTGCGCGTCCCACATGTGCAGGTCGGTGCCGAGCGAGTTGCACAGGGTCAGCCACGGACGGCCTTCGCTGCCGTCGATGCGGTAATGCAGACGATGCGTGGGCAGGTCGAGGATGGGCATGGGCGGCGCTCGCAGGGAAAGTGGAAGGGGCCGTCGCGGCGGGGAACCGGACGGCAGCCGCAAGTCTAGAACGTGCCGCCCACGCTGCGGCAGGCCGGCACGGCGCTGCGCCTCACCCGCGCGCCTGCGCGGCGAGCACGCGCTCGATCCACACCACGGCCATGCCGCGCCAGCTGTCGCTGGCGAACAGCGCATCCAGTTGCGCCGACGCCAGCACCGCGGTCACCTGCGGTTCCTCGGCCAGCACCACGCGCAAATGCTGCTGCGTGGCCAGCGCACGACGTACCGCCGTTTCCACCAACGCGTGCGCGGCGGCCTTGCCCAGGTGCGCAGCCAGGGTCACCGCCACCGCCTCGGCGTAGAGCAGGCCGCCGTGGCTGTCCAGATGCGCGGCCATGCGCGCACGGTCCAGTTCCAGGCCCTCGGCCAGCACCCGCACCTGCGCCAGGCTGCCGGCGCTCAGACGCACCAGTTCCGGCAGGGTCTCCCATTCGGCATGCCAACCGCCGACCGCGCGCTCGTGTTCCTGCGGCAACGCCGCGAACAGGGTCGCGAGCAGGCCGGGCGCGCGCGTGGCCGCGGCGATCGCGACCACGCAGCCGACCGGATTGCGCTTGTGCGGCATCGCCGAGGAGCCGCCCTTGCCCGCCGCCGCCGGCTCGAACGCCTCGGCCACTTCCGACTGCATCAGCAGGGCAACGTCGCGGCCGATCTTGCCGAGGCTGCCGGCGAGCAGCGCGAACGCCGCGCCGATCTCGCCGATCCGGTCGCGCGCCGCATGCCAGGGCAGCGCCGGCAACGGCAGGCGCAACTCCGCCGCCAGCGCCTCGGCTACCGCCAGGCCCTGCGACTGCAGCGCGGCCAGGGTGCCGGCGGCACCGCCGAACTGCAGCACCAGGGCATCCTCGCGCAGCGCCTGCAGGCGCCGGCGGCTGCGCTGCAGCGCGTCCAGCCAGCCTGCGGCCTTCAATCCGAAGGTCACCGGCACCGCCTGCTGCAACAAGGTGCGCCCGGGCAGGCCGGTGTCGCGCTCGCGCTGCGCCAACGCCGCCACCGCCGTGCACAGCGCGTCCAGTTGCGCTTCCACGTGGTCGAGCGCGGCGCGCAGTTGCAGCACCGCGCCGCTGTCGATGATGTCCTGGCTGGTCGCACCCCAGTGCACCCAGCGCGCGGCGTCTTCATCGGCGGCGGCGACCTGCGCGGTGAGCGCCTTGACCAAGGGAATGGCCGGATTGCCGGCCAGCGCGGTGGCGGCGGCGAGCGCAGGCAGGTCGTAGCGCGCGGCATCGCAGGCGGCGGCGATCGGCGCCGCTGCGTCGGCCGGGATCACGCCGCAGCGTGCCTGCGCGCGTGCCAGCGCTGCTTCCACGTCGAGCATGGCCTGCAGGCGCGCGCGGTCGTCGAACAGCGCATCGACGGCCGGATCGCCGAACAGCGGACGCAACAGGGACTCGGAGACGCTCATCGGTTCGTAGGCGGTGGAGAGATCATGCAGCGTAACCGCTGCGGCCTGTGCGGGATGTCGCCGCGCTCAGTAGCGGAAGAATACGGTCTCGTGCTCGCCCTGCATGCGCACGTCCCACTGGTAGCGATTGGGCGCCTGCGGTTGCGCGATCAGGGTGGCGCGGCGCTCGGCCGGCACCTGCGCCAGGATCGCGTCGCCGTCCAGGTCGTCGTCGCCGAAGTACAGCCGTGTCGGCGCGGCGCGCAGCAGGCCGCGCATGAACACCAGCACCACCAGGTGCGGCGCCTGCAGGCCCTTGGGCCCGGCGACGCGCCCGGGCTTGATCGTGCGAAACGCGAAGCGGCCCTGCGCGTCGGTCGGTACCCGGCCCCAGCCGTGGAAGGCGGGATCGTGTTCGCCGCGGCGCGGATCGGCGGCATGGTCGTAGATGCCGGCGGCATCGGCCTGCCAGATCTCCAGCAGCGCATCGCCGACCGGCACGCCGTTGCCGTCGAAGACGCTGCCGACGATCTCCACGTGGGTGCCCTGCGCCTGCGCCGGCGCGATCTCGGTGCGGTACAGCGGCTCCAGCCCGATGCGGTAGTAGGGGCCGACCGTCTGCGAAGGGGTTGCCTGGAAACTCATCGCCTCACTCCCAAGGGGTCTGCTTGCGTCCGCGCAGGACGATGTCGAAACGGTAGCCCAGCGCGAACTCGTTGGCGGTGGTCTCCCAGTCGAACGCGGAGACCATGCGCTCGCGCGCCTTGGGGTCCTCCACGCAGTTGAAGATCGGGTCGAACGCCAGCAGCGGGTCGCCAGGGAAATACATCTGCGTGACCAGGCGCTGGCCGATGCCGTCGCCGTGCAGCGAGAAATGGATGTGCGCCGGGCGCCAGGCGTTGTAGTGGTTGCGCCACGGATAGGCGCCGGGCTTGATGGTGGTGAAGCGGTAGCGGCCGTGGTCGTCGGTCAGCACCTGGCCGGTACCGGTGAAGTTGGGATCCAGCGGTGCGTCGTGCTGATCGCCGGCGTGCAGGTAGCGGCCGGCGGCGTTGCACTGCCACACCTCGACCACGCTGTTGCGCACCGGCTTGCCGTTCTCGTCGAGCAGGCGCCCGCTGACGATGATGCGCTCGCCCAGCGGCGCGCCGGGGAAACCGGCGGTGAGATCGGCGGCGTGTTCGCCGAGGGTGGTGCGGTCCAGGGTCGGGCCGGTGGCTTCGGACAGGGTCAGCGGGATCGCGATCGGGTCGCGGGTCGGGCCGCGTGCGCCGGTGGAGGCGTAGGGCGGGTGCAAATAGGCCGGCTGCGTCCCGGGGTACGGGCGCCGATAGCCGAGCAGGGGATCGATGGGGGTGTCGTCGCGCATCGTGCGGTCTCGCTGGCTCCACGCGGAGCCGGTTGGCTGGAAGGATGATGCAGGCGTGCGGGGCGCAGCGTCGATGGGGCGAGCGGCTACAGCCGCTCGATCGCCAGCGCCACCCCCTGGCCGACGCCGATGCACATGGTCGCCAGGCCGCGGCGGCCACCGCTGGCCTCGAGCTGGCGCAGCAGGGTCAGGGCGAGGCGCGCACCGCTCATGCCCAGCGGATGACCGAGCGCGATCGCGCCGCCGTTGGCATTGACGTGCGCGGCATCGTCGGCGACGCCGAGTTCGCGCAGACAGGCCAGGCCCTGCGCGGCAAACGCCTCGTTGAGTTCGATCGCATCGAAGTCGCCGATGGACAGCCCCAGCCGCGCCAGCAGCTTGCGCGTGGCCGGCACCGGGCCGATGCCCATGTAGGCCGGCTCCACGCCGGCACTGGCGAAGCCCAGCACGCGTGCGCGCGGGGTCAGGCCCAGCGCCTGCACCTGCGCGTCGCTGGCCAGCAGCAGCGCGGCGGCGCCATCGTTGATGCCCGAGGCATTGCCGGCGGTGACGGTGCCGGGCTGGCGGAAGATCGGCTTGAGCCTGGCCAGCGCCTCGAGGGTGGTGTCGGCGCGCGGATGCTCGTCGACACCGACCTCGACGGTCTCGCCGCGCTTCCTGCCCGGCGCGGTCACCGGCACGATCTCGCCGTCGAAGAAGCCGGCGGCCTGCGCAGCGGCGGTGCGCTGCTGGCTACGCAGGGCGAAGGCATCCTGGTCCTCGCGCGAGATGCCGTAGCGTGCGGCCACGTTCTCGGCGGTCTCGCCCATCAGCTCCACGCCATACAGTTGCTGCAGCTTCGGATTGACGAAGCGCCAGCCCATGGTGGTGTCTTCGAGCTGCTGGTTGCGGGCGAAGGCGCTGTCGGCCTTGCCCATCACCCACGGCGCGCGCGACATCGACTCGACGCCGCCGGCAATCGCCAAACCCAGCTCGCCGGCGCGGATGCCGCGTGCGACGGTGCCGATGGCATCCAGGCCGGAACCGCACAGGCGGTTGACCGTGCTGCCCGGCACGCCGAACGGCAGGCCCGCCAGCAGCAGGCTCATGCGCGCGACGTTGCGGTTGTCCTCGCCGGCCTGGTTGGCACAGCCCAGGTAGACGTCGTCGAGTTGCGCCGGATCCAGCTGCGGCTGCCGCGCCAGCAGCGCCTGCAGCGGCACCGCACCGAGGTCGTCCGCGCGCACCCCGGCCAGGGCGCCGCCGTAGCGGCCGATCGGCGTGCGGACGCCGTCGATGATGTAGGCCTCGGTCATGCCGCCTCCGTGGAATCGGCCAGGGTCAGCGCCAGCCCGGTGGCCTGGCGCAGGTCGTCCAGGCTCACGCCCGGGACCAGTTCGAGCACGCGCGCGCCGTCCGGCCCCAGCGCGAACACGCCCAGGTCGGTGTACACCCGCGACACGCAGCGCAGCCCGGTCAACGGATAGCTGCACGCGTCGACCAGCTTGGGTTCGCCGCGCTTGGTCAGCAGTTCCATCATCACGTAGACCTGCTTGGCGCCGATCGCCAGATCCATCGCACCGCCGACCGCGGGGATCGCATCGGCCGCGCCGGTGTTCCAGTTGGCCAGGTCGCCATGCACCGACACCTGGAACGCGCCGAGCACGCACACGTCCAGGCGTCCGCTGCGCATCATCGCGAACGAGTCGGCGTGGTGGAAATAGCAGCCGCCGGTCAACAGCGTCACCGGCTGCTTGCCGGCGTTGATCAGGTCCAGGTCCTCCTGCCCCGGCGGCGGCGCCGGCCCCATGCCGAGCAGGCCGTTCTCGCTGTGCAGGAAGATCTCCTTGTCCGCCGGCAGGAAGTTGGCCACCGCGGTCGGCTGGCCGATGCCCAGGTTGACGTAGGCGCCCTCGGGGATGTCGCGCGCCACCCGTGCGGCCAGCGCGTTGCGGTCGATGCCGCGCCCGTTCAATGCGTGCATGCGTCCTCCTGCGCGGTGCGCACCGCCACCAGCCGTTGCACGAAGATGCCCGGGGTCACCACCGCTTCCGGATCCAGCGCGCCTAGCTCCACCACCTTTTCCACCTGCACGATCGCGCAGGTCGCGGCCATCGCCATCAGCGGGCCGAAGTTGCGCGCGGTCTTGCGGTACACCAGGTTGCCCCAGCGGTCGCCGTGGTGCGCCTTGATCAGCGCGAAATCGGCGCGGATCGGATACTCCAGCACGTATTGGCGGCCGTCGATCTCGCGGGTCTCCTTGCCGGCGGCCAGCTCGGTGCCGTAGCCGGTCGGGGTGAAGATCGCGCCCAGGCCGTTGCCGGCGGCATGGATGCGTGCGGCCAGGTTGCCCTGCGGCACCAGTTCCAGTTCCAGCTCGCCGGCGCGGTAGGCCGCGTCGAAGTGCTGCGAGTCGCTCTGCCGCGGGAACGAGCACACGATCTTGCGTACGCGCTTGTGCTTGATCAGCGCGGCCAGACCGGTCTCGCCGTTGCCGGCATTGTTGTTGACGATGGTCAGTTCGCGCGCGCCCTGCGCGATCAGCGCATCGATCAGCGCATCGGGCATGCCCGCGGTGCCGAAGCCGCCGATCATCACTGTGGCGCCATCGTGGATGTCGGCCACCGCCGCAGCGCACGAGTCCAGGGTCTTGTCGATCATCGGCGCCGCTCCGCCGTCGCCGGCCAGGGGCGCAGCGCACAGGGGCGCAGGCGCATTACGGGGTCTGCCACGACATCCTCCTCCAGGTCGCTTCGGGAGGCCACGTTAGGCCCGCTCCGGCGGGCGGTCAATCCGATTATCGGATGCTCAGTTCGATAAACGAACAATTTAACGCCATGGCAACGGCGTGCCGGTCCCGCCCTGTTGTATACATTCCATCGTCGCCCCGCATCGGGCGACGGCGCGATGGCATTACGCATTCGCCATCGGCCCGCAACACGCAAGGATCTTCCCCAGCCTGTTGTATACACAATCGAGGTCGCCGCCATGCAGTCGTCCGCTCCGGCATTTCCGCTCAATGCTTGGTACGCCATCGCCTGGGATCACGAGGTCAAGCACGCGCTGCTGCCGCGCAAGGTGTGCAATCTGGACATCGTGCTGTACCGCACCAGCAGCGGCCGCGTCGCCGCGCTCGAGGACGCCTGCTGGCATCGGCTGGTGCCGCTGTCGATGGGCCGGCTGCGCGGCGACGACGTGGTTTGCGGCTACCACGGCCTGGTCTACGACGCGAACGGGCGCTGCGTGCACATGCCCTCGCAGGACACCATCAATCCGTCCGCCTGCGTGCGCCGCTTCCCCACCGTGGAACGTCACCGCTACGTCTGGGTATGGCCGGGCGATGCGGCGCTGGCCGACCCCGCACTGGTGCCGGACCTGCACTGGAACGACGACCCGGCCTGGGCCGGCGACGGCCGCACCATCCACGTCAAGTGCGACTACCGGCTGGTGCTGGACAACCTGATGGACCTGACCCACGAGACCTTCGTGCACGGCTCCAGCATCGGCCAGGACGAGGTCGCCGAGGCGCCGTTCGACGTGGTCCACGGCGAACGCAGCACGGTGGTGTCGCGCTGGATGCTGGACATCGACCCGCCGCCGTTCTGGGCCTGGCAGATCGAACACGCGCACGGCTACCGCGGCAAGGTCGACCGCTGGCAGATCATTCGCTTCGAGGCGCCCTGCACCATCGCCATCGACGTCGGCGTGGCGGTGGCCGGCAGCGGTGCGCCGCAGGGCGATCGCTCGCGCGGGGTCAACGGCTACGTGCTCAACACCATCACCCCGGAAACCGACCGTACCTGTCACTACTTCTGGGCGTTCGTGCGCAACCACTCGCTGCACGAGCAATCGATCACCACGCGCCTGCGCGACGGCGTCACCGGCGTGTTCGGCGAGGACGAGCTGGTGCTGGAAGCGCAACAACGCGCCATCGACGCGCATCCGGACCATGTGTTCTACAACCTCAACGTCGACGCCGGCGGCATGTGGGCGCGGCGGCTGATCGAACGCATGGTCGCCGCCGAGCAGCGCAACCAGGACCTGCAGCTGCGCATGGTCGGATGAACCGCCGCCAGGATCCCGGAGCCACCGCCATGTCCGCCGCGCATCCGTTCCGCTCCAGTGCCGCCCAGACCACCCGCGCCCTGCTGGAAGTGCGCGAGCTGATCCTGGCCGGCGGCCTGCCGGCCGGCGAGCGCCTGTCCGAGGTCGCTCTGGTGGACCGCCTGGGCGTCTCGCGCACGCCGGTGCGCGCCGCGCTGCAGCGGCTGGCCGAGGAAGGCCTGGTGCAGCCGCTGCGTGGCGGCGGATACGCGGTGCAGGCGTTCGACGAGGCCGATGTGGACGACGCCATCGAACTGCGCGGCACCCTGGAAGGCCTGGCCGCGCGCCGCGCCGCCGAGCGCGGTGCCGAGCCGGCCTTGCTGGCGCGCGCGCAGGCGTTGCTGGCGCAGATCGACGCCGTCCTGGCGACGCGACCGCTGAGCGAGGATGCCTTTGCCCGCTATGTGGACTGCAACGCGCAGTGGCACGCCTTGCTGTTCGAGATGGCCGGCAGTGCGCTGCTCTCGCGCGAGTTCGCGCGCGTCGCGCAACTGCCGTTCGCCTCGCCCAGCAGCTTCGTGCTCGAGCGCGGCCAGGCCGCCACCGTGCTGTCGATCGCGCAGGACCAGCACCGCCAGGTGCTGGATGCGATCGTGCGCCGCGAAGGCGCACGCGCCGAAGCCTTGATGCGCGAACACGCGCGGCTGGCGCAGCGCAACGCGCATCACGCCCTGCACGACCAGAACGCACTGGGACAGATTCCCGGCAGCCGCCTGCTGCGGCGCCGTCCGCCCGCCTGATTGCGGCGTACGCCGCCTTCCCGCCTCCCCTTCCCGCCTGCCGGACCCCGCCATGCGCAAAGACACCCAGTGGACCACCGCCCGCGTCGTCGCCGTCGCCACGCCGTGCCAGGACGTGCGCGAGATCGTGCTCGATCCGGGCCCCGCCAGCCGCCCGTTCACCGTGGGCAGCCATCTCGACGTGCGCGTGCGCATCGGCGAGGCCTGGCACGAACGCTCCTACTCGCTGGTCGGCGAGCCTGCCGCCGATGGCCACTACCGCATCGCGGTGCGCGCGGTGCCCGACAGTCGCGGCGGTTCGCGCGCGATGTGGGCGCTGGCGCCGGGCGACCAACTGGAGATTTCCTCGCCCAACAACCATTTCGCCCTGGACGAGACCGCCGAGCACATCGTGCTGGTCGCCGGCGGCATCGGCATCACCCCGATCCTGGGCATGGCGCAGCGGCTGGCACGCGGGCGCATTCCGTTCCAGGTGCTCTACGCCGGCCGCAGCCGCGCCAGCATGGCCTATCTGGAGCGTCTGCAGGAACTGCTGGGCGAGCGCCTGCAGCTGTTCTGCCCGGAACACCTGGGCCAGCTCGAACTGGCCGCACAAATCGCACAATGGCCGCGCAACGCCGACGTCTACGCCTGCGGCCCGCTGCCGCTGCTGGACGAACTGCGGCAACGCTGGCGCGACGACGGCCGCGCCCGCGCGCGCCTGCACTTCGAGACCTTCGGCAACAGCGGCAACGCGCCGGCGCAGCCGTTCGTGGTGCAGGTGCCGGCGCTGGGCAAGACCGTGCAGGTGGCCGAGAACGAATCGCTGCTGGACGCGCTGAGCGCGGCCGGCGTGGAAGTCATGGCCGACTGTCGCCGCGGCGAATGCGGCCTGTGCGTGGTCGAAGTGCTGGATGCGGCCGCCCCGCTGGACCACCGCGACGTGTTCCTCAGCGACGAACAGCGCCACAGCAACCGCAAGCTGTGCGCCTGCGTCTCGCGTGCGCTCGGCGGCAGCGTCAGCATCGACACGGGCTACCGCGCCGACGCGTTCTGACGCCTGCGCGCATCCCCCTCTCAGCGCGCAGGCGCCGTCCACCCGGGTGGACGACGCCTGCCAGCGATCAACGCGCGCGACGCGACCTCACTTGGTCGCCGCGTCCCAATGCTCCTGGATCTTGCCGTTCTGGATGCGGAACATGTCGAACCAGGTGGTGGTGTAGGTCTTGCTGGCGTCCTTGGGATCGGGCAGCGTGCGCACCGACACCAGGGTCACGTAGTCGCCCTCGGCCAGGATCGCGACCAGGGGCAACTGCACGCGCGGCTGGATCGGCGTCGGCTTGACGAAGGAGGTCAGGAACGCCAGGAACGCATCGCGGCCATTGGCCACGTTGGGGTTGTGCTGGATGTAGTCCTTGGCCATGTACATCGGCGCATATTCGGTGTGCCCGGCTTCGAACACGATGCGCCAGAAGTCGTAGACCAGGCGCTTGTTGGCGGTGGTGCGCCAGTCCTCGCCGTGCAGCAGCTGCTCGTGGTTGGGATTGGCAGTGACCGCGGTCTGTGCGAACGCGGACGCGGCGGGAAGCGCAAGCAGCAGCGCCAGCAGACAGGCCTGAAAACGGATCTTCATGGAAGACGCTCCGATGGGGGAACAGGGGAATGCGCGATGACGCCGCGCTGCCGCGATGCGCGGCAACGAGGGAACCGGCACGGCTGCAGCGTAGCAACGTGCAGCCCTTGTGCAATCCAGCAAATCGCGAAAAACCGGCGGATTTACCGGCTTTTTTCCTGGTCTGGGAGAATCGCCACAGTTACCTCGATATCAGAAATGGCGCGGCAACACGCACCTGAAGGTGTGCATGCAGTGCATGGCGCCGCGATGTGTTGGCGCTCTGCACGATCATCCATCGGCGCGCCTGATCGCCATCATCGATCACAATGATCGACGACTCTCCTGTCGAGGGTGGGGATTCGGAATTCGAGATTGGAAGAAAGCCGAGAAGGACACGATCGACGTGCGCAGGGGAACTGGGACGCGACTTTGCCAATCCCCAATCCCGACTCACCAATCCCCGCTCTAAACCGCCAACGGCAGTCCCGCGTAATTCTCGGCAATGGTCGCGCGACCGGCGGCGCTCCCAAGCAGATAGTCCAGTTCCGCATCGTGCAGGCGGCGGCTGAACGCGTCCTCGTCCGGGAAGCGATGCAGCATCGTGGTCATCCACCAGGAGAAGCGCTCGGCCTTCCACACGCGTTGCAGCGCCAGTTCCGAATAGCGCTGCAGCGGCGCATCGCTGCGCTCCTGCTGCGCCTGCGCGAACAGGTGCGCGAGCAGGCCGACATCGCCGGCGGCCAGGTTCAGGCCCTTGGCGCCGGTCGGCGGCACGATGTGCGCGGCATCGCCGGCCAGGAACAGGCGCCCGTACTGCATCGGCTCGGCGACGTAGCTGCGCAGCGGCGCGATGCTCTTCTCCAGCGACGGGCCGGTGACCAGCGCCTGCGCCACGTCGTCGGGCAGGCGCCGGCGCAGTTCGTCCCAGAAGCGATCGTCCGACCAGTCCTCCACCCGCTCGTCCGCCGGCACCTGCACGTAGTAACGGGTGCGGGTGGGCGAGCGCATGCTGCACAGGGCGAAGCCGCGTGCGTTGCGCGCATAGATCAGTTCGTCGGCCACCGGCGGGGTGTCGGCCAGCACGCCCAGCCAGCCGAACGGATAGACCCGTTCGTACACGCGCAGCACCTCGGCCGGGATCGCGCGGCGGCTGACCCCGTGGAAGCCGTCGCAGCCGACCACATAGTCGCAATCCAGGCGTTGCATGACGCCCTCCTGCACGAAGCTCAGCCACGGCTGCGGCCCGCCGATGTCGTGCAGTTGCACGTCCTCGACGGAATAGAGCGTGGTGGCGCCGGCGGCACGACGTGCGTCCATCAGGTCGCGGGTCACTTCGGTCTGGCCGTAGACGGTGACCGCACGGCCACCGGTCACCGCGCTCAGCTCGATGCGTTCGCGGCGCTGTTCCAGTGCCAGCTCGAAGCCATGGTGGACGATGCCTTCGCGCTGCATGCGCGCGCCGGCACCGGCGGCGCACAGCAGGTCGGCGGTACCCTGCTCCAGCACGCCGGCGCGAATGCGCGACAGCACGTGCTCGGGCGTCTGCCGCTCGACGATGACGGTGTCGATGCCGTGGCCGTGCAGCAACTGCCCGAGCAGCAGTCCGGCCGGACCGGCGCCGACGATGGCGACCTGGGTACGCATGCGTCCTCCGCAGGATGGGACCGACGCACAGTGTTCCGGCTGCGGCGCGCCAGGGACATGGATCATTGCGACCGATTCCGGTACTTTTCGCCGATGCCCCGCACCGCTTCCGCCGCTGCCGCATCGCCGGTCACGGTCCCGGCCTTCCGCCTGTACGGCGAGACCGGCGATCGCGAGACACCGGACCTGTTGCACTGGGAATCCATCGCCGCACGCAGCCGCCTGCACGACTGGCACATCCGCCCGCACCGCCACGACGACCTGCTGCAACTGCTGTATCTGCAGCGCGGCAGCGCCGGCCTTCACTTGGACGGAACGCAGCAGCGCCTGCGCGGACCGTGTCTGCTGCTGTTGCCGCCGCTGTGCGTGCACGGCTTCCGCTTCCAGCGCAACGTGCGCGGCCACATCGTGACCGTGTCGGCACCGCTGCGGCAGCGCCTGGCGGCGCAGTGGCCGAGCCTGGACGAGGCGCTGGCGCAGCCGGTGTGCCTGCCCGCGGGCGACCAGCAACCGATGCTCGACGCCTGCTTCACTGCCATCGCCGTCGAACACGCGCAGCGCCGCCCCGGCCGCGAGCCGATGCTGCAGGCGCTGGCAACGCAGGCCCTGCTGTGGGCGGCACGCGGCGCACTGGCGCAGGCCCACGCCGATCCGCACGACGCCGACCGCGGCGCGCGCCACGTGCGCGCCTACACCGCGTTGATCGACGCGCATTACCGCGAACACTGGCCGCTGGCGCGCTATGCCGACCGGCTCGGACTGAGCCGCAGCCATCTCAACGCGCTGTGCCGACGCCTGGCCGGCGCCTCGGCGCTGGAACTGCTGCAGCGCCGGATCATGCTCGAGGCGCGACGCAGCCTGGTCTACACCACGCTGACCGTGCAGCAACTCGCCGAAGTGCTGGGCTATGCGGATGCGGCGTATTTCAGCCGCTGCTTCCGCCGGCATGCCGGGTGCTCGCCGATGCAGTTCCGGCAGCGGGCGCAGGGGTGAGCGCGTGGGGTTCGTCGGGATGGCTCGGTCGCGGCTGAAGCCGCTCCTACAAGGATTTACTGGGAGATGGCGGCGTCGTCCGGTGTAGGAGCGGCTTCAGCCGCGACGCACGCAGCGGCAATGGCAAGTCGCCGCAGAGGCGTCGGGACTGAAGTCCCTCCCACAATGCAGGGCCGACGCCGTATTGGCCGCGCGTAGCTCAACCCGCAGGCCACCGAGCAGACATCGCTCCTGCGAGCAATGCATCCACACGCAGCACCGGGCGCCGATGTGGCGCCCGGCGACTTGTCCTCAGAACGGATACTGCGGCGCGCTGTCCTGGATCGTCACCCACTGCCAGTGCGTGTACTGGCCCCAGTCGGCCGGGCCGCCCATGCTGGTGCCGTTGCCGGAGGCGCCGGTGCCGCCGAAGGGATTGGTGACTTCGTCGGCCACGGTCTGGTCGTTGATGTGCAGCAGGCCGGTGTGCAGGCGTTCGCCCAGTGCCATCGCGCGGCCGACCGAGGCCGACAGGATGCCGGCCGACAGGCCGTATTCGGTCTGGTTGGCCAGCGCCACCGCTTCGTCGTCGCTGTCGAAAGCGATCACGTTGGCGACCGGGCCGAACACTTCCTCCTCGAACGCCGGCATGCCCGGCCGCACGTTCGACAGCACCGTGGGTGCGTAGAACAGGCCCTCGTGCGTGCCGCCGGCCTCGACCACGGCGCCGGCCGCCACCGAGGCATCGACCACGTCCTTGACGTGCTGCAACTGGCGCTGGTCGATGATCGGGCCGAGCGCGACATGGGCGGTGGCCGGGTCGCCGACCGGCAGGTGCCGCGCCTTCTCGGCCAGGCGCCGGGTCAGTTCGGCGGCGATGCTGCGCTGGACCAGCACGCGGCCGGTGGCCATGCAGATCTGGCCCTGGTGGAAGTACGCGCCGAAGGCGATCGCCGACACCGCCTTGTCCAGGTCGGCATCGTCGAGCACGATCAGCGAATTCTTGCCGCCCAGCTCCAGCGCGGTCTTCTTCAGGTGCTTGCCGGCCAGCTCACCGATGCGGCGGCCGGCGGCGGTGGACCCGGTGAACGCGATCATCGGCACGCCCGGCGCCTCGACCAGCGCCTGGCCGGCATCCGCGCCGCCCGGCAGCACGTGCAGCAGGCCCTTCGGCAGGCCGGCCTGCTGCAGCACCTCGGCGATGACGAAACCGCCGGCGTACGGCGTGCGCGGATCGGGCTTGAGCACCACCGCATTGCCCACCGCCAGCGCCGGCGCCACCGAACGCAACGACAGCACCAGCGGGAAGTTGAACGGCGAGATCACCCCGACCACGCCCAGCGGCAGGCGCCGCGCTAGGCTCAGTCGGCCCGGCGCGGTCGGCAGCACCTGGCCCTGCGCCTGCAGCGGCATCGCCGCGGCCTGCTGCAGCAGCACGATCGCCTCGCGCACTTCGTGCTCGCCCTTGGGCAGGATGCCGCCGGTCTCGCGCGCGATCAGCGCCGCGGCCGCGGCCGCATGCTGCTGCAGCACCTGCGCGGCGCGATGGAACACCGCCGCACGCTCGCGCGGCGGCGTGGCCGCCCAGGCGCGTTGCGCGTCGCGGGCCTGCGCCACCGCCGTGGCCACGTCGGCCGCATTGGCCTGGCCGACGCGGTGCAGCGCCTTGCCACTGCCGGGTTCGATCACCTCGAGGACGCCGCCCTGGGCGGCGATCCACTCGCCATTGAAGATGCGCTCGCTCCAGGTGGACGCGGCGGCCAGGGGTTCGGTGCTGTGCATGATGTCTACTCTCGTGGAAAGGATGGGCAGGGGCGTGCTCAGATCGACGTGGCGGCCAGTCCGCCGTCCACCGGCAGATTGACGCCGTTGATCCAGCGCGCCGCATCGGAGGCCAGGAACACCACCGCTTCGGCCACTTCGTCGGCATAGGCCGGGCGCTTCATCTTGCCGGCGTCGGCCTGGACCCGCTCGGGCCCGAGCATGGTGACGAAATCGCCCAGGATCGGCGTGAACACCGGGCCCGGCGCGACGCTGTTGACGCGCACCGAATGGTCGGCGAACCAGTCGCGCGAACGCAGCAGCGTCCACACGATCAGCGCTTCCTTGAAGTACTGGTAGCAGGTGTCCTGCGGCACCGGATGCGCCGCCAGCCAGTCGCTGCCGGCCGCGTAGCTGCCGGTGGCGGCCAGTTGCTTGTGCAGGTCCAGCCGCTGCGGCCACTCCGCGCCGAGAATGGAGGCGATGTTGATGATGCTACCGCCGGGCACGATGCGCGGCAGCAGCGCCTGGCTGAGATGGCGCAGGCCCAGGTAGTTGACCTTGGCCACCACGTCCACCGGCGCGGTGCCGGGCACGCCGGCGATGTTGGCCAGCGCATCGATGCGCTCGGGCAACTGCGCCACCAGCGCATCGATCGAGGCCGGGTCGCCGAGATCGGCCTGGTGGAAGCCGTGCAGGGTCATGTTGACCGGCTGGCGGTCGATGCCGATCACCGTGGCGCCGTGGAAGCGCGCCAGGCGCGCGACCTCGGCGCCGATGCCGGAGGCCACGCCGGTGACGAGGAGGGTCTTGTTGTGCAGGTTCATGGCAGCGCGTGTCCGTTGCGGAGTTGATCAGAAGACGTGGATGTACTGGACGTTGACGTTGTGGCCGGAGGGCGCGTTCTTGACCTCCACCGGCATGTAGAAGTTGGCGTTGAAGATGTTCTTCTGGTCGATCCGCCACGACAGGCCGGGGCCGAGATAGAACTGGGTCTGCTTGCTGTCGGCCACGCGCTCGCCATTGGTGCGGTTGTCGCGCAACTGTTTGAGGTAGTAGCCGTTGATGCCCAGGTGCAGGTCCTTGACCACTTCCAGCGAGCTGGCGAAGTTGAGCCAGGCGGCGTCGCCGGCCTGGCCGTTGCGGAACACGAAGCCATCGCCCTGCGGCACGTTGGAGGCCTTGTCGGCGCGGAAGTTGTAGATGTAGTTCAGCCGCACGCTGATCTCCCAGCGCGGCGTCGGCAGGATGCTGAAGGCCCAACTCGGCAGCACCGACCAGTAGCCTGACCCCTGGTTGACGTCGCGGTTGCGGTCGAACTTGCCGATCGGCGCCAGCGCATCCAGTTCGAAGCGCTGCGAGAACACCGGCCGGCCATCGCGGATCACCGGCGCCATCTGCAGGTACGGGCCGATGGTCAGGTCGCCCAGGCCGACGCCGTTGTCGCGCAGCCGCACCGGGCTGTCGTAGGCGAACGACGTGTCCAGGTCGACCAGCGCGGCCAGCGCGGTGATGCCGAGGGAACCGCCGAACAGCTTGTAGTCGCTGAGGTAGGCCACCTGGGTGACCCATACCGAGGAGCCGATGTGCGGATCGCGAAACACCGGCACGTCGTCGCCGTGCGCGTCCTTGATCGCATCGAAGTCGTAGCGGCGCAGGTACTGGATCGCCGTCCAGCCCGGGTTCGGTTTGCTGAAACCGTCGAAGAAACTGGTGCCGCCGGTGTTGATGCCGGTCGGCAGGGTGGCGCTCTGCGGTACCGATTGCGCGGCCGCCGGGGCGGCGCAGGCAATGGTCAGCAAGGCGAGCAGCGACACGCGCGGGCGGGTACGCGGCGACGAGGGAGTACGGTGGCAGACACGGGTCACAGGCAAGCACTCCAAGCGAAAGGAGAACGGCGGGGTGCGGGGGGAAAGGAACGCGGACAGGCGCCGCCGCGCGCAGAGCGCGGCCGCGCGGCGACGCAGGCCGTCAGCGGGACGCTGGCGGCGGGTCGGGAATCACCAAGGAAGAACGACGGACGGCACAGGCCAGCCGCGCCGCCGGGGACCGCTACAGACGCTCGAGCGCGTCCAGCCGGTCCAGTGCCTGCAGCAGCGCGCGTGCCGAGGTCGCGCCAAGCGCGGTGCTTAGCTGCTGCTCCATGCGCACCACTTCGGCTTCGGCCTGCGCCAGCAGCGCCGTGCCGGCGGTGGTCAGATGCAGGTGCTGCATGCGCCGATCCTGGCGCCCGCGGACCTGCCGCAGCAGCTTGCGCTTCACCAGTCGCGCGACCACGATCGCCAGGTTCGGCGGCGACACGCTCAGCACTTCGCCCAGTTGCCGTTGGTTGATGCCCGGATTGGCGTCCACCAGCACCAGCAGCGAATACTCCACCGGCTTCAGCTCGAAAGCGCGCACGCAGTCCTGGAACAGCCGCCGCACCTGCAGTTCGGTGCGGGTGATGCGGTAGCCGATCAGGCTGGTCAGGCGTCGCTGGTCCACGCTGTCCGCCGTGTGCGGATCGGCGGGCGGCGTGCTGTTGAACATCTCGGGACTCGGTTTCGAACTCACAGCGCTTCCTGCATGGGGCGTCCTGCGGCCAGGTCACGGCGGCTGCGTACGCATCCGTCGGCGCCGGCCGGCGGTGCCGTCGCCATTGCATTGTAGGGGCATGGCCGCGCATGGTCACAACGCCGCGTCCACGCGGCGCAGAAGCGCCCGGTACGGCGCGGCGGCGGTCCACAGGCACAGCGCGCCGAGCAGCGCCGCACCCATGCACACCACGCCCAGCGACAGCCCGACCTGGCGCTCGTCGGCGAGCACGTGGTCGGTGCCCAGCGCCACCAGGTACGGCCCCAGGCCCAGTCCGATCAGGTTGACCAGCAGCAGGTAGATCGAGGTGACCTGGCCGCGCAGCCGGTTCGGCGTGACCGCCTGCAGGATCGCCGGTGCCAGCGCCACCGGCATGCCCAGCACGAACGTGGTCAGCGCGACTGCTGCCAGCGCCAGCCACGGCCCCGGCGCGATCGCGAACAACGCGTTGCTGACCACCAGCAGCACCGCCCCGACCAGCGAGATCTTCAGCGCCGCATCGCGGCTGCCGCGCGCGGCCAGGCGGTCGGCGAGGAAACCGCTGAACAGCATGCCGGCGATGCCGAAGGTGAGGATGATGATGCCGTAGGCCGGGCCGATCTCGCCCGGGGTCCACTGCCAGCGGCGGATGAAGGTGGCCGGCAACCAGGCGGTGATGCCGAAGGTGATCATCGCGATCACGCCGTTGGCCAGGAACAGCGACACGTACACCCGCGCGTTGTCGCGCAGGTGGCTCAGGTCCGGGCGCACGCTGGGCACCGCCGCGGCCTGCTCGCGCCGCGCCGGTTCGCGCACCGTGGCCATCAGCGCGATCACCGCCAGGCCGGGCAGCGCGACCAGGATGAAGGCCGCCTGCCAGGGCCGGAAGCTGCCCAGCAGCGGCAACACCACCGTGCTCTCCTTGCTGGTGGCCGCGATCACCAGGCCGCCGACGATGAACGCCGCCGCCGAGCCGATGTAGACGCCGGAGGTGTACACGCTCATCGCCCGCGCGCGCTTTTCCGGTGGGAAGTAGTCGGCCAGCATCGAGTACGCCGCCGGCGACAGCGAGGCCTCGCCGACGCCGACGAACACCCGCGCCAGGAACAGGGTGAAGAAGCTGGTGACGTAGGCGCCGGCCGCGGTGGCTGCGATCCACACCACCACGCCCAGCACGATCAGGTTGCGGCGGTTGCGGCGGTCGGCGACGCGGCCCAGCATCACCCCGATCAGCGTGTAGAACACCGCGAAGGCGAAGCCGTGGACCAGACTGAAGGCCGAGTCGGACAGCTGAAGGTCGCGTTTGATCGGCTGCACCAGCAGACCGAGGATCTGCCGGTCGACGAACGACAGCGTGTAGGCCAGCAACAGCACGATGGTGACGTACCACGCATACAGCGGGCGGTACGGCGCAGACGATGGCAGCGGATCGCGCATGGGAAGGCTCCGGCTCAGAAGCGCAGGGTCAGGAAGGGGGCGATGTAGAAGTAGTCGCGGCCGCGCACCGCGCCCTCGCGCAGGAACGGCCCGGCCTGGGTGTAGTGGGCGTACACGTCCAGGCTGGCGAAGGCGTTGAAGCGGTACTTCACCCACAGCACCGAGCGCGTGCCGATGTCGCGCGCATCGTTGGCGTCGCCCGGCTGCAGCACCCGCCAGCCGGCCGCGTACACGCCGTCGTGCAGGCTCTGCCGCTGCAGCTTGAGCACGTACATGTCGATCCACAGCCGCTCGCTGGGGCGCAGCACCAGTTCCGGGCCCACCGCACGCTCGTTGCTGCTGATCATGCTGCCGTCGAACACCGAGGCACGCGCGTACAGGCCGTTGAAAGTGTTCAGTTCGCCGTCGCGCGGATCGCGGTCGCCGGACGAGACCTCCATGCGCCAGCCCAGGCGCGGGGCCCACGTGGTCTTGGCGAAGGTGTAGCCGCCGAACAGCGTGCCCTGCCAGGCGCGTACGCGCTGGCCGGCGAAATGGCCGCGCTGGCCGATCAGTTCCAGGTCGTAGTCCCAGCCCTGCACCGCGCCGCTCAGGCGCGTGGACAGCGTGTGCCGATGCTCCTCGCCGACCACCCCGCCATAGCGGCGCCCGTCCTGCACGGTGTCCAGGTACAGCGTCTCCAGCAGTGCCGCCTTCGGCTGGCTGGGCGATAGCGGCACTTCGGCGTGGGCGCCCCACAGGCGCTGGTCGCGGTTGGTGCGGTCGTCGAAACTGCCGGTACGGGTCAGCACCGGGCGCCCCCACAGCAGGCCGCCGCTCCAGCGCGGCTGCCGGGTCAGCAGCCGCACCGCATCGAACGGCATGCGCGAATTGGCCGGGTCGCGCGGATCGAGCAGGCGCTGCCAGCCGTAGGCGATCTGCTGGCGGCCGGCGCGCAGGCGCCAGGCCGGCTCCTTCTGCCCGTCGGACAGTTCGACGAAACCCTGCGCCAGGTCCAGCGGGTTGCGATCGGTGGCCTGCACCGGCCGCGTCTGCAGGCCGGCGACACGGCTGTCGGCGAGTTCGCCGAACAGGCGCAGATACGCCGACGGCCGGTAGTCGGCCCACAAGCGTAGGCGCTGCTGCGCATAGCCGTGCGGATCGGTGGCGAAGCGGCCGAAGCCGGCGTGCTCGCGATAGTCGTACAGCGTGCGGCTCTCGCCGCCGAGGCTGAGCCAGCCATCGCCGACGGGGATGTATTTCCATTTCTCCCAGCCCTGGCGCGGACGCGCCGCCAGCGCCGAATAGTCTTCCTGATCGGCCAGCAGCTTGCCCTGCGGGCCGTTGTTTTCGGCATCGGCCTGGGCGCAGCCGACGCTGCACAACATTGCCAGGCACACGGTACGGGGCGCACGGCGTGCGCGCGCATGAGGCACAGTCATCGATTCCCTCCCAAGTCTCGAAGCCAGTGGTGCGAAGGAGCGCGATCCGCTATCCGGTCGCGCGGCCGAGCGGTTCGGTCATGACGGCGGCGCCGCCACCGCGCCCGGTGCGGTGCCGGCGTAGAGCTGTTCGACCAGCGCCGCCCGCGCGCGCAGCACGTTGCGCTGGTTGATCGACCCCTTGTCGGTGATTTCGCCGGCCTCCAGGCTCGGCAGCTGTTCCAGCCACGCCGCGCACGCGACATGGCTGGCGCTGCCGGTGGCGCCGCGGTTGAGCGTGTCGAGCAGGCGCTGCAACCAGTCGCGTACGTGCGGCGCCTGCAGCACCTGCGCCGCCTCGGCCTGCGCCGGCAGCCCCGACAGCGCCTGCAGCGCGTCCAGCCGCGGGAACAGCAGCAGGCCGATGGCGTCGCGGTCGGCGCCGGTCACCACCACGTCCTGCACGTAGGCGGCGCCTTCCATCAGCACGCGCGTGCGCAGCGGGCCGACGCTGACGAACACGCCGGAGGACAGCTTGAAGTCCTCGGCCAGGCGCCCGTCGAACAACAGGCCGCGCTCGGGATGCTGCGGGTCGATCGGCTTGAGCGCATCGCCCGAGCGGTAGAACCCTTCCTCGTCGAAGGCTTCGGCGGTCTGCTGCGGTGCGTTCCAGTAACCGGGCATCACGTGCGGCCCGCGGAAGCGCGCTTCCAGCTTGTCGCCGACCGGCACCAGCTTGACCTCGCAGCCCGGCGCCGGCACGCCGACGTCGCCGGGCGTGTTGCTGGTGCCATGGGTGAAGGTGCACGACGGCGCGCATTCGGTCATGCCCAGGCCGGCGAGCATGCGGATGCGCTCGCCGCAATGCGCCTCGGCGATGCGTTCCAGGCGGTCCCAAACCTCCTGCGACAGCGCCGCGGCGGCGAAGAAGAACATGCGCATGCGCGACAGGAAGGTCTCGCGCAGCGCCGCATCCTGTTCCAGCGCCTGCGCCAGCTGCTCCCAGCCGCGTGGCACGCTCAGGTACACGGTGGGCGCGATCTCGCGCAGGTTGCGCAGGGTCTGCTGGAACAGCGCCGGGGTCGGCTTGCCGTCGTCCAGATAGAAGCTGCCACCGTTGTACAGGGCGATGCCGATGTTGTGGCTACCGCCGAAGGTGTGGTTCCACGGCAGCCAGTCGACCAGCACGGGCGTCTCGCCGAGCACCGGGAAGGTCTGCAGCAGCATCTGCTGGTTCGCGCACAGCATGCGCTGGGTGGTGATCACTGCCTTGGGCAGCAGGGTGGAGCCGGAGGTGAACAGGAACTTGGCGATGCTGTCCGGGCCGCAAGCGGCGAAGGCGGCATCGGCGGCGTCCAGCGCGCGCGGCGCCAGCAGTTCCTCGAAGCGCAGGCAGGCGCGATCGCGCAGGGTGCCGCGCACGCACACTGCCGGTACATCGGTGGGGAACACGGCAGCGATCGCCGGGGCGAATGCGTCGCCGTCGCTGGCGAACAGCAGCCCCGGGCGCAGCACCTCGGCCACATGCCGCAGCTTGGCGAAATCGCGCGACAGCAACGCATAGCCCGGCGACACCGGGCAGTACGGGATGCCGGCATACATCGCCGCGAACGCGAGCTGCAGGTGTTCCAGATCGTTGCCCGACAGGATCGCCAGCGGCCGTTGCGCCGACAGGCCCATGTCCAGCAGGTGCGCAGCGATGCGGCGGGTGCGCTCGAGCATCTGCGCATAGCTCAGCCGCCGCCACTGCCCATCTTCGTCGCGCTGCGCCACGAAGGTCGCATCGGGGGTGTGCAGCGCCCAGTGCTGCAGGCGCTGCAGCAGGTGCCTGGGCAGCGGCGCCAGCGGTTCGCGCGCGCGCAGGCGCAGCACGCCGTCGGCATCGCGGTGGACCTCGGTATCGGCGTGGCTCAGTCCGACAGGACGATAGCGCACGGCGGTGGCAACGGACTCAGCGGCATTCATCGGAACCATCCGGAGGAGAGAGACGGCACGGCGTGCGGCAGCGCCGCCGCGGCCCCTGCGGGCCGCAAGCGACGCGACGGGTCAGCGCTTGTAGGTCTGCAGACCGGGCTTGATGGTTTTGTCGTCCAGGAATTGCTTCAGGCCTTGTTGCCGGCCCTTCTCGGGGTCGCGGTGATTGGACTGGTCGACCTTGGCGTACAGGTAGTCCTCGTTCTGCTCCCAGGTCAGCTCGCGGCAGCGCTTGAAGCCGTGCTTGGCGAAGCGCAGCACCACCGGGTTCTTCTGCTGCAGTTCCTGCGCCAGCTTGGTCACTTCGGCGCGCAACTGCGCGCGCGGCACGCTGGCGTTGACCAGGCCCATCTGCGCCGCCTCGGTGCCGGTGAAGGTACGCCCGGTCATGATGTAGAGCATGGCGTTGCGGTGGCCCATGGTGTCGGCGACCGCCTTGCTGACCAGATTGCCCGGCGGGATGCCCCAGTTGATCTCCGACAGCCCGAACACCGCCTCGTCGGCGGCGATGGCCAGGTCGCAGGCCACCAGCGGCGAGAACGCGCCGCCGAAGCACCAGCCGTTGACCGCGGCGATGGTCGGCTTGCTGTAGAAGCGCAGCAGGCGCCACTGCCACTGCGAGCAGTCGCGGCGCATGCGCTCCTGCACGATCTCTTCCTTGCCGTCGGTCTCGCGGAAGTACTCCTTCAGGTCCATGCCGGCCGACCAGGATTCGCCGGCGCCGGTCAGCACCAGCACCTCGGCGTCGCTGTCCAGTTCCAGCGTTTCCAGCACGTCGATCATCTCGCGATTGAGGGTGGGACTCATCGCGTTGCGCTTGTCCGGACGATTCAGGGTGACCCAGGCGATGCCTGCGTCGATCTCGACCTGGACGGTCTGCCAGCGGTCTTGGTAGCTGCTCATGGATAGGCCTGCATGGGGGTAGGGGGAGGAGCGGATCACTTAGGACTGATAATAGTTATAGATCATCATTATTTCGGCGCAAGCTGCACTGCAGCATGGCGGGCGGCGCTGTGGCGGGAGCATGGCGGCACGCCCATGGGCGGCGTGACAGCAACCGCGATGGATTCCTTGGACGCGTGAAGGGAGCAGGCCATCCAAGGACGTTAGATCCGCCGACGCAGCGCCGCGAGGCTTCACGCCCAGCGAACGCAATGCTCACGGTGCACGTTCAGTCCCGGGTTAGCATCCAGGCCACAGGGGTTCCGTCGACACCGGGGTGATGTGATGCACACCGTCTCCGCGCTTGACCAACCGACCCACGCTCGCGTCAGCATCGATCTGGACGCCGAAATGGCGTACTGGCAGCAGGCCCATGCCGAGGGCCGTCTCGGCCGCCAGGGTTTCGCCGACTATGCGCAGTTGCTGAAGATCGGCTACGACGTCTATCTGGCCTACCCGCGCGCCAGCGAGGCGCAACTGTACCGAGTGCTGCAGGACGCCTATCACCAGTGCGCGCCGATGCTGTCGGTGCCGTGGGACGAGGCGCGCTGGCTGGTGCGGCATGCGTGGCAGCATCTGGCGCATTCGGGGCGTTGTCACTGAGGAGCACCTCGCGCAGCGGGGCATCTCGTCGTTGCCCGCGTAGGAGCGGCTTCAGCCGCGACGGGCGTTACCGAGAATGCCTGTCGCGGCTGAAGCCGCTCCTACGACGAGGCTTCGGTCGTTACTGAAGGCGCCCACAAGGCGCCGCGTGCCGGCGTAGCAGCGACAAACAGGACAGCACACCATCGCGTGCATGACACACAGCGGCCTGCGCCGCCGGTTTGCTGTCGTGCGCTCCCCCACGCTACATGGTTCAACGCGACGACGTGGGCGACGACGCGCTGCGCTCCTTCGCCTCCAGGCGCCCATGGAATGCGTTCGACCCCTTGCCCGGCGCCGTCGCGGACTCGCCCTCGCTGTGCTTGAGCCGCTGCTTGCGCTGTTCGACCACGTTGCTGGCCAGGGCCACGCGACGCCCGATCACCATGTCGGTCAGCCAGTCGATCAGGTAGCGCGTGTACGCGGCCTGGTGCGCCTTTTCGGTCAGCGCATGATCGGCGCCGGCGATCGTGCGCGTGGTCAGCGAACGCGCGTTGGAGAACGCTGCCGCGTAGTTGCGCAGCACCTGCCCGGGCACGATCACGTCGCGCTCGGCCTCCACCAGCAGCACATCGCCACGATAGCGCTGGCAGGCCGCCAGAGCGCGGTTGTCCGCCGGCGTCACCACGCGGTTGCGGTACGGCATCAGGTCCGGATCGCGGTTCAGGGCGACTTTCGGTCCGTCCCAGTGCGCGTCCTTGTACAGCGCCGGCGAGCGCAGGGCCAGCCACTCCACCGGCCGTTCCAGCGTCAGCAACGCGGCCAGGTAACCGCCGTAGCTGAGCCCCACCACCGCGATCGCCTCCGGATCCACCTGCGGCGACGCCGCCAGGCGATCGTAGGCGGCCTTGATGTCGTCCAGGTTCTGCGCGCGCGTCACCGTCTCGCGCATCGCCGCCAAGCCCTCGTGGCCGCGCAGGTCGAAGGTCAGGCACACGCAACCCAGACCCGCCGCCTCGCGCGCGCGCACCAGGTTGTGGTGCTGGTTGCCGCCCCAGCCGTGCACGAACAGCACGCCGGGCAGGCGGCTGGTCGGCGTCAGCAAGGTGCCGCTGAGCGCCGCGCCGTCGACCGCGATGGCGATGCTGGACAGTTCGGCTTCCATGGTCAGGTCACGCTGCGCATGTAGCGGTACTTGGTCAGCAGGCCGGTGCGTGGCTCCTCGCCGACGTAGTAGACCTGCGCCCCGGGCGGCGGCGGCGGATGCGCGCCGTAGCGCTCGACGGTGGCGGCGATCACGCGCTGCAGCGTCGGCGACTGCTGGAACGCGGCGACCGCGGCCAGTTCCGCCGGCGTGGCGCCGCCGACGCGCCAGGACTGCTCGAGCACGCCGCAGGCGACACTGCCGTCGGGGAGCAGGCCTTCGATCACATCGTAGTTGCGCCGCGACGCATAGAAGCCCGGATAGGCCGCGGCCACCAGCCGATCGTAGTCGTGCGCCTTCAGCACGGCGATGCGCTGGCGCGGCGGCAACGGCTGTGCCAGCAGCGTGTCGAGGGTGCCGCGGATCACGTGCAGTTCCGAGCCGCCGTACGCCTCGCGGCCGCTGCCGTCGCGGGTGACCGACTGCGTGCCGCAGTAGGCGATGGTGATGCCGGCGCAGTGCGTTTCGCCGACACTGAAGGTGGTCGGTTGCTGCAGGTGCCGTTCCAGCACCACGCCATGCCGGTGCAATTCATGGACGGGCAAGGCCGACAGCGCCGCGTCCAGCGCCGCCACATCGTGCAGCAGGACCTGCCCCAGGCCGCCCACGCCGTGGCACGGCTTCAGGCGCACCTGGCCACCGTCGCACAGGCGCGCGAACGCGCGCCGGGCATCCGCAGCGCTGAAGGCGGTGTAGCCCGGCAGCGTCGCGGCCGCCAGGGCCACGCCGAGGTCCGGCTGCCATCCTGCCGGCGCCTGCGCATCGCCATCGACCAGCGGATGGCTGATCGCCTTGGTGGCGACGAAGGCATGTGGCACCACGCCGCCCAGCAGATCGGCCTCGCCGTGCACGCCGAGTTGCGCGGCCTGCGCTTCCGTCAGGGTTTCGTCGGGCACGTAGAACGCACCCGACCCGAACGCATCCGATCCGGCGGCCAGACGTGCGTCGTGCACCGGCAGGCACATCAGCCGCGCGACCTCGGCGACCACCCAGGCATGCGTGGCGGCCTCGTGGCCTCCGGACGCCGCATCGCGTACGCGGTAGGCGCGGACATTGGCATGCGCAGCGAACCGGGCCATGGCGGGCGCTCCGTGCGAATGGGGAAGACACGGCGTTTCAGCCATGGCCGTACCAGCGCAGCAGCGCTGCCATGGCAAGGGCGATCACCACGAGCGACACGACCACGCGCAGCCAGCGGCTGGCACATAGTTGCTTCCACCAGGCCGAGGCCTCGGGCGTGCCGCTGGCATCCCGGGCGCGCGGCGGCGGCGGCGCGGACGCTGGAGGGGAAGCCGCAGACTGGCGGTCGTCGTGGCGCATTGGCCAAGGCTGTCGCGCGGGCTGTCGCACGCGGGTGAACGCGATGTGGTGCGTGTGTCATCGCGGGAGTACAAGCATCGGCTGCACCCGGACAACCGCATCGCCGGCTGGCGATGCGCCTGGCGTTTGCGACGAAGCCGACGCAGCGCGCGCAGCACGTCAGTGCGAACAGGAAACGGGCCGCGCCATCAGGATCGCCAGAACGCGCGGCAGCGGGCGCAAGCCGCGCCCGGCGTCGCGCTCAGGCGGCAGCCGTCGCCGCGGCGTGGTGCGCGGGCAATCGCGCATCGATCCGGTGCTTGCCGGCCAGCGCCTGCATGCCCTGCAAGGTGGCCTGCACCGCACTGGCATAGCCGCTGCGCCACAGTTCCGCGCGCGACTGCCGCGACGCCGCCGCGTTCAGCGCCAGTGCGAATGCCTGCACACGGGGATCGGCCAGCGCGGCGCGCTCCATGAACGGCTGCTCCGGCGCGATGACGTCGACCGGGGCCAGCCAGGCGTCGGCGACCAGTTCGGCCACGCCGGCGCGGTGCGAGAGCTGGTGCATGGCGCTGAGCGTTTCGTGCAGCATTTCCAGGCACGCCCATTGCCACAGCGCGGCCTTGTACTGCGGGTCGGCCTGGTCCAGGGCGGACAAGGCGCCATCCACATGATCGATGCGAAGATCCTGCATGGCCGACTCCACGATACGGCGTTGCGATCCGGACATTCTGCGCGGCGAAAGTGAGCGCAACGTGAGTCGTGCGGCGGCAGCGACGTGCGTGCAGTCACACGGCGCGCGGCGCGGCTGCGTCCAGGCACGGGCATCGCGTATACTTGCGCACCGCGCCCGGCTGGCGCGCGCCCGCTCACCACGCTCTTCCATGACGCCACCCTGACACCCGCGACACGCATCGGCCCGCCCTCGACGGCAGGCCGAAGGTTGCTGGTTTTCCCTTGCATCTAGCGAGCACTGCCCTGCAGGGCGGTGTCAGGAGCGTTTACCTTGAAGTTTTCTTCTTCCCTGCGCCAGTCCTGGTGCGGCAATCTCCGTGGCGACGTGCTCGCCGGCCTGGTCGTCGCATTGGCGCTGATTCCCGAGGCGATCGCGTTCTCGATCATCGCCGGGGTCGACCCCAAGATCGGCCTCTATGCCGCCTTCTGCATCTGCGTGACCATCGCATTCGCCGGCGGGCGCCCCGGCATGATTTCCGCCGCCACCGGCGCGATGGCGCTGCTGATGATCGGCCTGGTCAAAGAGCACGGCGTGCCCTATCTGCTGGCGGCCACGCTGCTGACCGGCGTGCTGCAGATCCTGGCCGGGCTGTTCAAGCTCGGCGCATTGATGCGCTTCGTCTCGCGCTCGGTGATCACCGGCTTCGTCAACGCGCTGGCAATCCTGATCTTCATGGCGCAACTGCCCGAGCTGATCGGCGTACCGGTGCCGGTGTATCCGCTGGTGGCGCTTGGCCTGCTGCTGATCTACGGCCTGCCCTGGCTGTCGCGGCGCAGCTTTCCCGGCATCGGCCTGTGGCTGCTGGTGCTGGGTGCAGCCTTGACCGCGGGCAGCATGGCGCCATGGACGCTGCTGCCGGTGGCCGTGGGCGGCGCCGCGGCGCTGCTGCTCGGGCACCGCTGGACGCGCGGCCTGGCGGTACCGCCGCCGCTGGTGGCGATCGTGCTGCTGACCGGGATGGCGCTGTACTTCGGCATCCACGTGCCCACCGTCGGCGACAAGGGGCAGCTGCCCGATCGCCTGCCCAGCCTGCTGCTGCCGGCGGTGCCGTGGACGCTGGAGACGCTGCGGATTGTGTTCCCGGTATCGGCGACGATGGCGGTGGTCGGCCTGCTCGAGTCGATGATGACCGCGCAGATCGTCGACGACATGACCGACACGCCCAGCGACAAGAACAGCGAGTGCGTTGGCCAGGGCGTGGCCAACATCGTCAGCGGCCTGTTCGGCGGCATGGCCGGCTGCGCGATGATCGGGCAGTCGGTGATCAACGTGAAGTCCGGCGGGCGCGGGCGCCTGTCCGCGCTGGTGGCCGGCAGCGTGCTGTTGCTGCTGGTCGTGTTCGCCGGCGCCTGGGTGCGGCAGATCCCGATGGCCGCGCTGGTGGCGGTGATGATCATGGTCTCGGTGGGCACGTTCAGCTGGCGCTCGCTGGCGCAGTTGCGCACCCACCCGACCAGTTCCAGCGTGGTGATGCTCGGCACCGTCGCGGTGACAGTGGCAACCCACGATCTGGCACGCGGCGTCCTCACCGGCGTGCTGCTGTCGGCGCTGTTCTTCGCGCGCAAGGTCGGGCGCATGCTGCAGATCGAGCGCAGCGAGGACGCGGACGGTGGCCACACCTACCGCATCCGCGGCCAACTGTTCTTCGCCTCGGCCGGCAGCTTCGCCGGCGCCTTCGACTTCGCCCATGCGCCGGCGCGGGTCACCCTGGACCTGAGCCACGCGCACGTCTGGGACATCAGCGCCATCGGCGCGCTGGACCAGGTGGTGATGAAATTCCGCCGCCACAGTGCGCAAGTCCACGTGCTGGGGCTGAATCAGGACAGTGCAGCGATGGTCGGGCGGCTTGGCAGGCACCAGCGCGACGATGTGGAAAGCGTTCCCCAGCATTGAGGCCCGACCGGGATGATCGTGTCGGCACGGCGCAGCGCGCGGTCGCGCCGCGCGCCGTCCCGCGTACCGACACGGCGACGACATCGGCCGATTAGCATCGAACTGCTAACGGCCATGCAGGAGATCCGCCGATGTCACTGGACCACTGGCAACTGCCGCCACACGGTTGGGTACCCAACCACCCGTTCCTGCCGGTGCTGCACTACCGGCAGTGCGTGGGTGCCATCGACGCCGACGGCTTCGAACGCCGCTTTGCCGCGCACGGCTGGCCGCCGCAATGGCGCGACGGCATCTACGACTATCACCATTACCATTCCACCGCGCACGAAATGCTCGGCGTCGCCCGCGGCAGCGCCCGCGTCCTGCTCGGCGGCCCGGACGGCATCGAGGTCGCGCTCGCGGCCGGCGATGCGCTGCTATTGCCGGCCGGCACCGGCCATTGCCGGTTGTCGGCTAGCGCCGACTTCCTGGTCGTCGGCGCCTATCCCGACGGGCAGGACTGGGATATCTGCCGGGAGGCGCCTACGGCCGAGATGCTGCAACGGATCGCCAACGTGCCGTTTCCGCAGAGCGATCCGCTGCTCGGGAGGGACGGCCCCTTACTGACGTGCTGGCGAACGCCGTGACGCATCCGAGCCGCCGGACGACCATGCAAGGAGCAGGAAGATGTGGAAGACACGCTGCCCGCGACAATCTATGAGAGGTTCGCCTGCCAGACGTCACCATTCGGATCAAACTCGGCAGTAGCAAGCACGGGTGCACGCCAACCAAAGCCACACACTGCCAATGGGCTTTCATGCAGTGCATCCAGTCCGAGCGCTTGCTCGATGTCCACCTCGTTAATTGCTGAAGTGACAAAGGCGCCCCATCCGGCCTGCGTGGCACATAGATACAACAGTTGCGATAGATGACCTACATCAAGCAACAAAGCCCGGTAAGCCTTGGGATGATGGCGGTATTTCCAGAATATCCGGGCGTAGCGCGGCACCATCATCACCAACACCGGCGCGTCCGCAAACCAGTATTGACCGGCAACCGCGGTACGTGCCAAATCATCAAGCGCCATCGCTGGTGGAGGCAGCGGCTCAAGTGCATGCTCGACTGGATGGTAGTGGTACAAGCCTGGCGCGAGCCCCTCCACCCGTTGGATCAACACATAGCACTCGGTCGCATGTAGACCTCCGGCGGAGGGCGCGTTCTTCTTCAGGAAGGCCGCCGCGTCGTTCGCCTCGATCCTGGCACGCGCGCCGAAGACGCGCTGCAGTAGCTGCGAAAACGCCGCTAGCGGCAGTGCCCGGGCCGTGTCGAAATTTCGGCACGTTGCACGGCGCGCAAGCAAGGCGTCGAAGTCATCTTCGGCCTGGCGCGGCAAGGGCAAGCGCAGTTCGGGCACACTGCGCGGTCCTACTTCGGACGGCGGCGGCCCGAGTTTTTCACATAAGCCAACGGCCGTCGTCAGCCCGTTGGCTTCCATCGACGCCACGCTGTCGCTCCCCTGCCAGCGACCGAATCTGTGCGACAAGGCCGCGGGTCCCCACCAGTAAGTGGTCCGCATGGCGGCATCGCGTCCGGCGAAGCCATCTTGCGCGATGTCATCCTCGCGCACCAATAGGCCGGTCTCGATCAGTCGGATCGCCTGCTCGGGCAACGCGCTTGCTTCGGTCCATTCGACTGCACACAGCGAGCCCAGCAACTCCCGCTCGCTGGCGTCCACCTCCAGTTCGACGTCCAGATGGGGAGCCAAGGCAATCCAGCGCCTCTCCCGCCGTACACCATTGCCCCCTGCGAGCAAGGAGGCCAGATCGAACCGGCCAACGTCGCGCGGCTCCAGGAACAGATGAAAGCAGCGACGCACACGCATATCTGGAAATCCGTTCAATTAGGCGACGATGATGCCGATAGAGTGAGTTGCCGCAATTCCTTTTGTGGCCCCCATCCCACCCCTCTATGGAGACCAATCCTGTCATGAATGCCACCCGCCATGATCCTCTGCCCGCCGATATCGCCGACCGCCTGCTCGAGTTGCTGAGCACGGACGATGCCTTCCGTGCGACGTTCCAACAGAATCCGGCTGCAGCACTTGCCAGCCTGGGCTATGCCCCGGCGGCGCAAGCACTGACCAATGATGCGAGCCCGCCCAAGGAGGGCGCTCCGTTCTATTGCATGACCTCGCAGCAACTCGCCTCGAAGGAAGAAATCGCACAGGCGCGTGCGGAATTGGTCAGCCATCTGACCGTGGATGGCAATCACCACGTCATCTTCTGTTTCGAAGCAGGCAAGGTCGCTTCGAGCGTTTCTCTCAAGTAAGGCGGCATGGCGACGCTCGGCCACGCGGCACGCAGCGCCTGCATCCTCCGCGTTGCATCCGGAACCCTGTCCAGGCGCGACAGGGTTTCGGCAGCCCAGCGCTCAGCCAGTCGCGTATCGGCGACATTCAAGCTTTGCAATGACTGCGCTGCCGATGCCTCTCCATAGGCAAGTCCACGATGGCTGCCGATCCACTCGGCCTGCTCAAGTGCCTGACGGTTATCGCCCGCTGCCTGCAAGGCAAGGTACAGGGCCACTCGCCCCTGCAATAGATCGTCATCGCGCGGAGCCAGCAACTCAAGCGCCTTCGAGGTGTCACCACTGAGGCGATACTGGCCTGCCCGCACGATCTTCGCCAACTTGACGAGTACGGGATCTGCGGTCGCTTCCGCCCAAGGCGCGGTCGCCTTCAACGCGCGCGAGGACAGACTATCGTTCCCCAGGCGTTGGGCCAGATGCGCTGCCGCAAGGATCAAGACTGCACGATCAGCAGCATATGGTTGACCAGAAGCCGCTTTCGCCAGCAGTTGCAGCTGGCCATCCTGCCACTTCCTTAGCCGTGGCAGCACGTCCGCAGCTTTCTGCGTCAACGCTTGAAGCGATAGGTCCACGAACCCGAACTGTGCCTGGGTAAAATCGTTGGCCGCACGGCTGGCTTCCACTGCCTCGCGCACTTCCGTTGTCACCGCAGTCCAGTCCCCTTGATCAACCTTCGTCGTGATCAGATCCAGACGAGGCACAAGATCGTCGTCGGGGTAACCACTCCGCGGAATGGCACGGAGCTGCGCTTCCGCTTCACGGTAGTTGCTCTGCAGCGCCAGCACGTTGGCCAGCCTGCGCGCCGGGCCGCTCTTGCCTTTCAGCGCGAATTGCGTGAACTGCGTCTTGGCCTGAGCCAACTGCCCTTTTACGAGATAGACGCGGCCGATATCGTCGATCGCCACCGATTGATACGGATCCTGCTGGGCATCTGCCGCGACCGCGTGCGGTAGCGCCTCCTCGAAGCGATTGGCCTGGAACAAATGCCAGAACGCGTTGCCATGACCAGAAAAATTGTCTGGATATAGGCGCGACAGCTGCTGCCATCCACTAAGCGCTGCAGGGCTATCCTTCAGTTCATCCGTCCAGGCGCTGAGGTACAGCCGATCGCGTGCAGGCAGCCGATCTGAGAATTGCTTGGCACGCGACAGATATGGCAGCGCAGCCGCACGATCGGATGTCGCCGCCAGCACGCGTGCGATTCCCAGATAGGCGAGCGAGAACTGCGGGTCCAGGTCGATCGCCGCCTGGAAATTCTGCTCCGCCTGCTTCCACTTGCCGGCGGCCGTGGCTTCCACACCGAGTGCATAGGCGCGCAATGCATCGAGGTTGGACGTGGTGACCTGTGGAAGTGGCTTGGATGCCTGCTCCACGGACTGCATCGCCTCTCCGAGTTCGCGCCGCAGCTGCCCACTGACGGCGTCCACCGACGCCAATACCGACTCCAGCCCGCGTCCGGTCCTGGATTCGGTATAGACCGTCGCCTGCGTCACCGGGTCGATCAATTCGGCAGTGACCTGGATGCGCCCACCGACTTCAGCGACGGTCGGCAATATCACTGCGCGCGCACCGTCGCGCAATGCGATTTCCGATGCGACTGCCCGATCTACGCGGCTGTTGGGACTACGCTTCATCCTCGCCAAGGTATCCCGCACCTTGAGATCGCTCAGCAGATTCACATAACGCGACTGCTCGAGGCTGATCCGGAATGCCTGATCCAGCGATTCGTCGAGTACCTGATCGCCCGTCAGATTCCGCAAATCCCCCACCACCACCCAGTCGCGTTCGGCGAAGGCGATGGCCGGCTGCGGGCGGGTGACGAACCAGATGCCGACCGCGAACGCGGCGATCAGCGCGGCCTCCGCCGCCAGCGCCGCCGGCCGGCGCCACAGCGGGATATCGCGCCAGGCCTTGGGCGTGGGCTTGGGCGCGCGCAGCGGGGTGTGGCCGATCTCGCCGACTTCGTAGATCTCCAGCGGGGTCGGCACGCCCTTGAAGCGCCAGCGGCCGTGCGATTTCCACAGCAGGCGCTCGCCGCGTTCGCCCAGCTCGCGCGCGGCGCGGTGGGTCAAGGACTCGGCCACCGCCGACAGCAGGATCTGCCCGGGCCGCGCCAGGGTCATCAGCCGCGCGGCGGTCGGCTTGGCCAGGCCTTCCACTTCCAGCGGCTTGGCGCCCACCTGCACGGCGGCATCGCTGTTGCGCCAGGTCAGCACTTCGCCCACGTGCAGGCCGGCGCGCACCTTCAGGTCGAGCTTGCGCTGCGTGCCCAGTTCGCGCAGGCCGCGGCTGTAGTCCAGGGCGAAGCCGAGGCCGTCGATCGGCCGTTCGAACAACAGCAGCAGGCCGTCGGAACGGTCGATCAGGCGCCCGCGCCAACGCTGCTGCAGTTCCAGCACCAGCGAGTCGTGCCGCTTGAACAGCTCGGCCGCGTTGGCGTCACCGAGTTTTTCCACCAGCGCCACCGAGTCGCACAGGTCGGTCAGCAGCAGGGTGCGCAGCTGCGGAACCTCGGGCGGCGGTGCGATGGCGTCGGTCATGGCGGCGGCTCGGCGGGACGCGGTGGCTCAGCAGGGGGCGGAGGCGAGATCGTGCCAGTACAGGCGGTTGCCGCCCTGGCGCTTGGCCTCGTACAGCGCCGCATCGGCGTTGGCGTACCAGTCGTTCCAGTCCGAGTGCGGATCGACGCGGCTGATGCCGATGCTGACCGGGCAGATGTGCGGCGCCGGGTGCGGCACGCCCAGCAGGTTCTGCACGGTGGCGAGCACGAACTCGCCGATGCGGCGCAGGTCCTCGACGTTGCCGGCGGCCACCAGCAGGCAGAACTCGTCGCCGCCCAGGCGGCAGGCGATGTCGTCCGGCCCGGCCACCGAGCGCAGGATGTTGGCGACGTTCTGCAGCACGCGGTCGCCGACCAGGTGGCCGTGCGCGTCGTTGATGTGCTTGAAGCGGTCGCAGTCGATCAGCAGCAGGCCCGGGCCGGGCGAGCGGCCGTCGCGGCGGCACTCCTGCAGGCGCAGGATCAGCCCGCGGCGGTTGTGCAGGCCGGTGAGTTCGTCTGTGCGCACCAGCTCTTCGGTCTGGGTCAGCTGGTGGGTGGTGGCGTAAAGGTTGTCCAGCGCCGCTTCCAGGTCGCGGTTGCGCCGGCGCAGCTGACGGATCAGGGTCTGCTCGTTCATCACCACGCGCACGATGGTACGGCGCAGGAAGTAGGCGACCACGCCCGGGTCGCGCTCGACCAGGCGCTGGAAATCGTCGTGGTCCAGTTCCACCAGCGCGCCATCGCTGGCGGCCAGCGCGTCGGCGCTGCGCATGTGGTTGCCGATCAGCAGGCCCAGTTCGCCGAAGAACTCACCGTGGCCCAGGTGCTTGACCACCAGGTCCTCGCCGAAATCCAGATCGATCACGCCGCTGGTGATCACGAACATGGCGCTGCCACCGTCGCCGCGGCGGAACAGCACGTCGCCGGCGCGCACCGTGCGGGCGCGGCCGAATTCGGAAAACAGGCGCAATTCCGCGGCGGTCAGCACCGCCAGCTCGTTCGGCTTCGGAGCGACCGCAGCAGTGGAAATTGTGCCGCGTGCGGTGGATGCGGCGCTGTCGCAGCTCATCCGGCCCCCTAATCTGACGTCGCTGGCCCCTGTCCGGTGAGCATATCACCTACACATGGCGCTCACGATACATTTCACAGCCAATCTCGCCCCGCCAGGAGACGCTACAGCAAGCTGTCGCACGCGGTAGACATGGTCGCCGCGCCATCGGCACCCGCGCTTAAAAAAAGCCCGGGCGAACCCGGGCTTCCCACCTCCTGCCAGGGAGGGGCGATCGATCGGCACCTGGCTGCAGGTCAGGCCGCCTTCTCGCCATGGAACTGCTCTTCCTCGGTCGAGCCGGTCAGCGCGGTGGTCGAGGACTGGCCCTGCTGGATCGCCTGGGTCACCGCATCGAAGTAGCCGGTGCCGACCTCGCGCTGGTGCTTGACCGCGGTGAAGCCGCGGTCGGCGGCGGCGAACTCGGCCTCCTGCAGTTCGACGAAGGCGCTCATCTGCCGGCGCGCGTAACCGTGCGCCAGGTTGAACATCGAGTAGTTCAGCGCGTGGAAGCCGGCCAGGGTGATGAACTGGAACTTGTAGCCGTAGCTGGCGATCTCGCGCTGGAACTTGGCGATGGTGGCGTCGTCCAGGTTCTTCTTCCAGTTGAAGCTGGGCGAGCAGTTGTAGGCCAGCAGCTTGCCGGGGAACTTGGCATGGATGGCCTCGGCGAACTTGCGCGCGAACTCCAGGTCCGGCTTGCCGGTCTCGCACCAGATCAGGTCTGCGTAGGGCGCGTAGGCCAGGCCGCGGCTGATCGCCTGGTCCAGGCCCTTGCGGGTGCGGAAGAAGCCTTCGACGGTGCGCTCGCCGGTGGTGAACGGGCGGTCGTTCGGGTCGATGTCGCTGGTCACCAGGTCGGCGGCCTCGGCATCGGTGCGCGCCACCAGCAGGGTCGGCACGCCCATCACGTCGGCGGCCAGGCGCGCGGCGTTCAACTTCTCGATCGCCTCGCGGGTCGGCACCAGCACCTTGCCGCCCATGTGCCCGCACTTCTTCACCGAGGCCAACTGGTCCTCGAAATGCACGCCGGCCGCGCCGGCCTCGATCATCGCCTTCATCAGTTCGAAGGCGTTGAGCACGCCGCCGAAGCCGGCCTCGGCGTCGGCCACGATCGGCTGCAGGAAGTCGATCTCGTCCTTGCCTTCGGCGTGGTGCAACTGGTCCGCACGCAACAGGGTGTTGTTGATGCGCTTGACCACCGCCGGCACCGAGTCGGCCGGGTACAGCGACTGGTCCGGGTACATCTGCCCGGCCAAGTTGGCGTCGGCGGCGACCTGCCAGCCGGACAGGTAGATGGCGTTGAGCCCGGCCTTGACCTGCTGCATCGCCTGGTTGCCGGTCAGCGCGCCCAGCGCGTTGACGAAATCCTTCTCGTGCAGGTACTTCCACAGCTTCTCGGCACCGAGCCGGGCCAGCGAATGCTCCACGTGCACCGTGCCGCGCAGGCGCACCACGTCGGCGGCGGTGTAGTTGCGGGTGATCCCGGCCCAGCGCGGATCGGTATCCCAGTCGCGCTGGATCTGTTCGGCGGTCTGCAACGTGGTGCTCATCTGGCGTTCTCCTCGAAAAATGGATGCAGCGATGAAACGTGGGGCGGTGGTCGGATATAGGCTTGGCAGGCACGGGAGAGGTCAGAGACAGAGACATCGCTTTCACGAATCCCCAATCCCGACTCCCCAATCCCCGCGTTCAATCAATCAACTGATAGGCCGGCAAGGTCAGGAAGTCGGCCAGTTCTTCGTCGCGCGTCAGCCGGTCCAGCAGCGTGATGGCCTCGTCCACCCGCGCCCCGCCCGGCAGCAGCGCTCGCTCGCCCAGCCGTGCCGGCAACTGCCGCAGGCAGGCGTCGAACAGGGCGAAGTCGATGGCGGTGCCGTCGTCCAGGTGCAGGCCGCCCACGTGCAGCCACTGCCACAGCTGGCTGCGGCTGATCTCGGCGGTGGCGGCGTCCTCCATCAGGTGGTGGATCGGCACGCAGCCGTTGCCGTCGAGCCACGCCGCCAGGTAGCGCACGCACACTTCGATGTTGCCCTCGAAGCCGGCGCGGGTGATCGTGCCGGTGGACGGGGCGATCAGCGTGTCGCGGTCGGCCTGCACGTCCTCGCGGCGCACCGCATGTTGGTTCGGCGTGCGCATGTGTTCGTCGAACACCGCACGGGCGATCGGGATCAGCGCCGGGTGCGCCACCCAGGTGCCGTCGTGGCCGGCGGTGACCTCGCGCAGCTTGTCCGCGCGCACCCGCGCCATCGCCTGTTCGTTGGCCGCCTCGTCGTGGCTGATCGGGATCTGCGCGGCCATGCCGCCCATCGCATGCGCGCCACGACGGTGACAGGTGCGGATCAGCAATTCCGAATAGGCCTTCAGGAACGGCTGGGTCATGGTCACCTGGCCGCGCTCGGGCAGCACCCGGTCCGGATGCCGGCGGAAGGTCTTCAGGTAGGAGAAGATGTAGTCCCAGCGGCCGCAGTTCAGGCCGACGATGCGCCCGCGCAGCGCGTGCAGGATCTCGTCCATCTCGAACACCGCCGGCAGCGTCTCGATCAGCACGGTGACCTTGATCTGGCCTTGCGGCAGGCCGAGCATGTCCTCGATGTGGGCCAGCGCGGTTTCCCACAGCGCCGCTTCCTCCATCGACTGCAGCTTGGGCAGGTACAGGTACGGGCCGCGGTCCTTGGCCTGCAGCGCGCGTCCGTTGTGGAAGGCGAACAGCGCCGCATCGAACAGGCCGCCGGCCAGTGGCTGGCCATCGACCAGCACGTGCTTCTCGTCCAGGTGCCAGCCGCGCGGGCGCACGATCAGCACGGCCTGTTCCTCATAGGGTCGCAGCGCATAGCGCTTGCCCGGGCTGCCGTCGCGCGCGGCCGGCGCGGTGAAGGTCAGCGTCCCGGCCACCGCCTCGGCCAGCGCGCGCTGGCCGGCGACCAGGTTGCGCCAGGTCGGCGCGGTCGAGTCCTCGAAGTCGGCCATGTACACCTTGGCGCCGGAGTTCAGCGCATTGATGACCATCTTCGGATCGGTCGGGCCGGTGATCTCGACCCGGCGGTCCTGCAGCGCCTCGGGCAGCGGCGCCACCTGCCAGTCGCCCTCGCGGATCGCCCGGGTGTCGTCGCGGAAGTCCGGCAGGCCGCCGGCGTCGAAGAAGGCCTGGCGCTCGCGACGCGCCGCCAGCCGCGCCTGCCGCTCGGGCTCGATCGCCCGGTGCAGCGACACCAGCAGGGCCAGCAGCGGCGGCGGCAGCAGGGCGTCCTGGCCGGCCAGCGAGGTGGTCAGGGCGATGCCCGGCGTGGAACGCGTGGGGTCGGGAGCGACAGCGAAAGCGGGGGCGGACATGTGGGGATTCCTCGATGTTTCCGGGGCTCCACCGTGCTGCCAGGCCATGTATTTGACAAAGCAGTTTTGTCAATGCTTTATATAAGTAAGACTTATAACTGTCACGTCATGGCCACGGGCAACGCTGCAACCCCGCGATTTCCTTACAAATCCGACCGGCTCAAACCGCTGCGCGCGTTCTGCCAGACGGTGCGCCTGGGCGCGGTGTCGCGGGCCGCGGAGGCTTTGTTCGTCAGCCAGCCGGCGGTGACCCTGCAGTTGCAGGCGCTGGAGCGGGAGCTGGGGGTGGTGCTGTTCGAGCGCAGCGGCCGCCGCCTGGTGCCCAGCCGCGAGGGCCAGTTGCTGTACGAGATGGCGCAGCCGCTGGTGGAGAGCCTGGACCGGCTGGAGGCCGACTTCCGCGAGAAGGCGCGGGGACTGGACGCCGGCGAGCTCAACGTCGCCGCCAACAGTTCCACCATCCTCTATCTGCTGCCGAAGATCGTGGAAGCCTTCCGCGCCCGCCACCCGCAGGTGCGGCTGACCCTGCACAACGCGATCAGCGCCGACGGCACCGACCTGCTGCGCGAGGACGCGGTGGACCTGGCGGTCGGCTCCATGCTCGACGTCCCCGCCGACCTCAGCTACGCCCCGGTGTACCGCTTCGAACAGTTGCTGATCGCCCCGCACGACCACCCACTGGCCCGCAAGCCCAGGCTGACCCTGGAAGACCTGTCGCCCTACCCGCTGATCCTGCCGCCGCGGCGCCAGGTCACCTACCGCCTGGTCGACCTGGTGTTCCAGCAGGCGCGCGTGCCCTACACCGTGGCGCTGGAGGTCGGCGGCTGGGAGGTGATCAAGCAGTACGTGGCGATGGGCATGGGCGTGTCCATCGTCAGTTCGATCTGCCTCACCGACGCCGACCGCGCGCGCCTGGCCACCCGCGCCCTGGGCGATTACTTCCCGGCGCGCAGCTACGGCGTGGTGGTGCGCAAGGGCAAGTACCTGTCGCCGCAGGCGCGCGCCTTCATCGAACTCATCCAGCCGGACCTGTTCACCCCGCGCGGCTACGACGAGAGCGGGCCGTCGGAGCGGTGAGCGTCGTGGCAGCAGGCGCGTTCCCGGCCATGGCGCGTCGCGCTCCGCCCCCCCAATGCGGCAGCCCCCGATCGCCTCCCCCGGCAGATGCCGCTCTCACACTGACATACACTGGCGGCACGTTGCGCTCGCTGGGGACCACCGGGCGCATGGCGCCCTCGGCATCCGCTCCGACCCCAGGAAGGAAGCGCAATGAACCCCACGACGCTGTTGCTGATCCAGTTGGCGCTGATCCTCGGCGCCGCCCGCCTGTGCGGAATGCTGCTGCAACGGGTCGGCCAGCCGCCGGTGATCGGCGAGATGGCGGCCGGCCTGCTGCTTGGCCCGATCGCCTTCGGTGTGTGGCTGCCTCATTGGCACGGCCTGGTGTTCGCGCCGGCAAGCCTGCCGCCCCTGTCGGGGCTGGCGAACGTCGGCGTCGCGCTGTTCATGTTCGTGGTGGGTGTGGAGCTGCGCGCACCGGAAGGCACCAAGGCGCAGGTCCGGGCGTCGTTGGCGGTCGGCGTGTCCGGCATCGTGCTGCCGCTGCTGTTGGGGCTGGCGGCCGGCGCCTGGCTGTTTCCGCAGTTCGCCCCGCCGGGCATCGGCTTCTGGCCGTTCTCGCTTTTCATTGCGGCGGCGATGTCGGTCACCGCCTTCCCGGTGTTGGCGCGCATCCTCAAGGACCGCAACATGACCCGCACTCCGGCCGGACGCCTGGCGTTGGGTGCGGCGGTGATCGACGACGCGACCGTGTGGATCTTCCTGGCCGTGGTGCTCACACTGACCGGCGGCAATGTGCATGGCGGCGTCGGTGCGACCGTCCTGGGTGCATTGGCGCTGATCGCGATCACCTTCGGCGTGCTGCGCCCAGTCTACGCGCGCCTGCTGCGACCGCGTGCGCATGACGGGCGCTACGCGCCGACGGCACTGGCCTGGGTACTGATCGGTCTGCTCGGCTGTGCGGCGGCTGCCGAATGGATCGGTCTGCACGCGATCTTCGGCGCGTTCCTGTTCGGCGTGTGCCTGCCCCGCGACGACCGCCTCCTCGAGCATCTGGGCGAGCGCATCGAACCGTTGGCCATCGCATTGCTGATGCCGGTGCTGTTCGCAGTGGCAGGCCAGGCCACCAGCCCCACCGCCTTCGCCGGCGCCGGCTTCGTCGGCTTCGCCGTGGTTGTCGGCGTGGCCGTGACCGGCAAGCTGGTCGGCTGCACCCTGGGCGCGCGCTTGAGCGGCCACGATTGGCGCGACAGCCTGACCGTCGGCTCGTTGATGAACGCGCGTGGGTTGATGGAACTGGTGGTGATCAAGATCGGCCTGGACAGCGGCCTCATCGGCCCCGACCTGTTCACGCTGTTGTTCGGCATGACCCTGTTGACCACGCTGATGGCCTCTCCCATGGTGGCCTGGTTCCAGCGCCCTTCCGCCGCCTCGACGACCGAACGGCTGCACGCCGCGGGTCGCAGGCGCTGAGTGATGGCGATGGCGATGGCGATGGCGATGGCGAACACGTTTCCCTGGACCGCATGTGCACGCTGCGCAGCGATGCGACGCGCCACATGCCTCGGCGCCCCGGCACATGCGCGCCGCGGCGTTGCGCGATGAGCGCGGCGCAGACGCCATCGCACTACGTCGAAGTTGGCCCGCCACCGGCACTGCGCGACCGCCTGCGCTGCAGTTGGCGGTTCCGCCAGGGCGAGGCCGACACCGCTGCGACGCAGGTGCTGCCCGACGGCTGCGTCGACCTGATCTGGGACGGCCGCGCGCTGTTCGTGGCCGGGCCGGACCGCCGCGCCAGCGACGCCACGTTGGCGCCGGGCAGCGTGTTGACCGGCATACGGCTGGCGGCCGGGGCCGGCGCCAGCCTGCTCGGCGTGCCGCTGCATGCCGTCGCCGACCAGCGCGTGCCGCTGGACGCGCTGTGGGGCATGCGCGGCCGCGACTGGCAGGCGCGGCTGGAGGATGCCGCCGATCCGCTGGCGGCCTTGCACGCGCTGTGCGCCAGCCGGCCGCTGCAGCCCGACCGCGCGATGGCCTGGCTGTTCGCGCAACTCGCCGGCAGCACACCGCCGCGACTGGCCGCATTGACCGCCGCGCTGGGCATCAGCGAGCGCACGCTGCGGCGACGCAGCCACGACGCGTTCGGCTATGGCGCCAAGACCCTGGAGCGCATCCTGCGCCTGCAACGCTTCCTGGGCCTGGTCCGCCAGCATCCCAACCTGACCGCGGCCGCCCTCGAGGCCGGCTACGGCGACGCGCCGCACCTGGTGCGCGACAGCCGGCAACTGACCGGGGTCAGCCCGCGCGAGCTGGTGCAGCGGCACGCGCGCTGAGTTGGCCGTTTTCGCCAAGCCGGCGCCGCCGCGGCGCGGGATACTGGCGACTCGTCCACAGGAGCCGCCCATGTCCCGCGCCGAACAGCATCACCGCATCGACTACCTGGAATTCGCCGTCGCCTCGATCGATGCGGCCAAGGCCTTCTATGGCCAGGCCTTCGACTGGAGCTTCCAGGACTACGGCCCGGACTACTGCGAGTTCCGCGACGGCCGCCTGAGCGGCGGCTTCTTCCACGGTACGCCGCAGCCCGGCGGCGCGCTGGTGGTGCTGTACTCCCACGATCTCGCCGCCACCCAGGCGCGCATCGAGGCCGCCGGCGGCCGCATCGTGCGCCCGGTGTTCGCCTTCCCTGGCGGACGCCGCTTCCACTTCGCCGACCGCGACGGCTACGAACTGGCGGTGTGGTGCGAGGGCTGATGGCCGCTGCGCACGCGCGACGATGCGGCCGCGCTAGTCCGGATCGCGCGCGTAATGCCCGAGGAACATGTCGGCCGCCGACGCGGCGACCTCGGCCTGTTGCGCGGGGCTGAGCGGCGGCTGGCCCATGCTCAGCTGTGGCCAGAACGCGAAGCCCTTGATCAGCGCATGCAACTGCTGCGCGGCGAACTCGGGCTGCAGCGGCTTGAGCCGCCCATCGGCCAGGGCCGCGCGCAACCACACCAGGGTGCCCTCCTCCTTGCTGCCCAGGCGCGCGACCAGGTCGCGCGCACGCTCGGGCGCGCGCAGGCCCTCGACCATCGCCATTCGCGACAGGCCCAGGAAGGCGGAGTCGTCGAACATCTGCAGCTTCTGCTGCAGCAACTGCAGCAGTTGCGCGCGCAGCGGCTGCTGCGGGTCGTAGGGCACGCCGACCGTCTCCAGGCTGCGTTGCCAGAGCTGCACCAGGATCTCGTCGAACAGCGCGTCCTTGCTGGGGAAATGGTTGTAGACGGTGCGCTTGGATACGCCGGCGCTGGCCGCGACGCGGTCCATGCTGGTGGCCTCGAAGCCATGGCCATGGAACTCGGCGATCGCCGCCTCCAGGATCGCCTGGCGCTTGCGCTCGGTCAGCCGTGCCGGAACGGGCGTGGAAGGAGAAGCCATGGGCGGATGTTACACCGACCGGTTTACTTTCACGAAAAGGAAACTACACTGTGTAGTGTAATTCTCGCGCTCGTCTTCCAAGGATTGCTGCCATGTCCGCGTCCGCTTCCTCGCTGTCCCCTGTTCCGCCTGCGCATCTGGCGTCGCCGCAGTACCGCCACGGCCGCTTCCGCAACGCCACCCCGGGCACCAGCGGCGCGCCCGGCCTGGCCGGGACCCTGCGGATCCTGTGGCATCTGCTGACCCGCAAGTCGGCCGAGGCGGTGCCCGCGCAGCCGCTGCCGGTGCTGCCGTTGACCGCCGCGCAGTTGCTGGCGGCGCCAGACCACAGCCTGTACCGGCTCGGCCATTCCACCGTGCTGCTCAAGCTGCGCGAGCGTTTGTGGCTGACCGACCCGGTGTTCTCCGAACGCGCCTCGCCGTTTCCGTTCGCCGGCCCGCGCCGCTTCCACGCCCCGCCGATCGCGCTGGACGCGTTGCCGCCGATCGCCGGGGTGATCCTCTCGCACGATCACTACGATCACCTGGACCGCACCAGCATCCGCCGCCTGGCCGAGCGCGTCGGGACGTTCGTGACCCCGCTGGGCGTGGGCGACCTGCTGCGGCGCTGGGGCGTGGCCGCGGACAAGGTGCGGCAACTGGATTGGTGGCAGTCGACCACGGTGGACGGGGTGACGCTGACCGCGACGCCGGCGCAGCATTTCTCCGGCCGCGGCATGTTCGACCGCGGGCGCCGGCTGTGGTGCTCGTGGGCGATTGAGACGCCCGACCTGAAGCTGTTCTTCAGCGGCGACGGCGGCTACTCCGACGGCTTCAAGGCGATCGGCGAGCGGCTGGGCCCGTTCGATGTGAGCCTGATCGAAAACGGCGCCTACGATGTCGATTGGCCGCACGTGCACATGCAGCCGGAGCAGACCCTGCAGGCGCATCTGGACATCGGTGGACGCACGCTGCTGCCGATCCACAACGGCACCTTCGACCTGGCCATGCACGCCTGGCACGAACCCTTCGAACGCCTCGCGGCACTGGCCGACGCTGCTGGCGTGGCGCTGGCCACGCCGCGCATGGGCGAGCGTGTCGACTTGGCGCAGCCTGCGCACGGCGAGCGCTGGTGGCGCGCACTGGCGCAGGGGGTGTCGCTGTGAGCCGCTGGACACTGTCCGACCTGCCGTCGCAGCGCGACAAGATCGCCATCGTCACCGGTGCCAGCCCTGGCGGCCTAGGCTACGAGACCGCGCTGGCCCTGGCCGGCGCGGGCGCCAGCGTGGTGCTCGCCGCGCGCAACGCGGGCAAGGGCGAGAGCGCGCGGCAGGCCATCCTCGCCGCGCATCCGGCGGCCGACGTGCGCGTGGAGGCGCTGGACCTGGCGCAGCTCGCGTCGGTGGCCGCCTTCGCCGAGCGCATCGCGGCGCGCTTCCCGCGGCTGGATGTGCTGATCAACAACGCCGGCGTGATGGCGCCGCCGCAGCGGCAGACCACGGCCGACGGCCTGGAACTGCAGTTCGGCAGCAACTACATCGGCCACTTCGCGCTGACCGCGCGGCTGCTGCCGCTGCTGCGCGCTGCGCCGGCCGCACGCGTGGTGAACCTGTCGAGCCTGGCGCACCGCCAAGGCCGCATCGACTTCGACGACCTGCAGTGCGAACGTCCCTACCGGCCGTGGAAGGCCTATGGGCAATCCAAGCTGGCGATGCTGATGTTCTCGCTGGAATTGCAGCGGCGCAGCGACGCGCGCGGGTGGGGCCTGTGTGCAGTCGCCGCGCATCCCGGCATCGCGCAGACCGCGCTGGTCGCCAATGGCCCGGACGCAGACGGCCGCCGCAGCGTGGTGGGCACGGCGACCAAATGGCTGGCCCCGTTGATCAGCCATTCCGCCGCGGCCGGCGCACTCCCTACGCTCTATGCCGCGACATCGCCGCAGGTGCGGGGTGGCGCGTACTACGGACCGGACGGCCCGTTCGAACTGAAAGGCGACCCGGCACCGGCCAGGATCGCCCGGCAGGCGCGCGATCCGCAGGTGGCCGCACGGTTGTGGGAGGTGGCGTGCACGCTGGCCGGCGTGGCGTTCTGACTGCACCGCGGCACCAGCAGGTTGCCTCCGTAGGAGCGGCTTCAGCCGCGACAGGCGTTACCGGGAATGCCCGTCGCGGCTGAAGCCGCTCCTACGGAGCATGTTCCCTCGTCGTTAGCCGCGCTCTACAGCCGCGCCCACTCGAATCCCTCGCCGCAACGATAGAACACCGCCAGCGCCTTGCCATAGACGCTGTCGGCATCGACGAAGCCGAAATAGCGGCCATCGAAACTGTCGCCGCGATGATCGCCCATGACCAGCAGCTTGCCCGGCGGCACCCGCACATCGTGCAGGTCCGGGCCGCCACCCGCGTCCAGGTCGAGTCGGGCGATGCGCGCGCCGAACCGCTCCTGATCGCCTGCGGCGTCCACCTGCAGCGGCTGACCGTTGATGGAGAGATGACCATCGCGCACATCCACACGGTCGCCCGCCACCGCCACCACGCGCTTGATCAGGCGGGTGCCGTCGTGCGGCGAATCGAACACCGCCACGTCACCGCGCTGCGGTCGGTCGCGTTCGAGCAAGCGGTACTCGGTGAACGGCACGCGCAGCCCGTAGGCGCTCATGTCCACGGCAACGCGATCGCCGGGCTGCAGCGTCGGCTGCATCGAGCCGGAGGGCACCACGTAGTGATTGGCGAAGGACGACCGCGCGGCGGTGAGCAGCAACAGCATCACCACCATCGGCAGCAGTTCCTTGCGGGTCCAGCGCGCGGCGCGCTGCAGGCGGGTGGCATGCGGATCGGCGTGGGTCATGGGGCACCTGGGGTGAACGAGGCGGCACGGGGTGTGTCGTCGCGACAGTGCGCGCTTGGCGGCTCGGGGAGCCAGTGACGAAAGGCATGGCGTCGCCCGGCACAGACGCATGCCGACACCATGAAGACGGCAACTACTTGCAGTCCGGAAACTCACCCACTTTGACGACGGGAGGCAGACGCTCCTCGTTTCCGCCCTCACTCCCTTGTTCGCCATTGAGATAGGTGATCCGCGCGCCTTTCCCGTCGCGACGCACTACATAAAGCGGCTCGCTCCGCTCCGAATACACCACGAGCGTTTCGTCTTCGGCATGCGTCGAGAACAAGGACGGGGTCAACGGCCCGCCCTCGTAGCGCTGGATCAACAGCCGGGTGCCATCGACGGCGGGCAGGATCCAGATCGTCGTCCCCAGCAAATCTCCGCCATCCTCGGACCAGCAGACATTGGAAAAGCTCTGCGGTCTCGATGCGCCGAAATGCGCCGAACCCGCTGCTACGCTCATCAGAAGCGCCAGACCCACCATCATGTTTCGACTCCCATGCATCAGCTGGATGAATCAGCCGCAATCATGCCGCATCTGTCGAGACGCGCCACCTTGGCGGTTCGAGCGTACTTTCCCAGACCGCAGCGCGCGCCAGCGTGCGAACAAAAGAACGGCGGTCACGCCTCGGCAGATGCCTACGGCGTGACCTCGATGCGGTTGGATGTGGCGGGCTTGAGGGAACCGACCTGATCGGAAACATTCGCGGCGGTGGTCGCCGGAAGTTCGCGATACCGCAACAACGGCTGCACAACCACCAAGTAGCGGCGTCCAGGCACGATCCGGTAGCTCCGGGACAGATCCACCGTTGCGGATTTCGACTTGCCCGGAGGCAGAATCACATCAGGCACCGAACCCGGGAGCTGCCTCACGTGAATGCCAAGGTAGTCCACCGGACTTCCATCTTCCTGCAGCACTCGGAACAGATTCGCTTGCAGTCGCCCGTCACGACTCACCTCGGGGATATAGGCATCCGGCACCGCGATCGGCTGATCGCCCGCATTGATCAGGGTAATCGTGATGACCGCTGCCCCCGTGCTGTTGCTGGCTGCTTGCGCGTGTTCCAGCCGGATGTCCAGCCGTCCTGCGGCAGACGCCGCAAAACAGGCGCCCAGCATCACCATGCCGACAATCCAGTTTCCCTTCATGTCCCTCTCCTTCGCCAACAAAAAACGGGATGGCCGCAAGGCCATTCCGTTCTCCACACACCCGATCGGCGCAGCGCCGATCAGTTCTTCAGACCACGGTTTTCCAGCAGCGGCTCGACGCTGGGGTCCTTGCCGCGGAAGTCGCGGTACAGGGTGGCCAGGTCGACGGTGTTGCCGCGCGAGAGGATCTTGTCGCGGAAGATGTCGCCGTTGGCGCGGGTCAGGCCGCCGTGCTCCTTGAACCACTGGAACGCGTCGTCGTCGAGCACTTCCGACCAGAAGTAGGCGTAGTAGCCGGCCGAGTAGCCGCCGCCCCAGATGTGGTCGAAATAGGTGGTGCGGTAGCGCGGCGGCACTTCGGCCAGGTCCACCTTGTACTTCTTCAGCGAGTCGGCCTCGTACTTGTCCACGTCCTGCAGCGGCGCGTCGGCCGGCAGGGTGTGCCAGGACAGGTCGAGCAGCGCCGCCGACAGGTACTCGGTGGTGGCGTAGCCCTGGTTGAAGGTGCGCGACTTCTTGATCTTCTCCACCAGGTCGGCCGGCATCGCCTCGCCGGTCTGGTAGTGCTTGGCGTAGTGCGTGAACACCTTCGGATCCGACGCCCAGTGCTCGTTGAACTGCGAGGGGAACTCGACGAAGTCGCGCGAGGTGGAGGTGCCGGCCAGGGTCGGGTACTTCACGTTGGAGAACATGCCGTGCAGCGCATGGCCGAACTCGTGGAACATGGTGGTGACGTCGTCGAAGCTCAGCAGCGCCGGCTGGCCCGGGGCGGGCTTGGTGAAGTTGCAGACGTTGTAGACCACCGGCTTGGTGCCGGTCAGGCCGTTCTGGCCGACGAACTCGTCCATCCAGGCGCCGCCGGACTTGCTGTCGCGCTTGAAGTAGTCGGTGTAGAACAGCGCCAGCGACTTGCCGTCCTTGTCGAACACTTCATAGACCTTCATCCCGTCGTGGTAGGTGGGGATGTCGGTGCGTTCCTTGAAGGTGAGGCCGTAGAGCTGGTTGGCGGCGTAGAAGACGCCGTTCTGCAGCACGTTGTCCAGTTCGAAGTACGGCTTGATCTGCGCTTCGTCGAGGTCGTACTTGGCCTTGCGCACCTGCTCGGCGTAGAAGTCCCAGTCGGCGGCGGTGAGCTTGAAGCCGCCCTTCTGCGCGTCGATCACCTTCTGCATCTCGGCCGCTTCGCTGCGCGCCTTGGCGGTGGCGGCAGGCACGGTGTCGGTGAGCAGCTTCAGCGCCGCGTCCGGGGTCTTGGCCATCTGGTCGCTGAGGCTGTAGGCGGCGTAGCTGTCGAAGCCGAGCAGCTTGGCCTTCTGCGCGCGCAGCTGGGCCAGGCGCTGCACGGTCTGGCGGGTGTCGTTGGCATCACCCTTCTCCGCGCGCGACTGCGAAGCGGCCATCACCTGCTGACGCAGGTCGCGGTCCTTCAGCGACGCCAGCACCGGCTGCTGGGTGGTGTTCTGCAGGGCCAGCAGATACTTGCCGTCGAGCTTGCGCGCGGTGGCGTCCTGCGCGGCCGAGGCGATGTCGCCGTCGGACATGCCGTCGAGCTTGGCCTTGTCGTCCACCACCACGGCGCCAGCGGCGGTGGCCGCGACCAGCTTGGTGTGGAACTGCGTGGCCAGGGTGGTCTCTTCGACGTTGAGCTTGCGCAGGGTGGCCTTGTCGGCGTCGGACAGCTGCGCGCCGGCACGCACGAACTCCTGGTATTCGTACTCGACCAGGCGCTTCTGCTCCGGGTCGAGGGTCAGCGTGTCGCGCTGGTCGTACAGGCTCTTGATGCGCGCGAACAGCTTGGGATCCAAGCTGATCTCGTCCTGGTGCGCAGCCAGCTTGGGCGCGATCTCTTCCTGGATCTTCTGGCGGGCATCGTTGGTGTCGGCCTGGACCAGGCCGAAGAAGATGCGCGACACGCGGGTCAGGGTCTCGCCGCTGCGCTCCATCGCCTCCAGGGTGTTGGCGAAGGTGGCCGGCTCCGGGTTGTCGGCGATCTTGCGGATCTCGGCCAGGTGCTGCTTCATGCCTTCTTCGAACGCCGGCAGGTAGTCGCTGTCCTTGATCTTGTCGAACGGCGGCGCCTGGAACGGCAGCGTGCTGGGGGTAAGCAGCGGGTTGGTGGCGGCGGCGGGCTGCGCGGCGGCCGGAGCAGCGGGGGCGGCGGGCACGGGGGTGGACTCCTTACCGGAACAGGCGGCCAGCGCCAGGCTGATGGCAGCGGCCAGAACGACGTTACGCGACATGAGGTGGAACTCCTGGGAGGACCTTGGGGCCAAGACAGCCGCCCACGTTACCGGGTTTGCATGGCAGCGGCATGTGCCATTGGCTCGGCCCGGCGCGGCAGCCAGCCGGCGTACAGATCGCCGGGCACGGGCCGGGCGCCGGCGCCACCAGCGCGGGGCCCGCAACGCGACTCCCAGGCCAGCCGGCGCACCGCGCAGGCGCGCCGGCGCGCGGGGCTCACTGCCCGCCGGGCAGCGGCAACGCCTCGTCCTTGAAGATGGCCACGTGCGGCACGCCGTCGGCGCCGATCCAGCCGCGGTACATGCCCTCGGTGTTGAACGGGAAGGCGACGCTGCCGTCGGCGCCCAGCGCGATGGCGCCGCCGTCGCCGCCGGCCTTGGGGATCTGCTGGTCGATCACCGCGTCGGCGGCCTGGGCCAGGCTCTGCCCGGCGTACTTCACCCGCGCACAGATGTCGTAGGCGGCCACCGCGCGGATGTAGAACTCGCCCCAGCCTGTGCCGGACACCGCGCAGCGGCTGTCGGCGAAGGTGCCGGCGCCGATGATCGGCGAGTCGCCGACGCGGCCGTAGCGCTTGTTGGTCATGCCGCCGGTGGAGGTGCCGGCGGCCAGGTTGCCCTGCAGGTCCAGCGCCAGCGCGCCGACCGTGCCGAAGTGCTTGGCGGTCTCCAGGTCGGCGTGCGCCTGCTTGTTGGCCTCTTCCTTCAGCGCCTGCTGCAATTGCTGCCAGCGCTTCTCGGTGCGGAAGTAGGACGGATCGACCAGGGCGATGCCGTGCTGCTTTGCGAAGACCTCGGCGCCATCGCCGACCAGCATCACGTGCTCGGACTGGTCCATCACCGCACGCGCCAGCTCGATCGGGTTCTTGACCCGGTGCACGCCGGCCACCGCGCCGGCCTTGCCGGTGCGCCCGTCCATGATCGCCGCGTCCAGTTCGTTGCGGCCATCGTGGGTGAACACCGCGCCCTTGCCGGCGTTGAACTGCGGCGAATCCTCCAACACCGCGATCGCCGCGGCCACCGCATCCACTGCCGGTTTGCCCTGTGCCAGCAGCGCCTGCCCGGTGCGCAGCGCCTTTTCCATCGCCGCGCGCGCCTCGGCCAGATCGGCGGCGCTGCTGCTGGCGCGCTCGACGCCGGCACCGCCATGGATCACCAGCGTGGTGGCGGGAATCTCGCGCATGCGCCCGTCCTGCACCGCGTAGTAGCGGTGAAAGACCGGCGCCTCGACGCGGCCGTCGGGCAGGTGCAGGGTGGAGCCGGGGCCGACGCCGACCGTCTCGATGCGCGCGGCCTGCAGTGGCTGCCCGGCCGGGGTGGGCGGTTGCAACGGCCCGGCGACCACGGTGGCCACGGCCTGCGGATCGGTGGCATAGACGCGCGCGGTGCCGTCGCCTTCCACCGCCACCGCGGCGCTCTCGTCCACGCCCAGGCCGATCAGCGGTTCCCCCTTGGGCGCCAGCGTGGCCGCCTTGGCGCGGAACGCGAACAGGCGGCCGAGGCGGTCGCGTTCGCGGAAGTGGGTGTCGGTGATGACCCGCTTGAGCAGATCCAGGTGCAGGAAGTAGGTCTCGAGGGTGACCGCCGGCCCCAGCGGATCGGCCAGCGCCGCCGGGCTGGTGATGCTGCCGCCGTCCATGGAGCCGTACAGGTACTCGCCCAGCATCGCCAGGCCGGCGCTGGTGCCGCCCAGCGGCTTGCCGGCGCGCACGTGCGCGTCCAGCGCGTCGGCCACCGGCGTGTTCTTCCAGTAACGCACATAGCGCGACTGGTCGCCGCCGGCGATGAAGATGCCGTCGGCGCGGGCCAGCGCGCGCAGCAACGCCGGGTCGCTGGAGGCGCCGCGGCCGCTGAACACGAAGGTCTCCACCGAGGCCACGCCGCCGACCTTGCGGTAGAACTCCTCGCCCACCTCGCCCGCCTGCGAGGCGCGCAGCACCACCACGTGGCCGTGCCCGGCCTTGGCCATGAACCAGCGCAGCGCGTCGTAGTTGCGGTCGCCGCCGCCCATCAGCAGCAGGCCGGGCGACACCGGGCCGGGCGTGGGCGCGGCCGGATCGCCGACCAGGTACTGGCGGTAATCGCGCGCGACGGCGGGCGTGGCCAGGCACAGGCCCAGCAGCAGCGAGAGCCAGGGCCGGAACAGGCCGACGGAACGGGTCATGCGGATCTCCTCGGGAACGGGGCGGGCAGGCGAGCGTGCGGCTCGTTGCTGAGAGGGGACGAACGGCGGCACGGTTTCCCCCCGCCGGCTCACCCTCCCACGTCGGCGCGCGCGGCACTTGCCCGCACGCGCCGGCGATCGGCTAATGTGGGATCCATGTCCGCTTCCCTCGACGATTGGTTCGTCCAAGAAATCCTGGTCCACGAGCAGGCGCTCAGCGGCTACCTGCGGCGCTGCTGGCCGCATCGCGAGGAATGGCACGACCTGCGCCAGGAGATCTACGTGCGCGTCTACGAGGCCGCCGGCAAGGCGCGGCCGAGCCTGCCCAAGTCGTTCCTGTTCGCCACCGCGCGGCACCTGATGACCGACCGGCTGCGCCGCAACCGGGTGGTGTCGATCGAGGCGGTGGGGGATCTGGAGTCGATGCACGTCCTGATAGACGAGCTGTCGCCGGAACGCTGGTGCGGCGGACGGCAGGTGCTGGGTCGGCTGGCGGCGGCCTTCGACCGGTTGCCGGACCGCTGCCGCAGCGTGGTCTGGCTGCGGCGGGTCGAGGAACTGCCGCAGAAGGAGGTGGCCGTGCGCCTGGGAATCAGCGAGAAGAGCGTGGAGAAGCAGGTGGCCCGCGGCATGCGCCTGCTGGCCGATCATTTCCATGGCGACGAGGGCGCAGCGGCGCCGGCGAGGCCGTTGCAGGCGCGGGCACGCGATGGACAGCAGGTGGATTGAGGCGCGTGCGGCGGCCTGGCTGGCGCGGCGCGACCGCGGCGACTGGACCGACGCACGGCAGGCGCGCCTGGATGCGTGGCTGGCCGCGGCCACCGCGCACCGGGTGGCGTTCCTGCGCCTGCAGGCCGCCTGGCAGGAGAGCGGGCGCCTGCAGGCGCTGGGCGCAGGCCAGCGCGACGGGCAGGTGCCCGAACGCGGCCGCTGGCAGGGCCTGGGCGGCCGCGTGGTTGCGCCGGCGGCCTCGGCCGCACCGGATCTGCGCGGCCTGCGCTTCGCCCCGCGTCCGCGCGCACGGCCGCGACGGCGCTGGCCGGCCGCACTGGCCGCGGCAGTGCTGGGAGTCGCGGTGCTGTCCCTGCTCTGGCGCCATGCGGTCGAACCGGTCCCCACCGCCTATGCCAGCGTCACCGGCCAGTTGCGCCCGGTGGCCCTGGCCGATGGTTCGCAGGCCACGCTGAGCAGCGACAGCCGCATCGCGGTGGCGCTATCGCGCGCGCAGCGGCGCATCGACCTGCAGCGCGGCGAAGCGTTCTTCGCGGTGAGCAAGGATCCGGCCCGGCCGTTCGTGGTCGACAGCGGCGCGCGCCGGGTGGTGGCGGTGGGCACGCGCTTCGCGGTGCGCCGCGAGGCCGACGCGCTGCGCGTGGTGGTCACCGAAGGCACGGTGCGGCTGGAATCGGCCGGCGCACCGCAGGCGCCGCCGCTGCTGCTGCACGCCGGCAGCATCGCCCAGGCCGGCCCGCACGGGGTGTTGGTGCGGCGGGTGGCGCTGACCGAGGCCGAGCGCGTGCTGGACTGGCGCAGCGGCTACCTGAGTTTCGACGACACCCCGCTGCAGGCGGCGGTGGCCGAGTTCAACCGCTACAACACGGTCAAGCTGCAGGTCGCCGATGCCGGCGCCGCGGCGTTGCGGGTCGGCGGCAACGTGCGCTGGTCCAATGTCGACGCCTTCGTGCGCCTGCTCGAACAGGGGTTCCCGATCCGCGCCGAACGCCGCGGCGACACGGTGCTGTTGCACAGCCGGTGAGCCGCCGCGCGCCGGCCAGGCGCGATGGCGGGGGGATTTGCCGGTCTCGTTCGTCCTGGAGCTACGGAGGCGCGCTCCGCGCCCGTTTGGGGAGAAAACTCGATGCGGTATCCGATGCGTGCCCTGCTGCTGAGCATGGCCTGTGCGAGCGCCTGTGCGGCGCAGGCGCAACCCGCTGCCGTGGCCGCCACCGGCACGGTGGACATCCCCGCCGGCCCGCTGCGTGCGGCGCTGGACACGCTGGCGCGGCAATCGGGCGCGCAGCTGCTCTACCGCGCCGACCAGCTCGGCCAGGCCCGCAGCGGCGGCGCGCATGGCCAGTTGGACACCGCGCAGGCGTTGCAGCAGGTGCTGCGCGGCAGCGGCTTCGTCGCCCAGCGCGACCCCTCTGGCGCGTGGCTGGTGCGGCGCCAGGAGCCGGCGCCGGCGCGCACGCAGCCGGCCCGTGCCGCCGCGCCAGCGCCGGCCGCGACGGCCGACGCCCCGGTGGCGCAACTGGAGACCCTGCGCGTCACCGGTTCGCGCATCCCGCGCACGCAGGTGGAAGGCCCGGCGCCGATCAGCGTGATCAGCGCCGAGCAGATCAAGGCCAACGGCTTCACCTCGGTGCCGGACGTGCTGCGCGCGATGACCCAGAACGGCGGCGAGACGCAGAGCCCGCAGTCGGCCAGCGGTGCGGACTTCTCGCCCGGCGCGCAGCAGGTGGACCTGCGCGGACTCGGCCCCAACCACACCCTGGTGCTGGTCAACGGCCGCCGCATCGCCGACTTCCCGATGCCGTTCAAGGGCCGCAGCAACTTCACCGACATCTCCAACATCCCGCTGGGCATGATCGACCGCATCGAGATCCTGACCGGCAGCGCCTCGGCGATCTATGGCTCGGACGCGATCTCCGGCGTGGTCAACTTCATCCTCAAGAAGCACGCCGACGGCACCACGCTGGACTACCGTTTCGGCGACACCACCCGCGGCGGCGGCGAGAGCTTCAACCTCAGCCTCAGCAGCGGCTGGTCGCGCGGCAACTTCGATGCGGTGTTCGGCGCCGAGCTGGTGTCGCAGACGCCGCTGTGGGCCTACCAGCGCAGCCGCCAGGACAGCACCCTGGACGGTCCCACCGCACGCGCGCAGGTGCCGCGGCGCACCTTCCTGCGCACCGACTATGACGACAACTATCTCGATCCGGGTGCGGACACCTGCGCGGCGGTGTCCGCGCTCAACGGCGGCAGCACCGGCTACGCCACGCGCCCGGGCTATGGCGCGTTCTGCGGCAGCAGCGCCTCGATCGGCTACGGCACCATCACCAACAAGCGCCGCGGCCTCAACGGCTACGCCTCGCTGCGCTACACCTTCGACAACGGCAGCGAGTGGTTCGCCGACGTGCAGCTGGGCTATCACGAGCTGTCGCTGTTCCGCGACGTGACCCAGTGGGGCTACATGGCCCCGGACGGCAACGAGGAAGGCTATTTCTACAACCAGGCCAGCGGCCAGGTGGAAGCCTGGGGACGTCAGTTCAGCCCGGAGGAGATGGGCGGCCTCAATGCCGGCACCATCCGCACCCGGCAGAAGACCTTCAGCGTCACCACCGGGTTCAAGGGCCACCTGGGTGCGGACTGGGACTACGAGACCAGCCTCAGCCACTCGCAATACCAGGCCACCATCAGCTGGCCGCAGATCGTCGCCGCGCGCGCCAACGCGCTGTTCCTCGGCCCGCAGTTGGGCGTGGACGACGACTCGGGGTTGCCGATCTTCGACGCCGACCCGCAGCGCCTGTACACGCCGCTGCGCCGCGCCGAGTACGACAGCATCGCCCAGCGCACGGTGTACCAGCCGCGCTCGCGCACCGACACCCTCGCCTTCACCGCCACCAACACCGCGCTGTTCGCGCTGCCCGGCGGCGATGCCGGCATGTCCGCGACCGCCGAGTTCGGCAACCAGAGCTACAACCTGCGCCCGGATCCGCTGGCCACGCAGTACTACTACTACAGCTGGAAGGACTCCGACGGCCACGGCAGCCGCAACCGCTGGGCGCTGGCCAGCGAACTGCGCCTGCCCGTGCTGTCGACGGTGTCGCTGAGCCTGGCCGGGCGCTACGACCAGTACCGCTTCGCCGGGCGCTCGCTGGGCAAGTTCACCTACAGCGGCGGCCTGGAGTGGCGGCCGGTGCAGTCGCTGCTGGTGCGCGGCTCCTACGGCACCGCGTTCCGCGCGCCCGACCTGCACTATGTGTATGCCGGCCCGGGCAACGACGAGACCACCGGCGTGGACTACTACCGCTGCGCCAGCGAGGAACCGGGCGTGGCGATCCAGGACTGCAGCTACAACGAGGAAGCGCTGATCCGCGGCCGCAGCGGCAACCGCGCGCTGAACCCGGAGAACAGCACCTCGTGGACCGCCGGCCTGGTGTGGTCGCCGCTGGCGGACCTGGACCTGTCGCTGGACTACTTCGACATCGACATGCGCGACCAGGTGCAGGACCTGCGCGTGGACCAGGTGCTGCGCGACGAGGCCGACTGTCGGCTCGGCGTACTGCAGGCCACCTCCACCACCTGCCAGCAGGCGCTGGCGCGGGTCACCCGCAGCGCCGACGGGCGCCTGTACGGGGTCTACGTCAACCCGATCAACATCGCCCGCGAACGCACCAACGGCATCGACCTGAGCGCGCAGTACCGCCTCGACACCGGCATCGGCACCTTCCGCCTGAGCGGCAACTACACCTGGGTGCGCCGCCACGACATCCAGGTGTACGCCGGCGAAGCGATGGTGGACGAGTTCGCGGTCAACAGCGGCTATGACATCCCGCGCACCAAGGCCAGCGCCAGCGTGTCGTGGGAGCGCAACGCCTGGACCGCGACGCTGCACGGCGAGCGTCTGGGCCGCCTGCCGAGTTCCGATTCCTACGACCAGGTCTACGACCCGGACAGCGGCGACAGCCCGTGGATCGGCGCCACCTACCGCTACAACGCCTCGCTGCAGTACCGCTTCACCGACCACGCGCAGCTGTCGCTGACGGTGACCAACCTGTTCGACACGATGCCGCCGCACGACCGCACCTATACGGCGTATCCGTACTACGACGTGTCCTGGTTCGACACCGTGGGCCGCAGCGTGTACCTGCAGTACACGCAGAAGTTCGGCGGCAGCGCGTTGTAGCGCCGGGAGCGAAGCCTGCATGTGGGAGCGGCGTCAACCGCGACGAGCGAAAGCGAATGGTCGGCTGATACCGTCCGTCGTCGGGACTAAAAGTCCCTCCCACAGTGCAGCCCTCCAGCGATACTGGCACCGCACATATGGGAGCGGCTGCAGCCGCGACGAGTGAAGCCCAAAACCACTCGGCACCTTCCCGCGTCGGGACTGAAGTCCCTCCCACAACGACATCCGACCCATGCACCGTAGGAGCGGCTTCAGCCGCGACCGGCGCTTTTCCCGATGTCCCGGTCGCGGCTGAAGCCGCTCCTACGGCATCGGTTGGTGCCGCTGGATAAAACGGCGGATGCGCGCCGCCGTCAGCCGCCGCTGCCCGTCACAACGTATCGCGATGCTTGCCGCGCCAAGGCCGGTACCATTCTCGGATCGCGGCGATGTCGGCCTGCATGTCCTCGCTGGTCCACACCACCTCGCCGAGGCCGACGGTGCGGCTGGGGTAGTCGAAATACACCGGGAAAATCGGCACCTGCGCGCCGTGGGCGATCTTCCAGAAGCCGGTCTTCCACTTCTCCACGCGCTTGCGCGTGCCCTCCGGCGTGATCACGTACCACATGCGCTCGGCGCCGCGGATCAGCGCCACCGCCTGTTCCACCACCCCGCGCGGCGACTTGCGGTCCAGCGGGATGCCGCCGAGCTTGCGCAGCAGCGGTCCCAGCGGCCACCAGAACAACTGGGTCTTGCCCAGCACCCGCACCTCGAAGCCGACCGCGAACTTGACCGCGAAGCCCAGGAACCCGTCCCAGTTGGACGAATGCGGCGCCACGATCATCACCAGCTTCGGCACGTTGGGGAACTCGCCCACGACCCGCCAACCGGTCACCCGCAGGGCGGTGCGGCCGAGCCAGCGCATGAAGCGGCTGGGCTTGACCATCGGCATGTTCGGCGGCGCTGCGGGCAGGCGGTAATCGCGTTCGGTCAAAAGTCACTCCCAGCGGCCGGGCGACCGGCCGCGTTTGATCTGGCTGCGCTCGCGCTTGGCGTCCAGGCGTCGCAACTTGGCGCCGTGCGAGGGTTTGGTGGCGATGCGCCGCTTCGGCACCGACAGCCCGGCGGCGATGAACTCGGCCAGGCGCTGGCGCGCATCGTCGCGGTTGCGGTCCTGGGTACGGAAGCGCTGCGCATCGATCACCAGCACGCCCTCGGCGGTGATGCGCCGATCGCGCCGCGCCAGCAGCCGCGCGCGCAGCGGCTCCGGCAACGACGGCGAGCCGGCCAGGTCGAAGCGCAACTCGACCGCGGTGGCGACCTTGTTGACGTTCTGCCCGCCGGCGCCGCTGGCACGCACGAAGCGCTCGACGATTTCGTCCTCCGGAATCGTCAGGCTGCTTGAGATGTGGATGGCCCCGTTACCCATGGCGCGGATTGTAGGGTATTCGCCGGACCGCCCGGTTTCCGCGTCGGCGCCGCCTGAACAAGCCAGGGAGCGGACGCCGGCCGGTCGCGCGTCCGCGCAGCCGGCGGCGGCGCGGCGATTGCCGTATTCTGGCCGCCGGTCATCGTTCTGCAGGATGCTCCATGTCCCCGACTCCGCGCTTCTTCCGTTGGCCGCAGCGCCTGCTGCTGGCCCTGCTGCTGGCCCTGGCCGCCCTCCCGGCGCTGGCCGAGCCGCCCACCGATGCCGACGTCAACCGCCTGCTGTCGGCCTCGCGCGCGCAGAACATGCTCGACACCATGCTGCCGCAGATCGAGGCGATGCAGCGCCAGCAGTTCGCCCAGCTCACCGCGCAGCACCCGCTCGACGCCGCCCAGCAGCAGAAGCTGCAGCAGATCCAGGAGCGCACCCAGGCCACGGTGCGCAAGGCGCTGTCCTGGCAGGAGATGCGTCCGCTTTACGTCAACCTGTACAAGCAGACCTTCTCCAAGCAGGACGTGCTGGCGATGGCCGAGTTCTACGAGAGCCCGGCCGGCCAGAGCCTGCTCGACAAGACCCCGCAGCTGATGCAGAACCTGATGGGCGCGATCCAGCAGAAGATGACCCCGCTGTTCGCCGACCTGCAGAAGGACCTGGAACAGACGGTCAACGCGCCGCCGGCCAAGTAACACAGCGCTGGCCTTGCGCGTCGTAGGAGCGGCTTCAGCCGCGACCGGGCGTTACCGATGAAGCCCGGTCGCGGCTGAAGCCGCTCCTTGTATCTGGACATGAGGCCCCCGCGGCGTTATGTCTTCCGACTGATCATCGGAGCAGTGCGGGAAGCCCAGTCGCTCCTAAAGCCACGAGCTTGCATTGTAGATTGGCTCCCGCATTGCGCATGCTGGCCCATCGGTGTCCGTACGGTATCCAGAGTCCGCCGCTGGCGTGAACTCGCATCCACAAGGCAGGACCGGGCGCAGCGGTGATCGTGTTCACCCTACGATGGAGGAATTCCCCATGTCCCCAGTCGTCGGTATCGACGTCGCCAAACACAGTTTCGATCTGGCCATCGATCTGGCCAACGGCAAGTACCGCACCAAAGCCAAGCTTGCGAACGATCCCACGGGGTTCCAGACCCTACGCACGTGGCTGCAGACCCACGCGCAGGCGGACAGCTGGATCGTGATGGAAGCCACCGGCACCTACCACGAGGCGCTGGCCGAGTTCGTGCACGCCTTGGGCTACCGGGTGTGTGTCCTCAACCCGGCGCAGACGGCGCTGTATGCGCGCAGCCAGCTGACTCGGGTCAAGACCGACCGGAGCGACGCCAAGCTGATCGCCAGCTATGGCCTGCGCCATGCGTCGCAATTGCGGCCGTGGCAGCCCGATCCGCCGGCCCTCAAGCATCTCAAGGCGCTGGTGCGCCGCCGGGACGACCTGCTGCAGATGCTGCAGATGGAGCGCAATCGCCTGGATGTTGCCGCGCCGGTGGTGCGCGACTCGCTGCTGGAGATCATCAGTCAGCTCCAGGCGAGCATCGCCCAGATCGAACGGGCCATTGACGACCAAATCGACCAGGATCCGACCCTGCGCGGGCAGCGCGAGCTGCTGGTCAGCATCGACGGGATTGCCCACAGGAGCGCAGCGTTGTTGCTGGCGGAGCTTGGCAACGTGGAGCGCTTCTCTCACGCCTCGGCGGTGACTGCCTTTGCCGGGTTGAATCCACGGCTGCAGGAGTCGGGTAAGCGCCAGGGCCAGGTCTGCATCTCCCGCACCGACTCCCCACGCCTGCGCGCCGGCCTGTTCCTGCCGGCCTTGGTCGCCATGACCCACAACCCGGTCGTGCGCGCGCTCAAACAACGCCTGCGCGAACGCGGCAAGGCCAACAAGCAGATCATCTGCGCCGCCATGCGCAAGCTGCTGCATATCGCCTACGGCGTGCTCAAATCCCGCACGCCCTTCCTCCCTCAAAAGGCCCTTGCCTGTTAGAGGGGAAGACGGTATCTACAGGAGGCTTCCGTCGTTACTCGTGGTGCCCCGACGTCGCCGCTGCCACACCGGCCATGCGGCGCGCCGCCTGCCCTTATTCGGCCGTACTGCCGGCGGCATCCACCCGCCAGGGCGCCGTATCCCACCCGAACAATCCGAACGCGCGCACGAACTCCGCATCCAGCGGCGCGGTCACCGCGATCCGGCGTCCGTCCGGATGCGGAAACGCCAGGCGTTCGGCGTGCAGCAGCATGCGGTGCACGCCCTGCATGCGGAAGATGCGGTTGTGGCGGCCATCGCCGTGGCTGGTGTCGCCGATCAGGTGATGCGAAAGATGCTTGAGATGGCGGCGGATCTGCCGGAAGCGCCCCGTCACCGGACTGCAGCGCAGCAGCGCATAACGCGAGGTGGCGAACTCGCCCGAGGGCACTGGCAGTTCGCCGCAGGCCAGGCGCGCGAAGCGGGTCTGCGCTGGTTTCTTCAGCGGCTTGCCGGGGCCGCCGTCGAGGTCGTGGTCGACGTCGAAACGGTCTTCGGCCGGCCAGCCGCGGCAGATCGCCAGGTAGTCCTTGTCCACCTCGCCCCCCATCAGCGCCTTACCCAGCGCACTGGCGGTGTCGCGGTCGAAGGCCAGCAGCAGGCAGCCGCTGGTGGCGCGATCGAGCCGGTGCACCAGGAAGATCGGCCGGCCCAGCTGCGCACGCAGGCGGTCGGCGAGGAAGTCGTCCTCGCCGCGGGCGAGCTTGCTGTCGTGGACCATCAGCCGGGCGGGCTTGTCGACCACGGCGAGCAGCGCGTCCTGGTAAAGGATCTGCAAAGGGGCTTCGGCGGTATTCACCTGCGGATTATCCGTGCCGCATCGGCGCGCCACAATGCGCATCGCCTGGCTGCGTCCAGACGCGCGATGCGTCGGCACGATCCGGCACGGAGATGCCTGCATCGCAGCGGATCCGCGACCGGGATGCCGCGCCTGGATGACGTGTCGCTGTGGCGTATGTCCACCGTCACCCGCAGACGCATCTGCCAACGCCGACGCTACGCGTCCTTGACCGCCAGCAGTTCGCCGTTGCCGACCGGCAACGTGGTGCAGGTGAACGCGGCATCGGCCTGCAGCAGCGCGGCGAACGGCGCCATCTCCGCCGCATGCGACAGCGCATTGTCCACCACCAGCAGCCCACCCGGCCGCAGCACCCGGCGCAGTTGCGGCCACCAGTCGCAATACAGCGCGCGCTCGGCGTCCAGGAACACCAGGTCGAACGTGGCCGACGCCGCATCGGCCAGCCAGGCGCCGGCATCGGCGTGGACCAGGTCGACACAGCCCTCCACGCCGGCGTGGGCGAAGTTGCGTTGCGCCAGCGCGATCTTGTGCGCGGCGTAGTCCAGCGTGGTCACGCGGCCACCCAGCGCCGCCGCGGCCTCGGCCAGCCACAGGGTGGAATAGCCATTGGACGTGCCGATCTCCAGCACCCGCTGCGCACCCGTGGCGCGCACCAGGACCGCCAGCAGTTCGCCGGTTTCCGGGGTGATGTTGAGCAGGCGCTGCGCACGCTCGGCCTGGCCGGCATCGTGGCGCGGACCTTCCGCGCCGAGCGCATCGCGCACCGCCTGCAGGCGCGCGCGGTCGAGCACGGTCGCGCTCAACGCCGCCACCACGCCGACAGCAGAGCCGCCGTGCCGGCGCCGCCGCTGATCCAGGCCCACAGCGACACGCCGCCCAACTGCGGCCCGCCGGCGTCGAGCGCGTACAGCAGCGTGGCCACGGTGAGCAGGCCGACGCCGGCGATCGCCGCGACCACCCGCCGCTGCATGCGCCGCACCAGCAGGTTGAGTTCGAACAGGTCGCGCGAGCGCATCGACAGCTCGTGCCGGCCCTCGACCTGCTGGCGCAGCCAGCCGTGGATCAGCCGCGGCATGTCCGGCGCGTGGGTCATGATCTCCGGCAGGCGCTTGCGCAGTTCGTGCAGCGCCCGCTGCGGGCTGTAGCGCTCGATCAGGATGCGTTCGAGCACCGGCCGCGCCACCGCCCAGATGTCCAGTTCCGGGTCGAGCTGGCGGCCGACGCCTTCGATGTTGAGCAGGGTCTTCTGCAGCAGGATCAGCTGCGGCTGCAGGGTCAGCTGGTAGCGCTGGGCCACGCGGAAGAGCTTGATCAGCACCTCGGCCAGCGAGATCTGCGACAGCGGCCGGGTGAAGTACGGCTCGCACACCGAGCGCGCCGCCGCCTCCAGCTCGTCGATGCGCACGTTGGCGGGCATCCAGCCGGCCTCCACGTGCAGCTCGGCCATGCGCCGGTAGTCCTTGTTGAAGATGGCCATGAAGTTCTCGGCCAGGTAGTACTGATCTTCCTGCGAGAGCTGGCCCATGATGCCGAAGTCCAGCGCGATGAAACGCGGGTTGTCGCGGCGCGCCGGGTCGCTGTCGACCCAGATGTTGCCGGCGTGCGCATCGGCGTGGAAGAAGTTGTCGCGGAACACCTGGGTGTAGAACACCCGCACGCCCTTGGCCGCCAGCGCGCGGCGGTCGATGCCCGCGGCGTCCAGCGAGGCGATGTCGTCGGAGGGGATGCCGCGCACCCGCTCCAGGGTCAGCGCGCGCTCGGCGGTGTGGGTCCAGATCACCTCCGGCACGTACAGGTCGTCCGAATGCAGCCAGAAGCGGCGCAGCACGCTGGCGTTGGCGCCCTCGCGCTGCAGGTCCAGCTCCGCGGCCAGAGTGGTCTCGATCTCGGCCACCACCTCGCGCGGGCGGATCTTGTCGGCGCGCGGATGGGTGCGCTCGACCAGCGCGGCGGCCGATTTCAGCAAGGCGATGTCGGCATCGATCTGCCGCTCGATGTCCGGGCGCAGCACCTTGACCACCACTTCGCGGCCGTCGTGCAGCGTCGCCGCGTGCACCTGCGCGATCGAGGCAGAGGCCAGCGGCTCGGTGTCGAAGCTGGCGAAGGCCACCGCAATCGGCCGGCCCAGCGCCTGCTCGACGATGCGCCGCGCCGCCTCACCGTCGAACGGGCGCACCCGGTCCTGCAGCAGGGTCAGTTCCTCGGCCACGTCCGGCGGCATCAGGTCGCGGCGGGTGGAGAGGATCTGCCCGAACTTGACGAAGATCGGCCCCAGGTCCTGCAGCGCCAGACGGAGCCGGGCGCCGCGCGACTGCGCGGCGATGTCGGGGCTGGCGCGCGGCACGAACGGCTTGGCCAGGCGCAACCAGCGTTCTGCCGGGGTGCCGTCGAGTAGGTCGTCCAGGCGGTAGCGCAGGATCACCCGGCCGATGCGGCTGGCGCGGAACATCGCCTTCATGCGCCGCGCTCCGGCTGCAGCCGCGCCACGCGCGCGGCCAGGCGTTCGATGTCGTCGCGCAGCACGTCGACGTCGTCGTAGAAGGCCTCCAGCTCGGCGCGCGCGACCACGTCGCGCGACTCCTCGGTCACATACTCGGCCGCGCTCTGCGCCAGGTCCTGCGCACTGCGCCGGGCCTGCTGCAGGGCCGAGCGCGCGGTATTGGCCACCTGCACGCCGAGCACCTCGCCGAACACCTGCACGAACGGCCGCTGCCAGTCCGGGTCGAAGCGCGTGGCCAGCTGCTGCAGGCGACGCGCCAGTTCGGCATCGCCGGAAACCCGCACCCGCCCGCCGGGGCCGCCGGTGCGCCGCGCCTGGGCCAGGAACGGCAACTGCGCGAGCAGGCCGCCGAGGGTGCTGCGCACCGCCAGCTCCGGCTCCTGCGCCGGATCCACCGGCCCAACCCGCAGCTGCGTGCCGTCGACGCGGATCTGCAGGGCCAGTGCCGGCGCCTCCAGGGTCAGCGCCACGCGCTGGCCATCGAGGTCGCGCAGGGCCTCGCCGGTTTCCGGGTCCAGCGCCAGCGCGCGATTGAGCGCCGCTTCCAGCGCGCGGCCGGCCAGGGGCTTGAGAGCATCGAGGGGGGATCCAGGCATCCCCGCATTCTAGCGGCAGACACGTCGCCAGGCCGTGCGCGGGGCGAGACAGATGGCCCGCCCGCTGCGCCGCGCGCCGCTACTGCGCCTGCGCGCCGCCCAGGTTCTTGCTCAGGAACGCCAGCAACTGCGTGTAGTAGGCGCGCCGGTGCGGCTCGGTATAGAAGCCGTGGCCCTCGTTGGGGAAATACAACGACTCCACCGGCACCCCAGCCTTCTTCAACGCCTTCTCCATGCGCTCGGTGTGTTCGATCGGCGCACGCTCGTCCTTGCCGCCGGCCGCCAGGAACACCGGCACGCGGATGCGCGCGGCCAGATTGACCGGAGAGCGCGCCGCTAGGCTGTCGCGTTCGCCCAGCCAGTCGCCGGCCCAGGCCTTGGTCCAGCGCGCGTACCTGGCCTGGTCGCGGTACATCGTCTCCAGGTCATAGACGCCGACGTAGCCCGCCGCGCAGCGGTACAGGTCCGGCTCCTTCGCCGCGCCCATCAGCGCGGCATAGGCGCCGTAGCTGGCGCCGTAGATGCAGATGCGCGCACCGTCGGCGATGCCTTGGTCGATCGCCCAGTGGGTGGCATCGGTGAGATCGTCCTGCATGCGCCCGCCCCACTCCCGCGCGCCGGCCTGGGTATAGGCGCGGCCGTAATTGCCGGAGCCGCGGTAGTTCACCCGCAACACCGCATAGCCGGCCGCGGCCAGCACCTGCGCATCGTCGTCGAACTCCCAGCCATCGAAGAGGCCGAACGGCCCGCCATGCGGCAGCAACACCATCGGCAGCGGCTTGCCGGCCGGTGCCTGCAGCGGCAGGGTGAGATAGCCATGCAGGGCCATGCCGTCCCGAGCCTTGAACGCCACCTCGCGGGTCGACGGCATTCGCTCCGGCACGAACCATTCGCGCCGGCTGAAGACCCGCTTGGCCGATTTGTCGGCGGTGTCGAACAGAAAATAATCGCCGTTGTTGCGATCGCTCCACACATAGAGCATCAGCAGGCGCCGATCGGCAGTGGCGGAGGTGATGAACACCGCATCGCCGTTGAAGGCCTGCTCCAGCGCGCGGTACAGCCGTGCCGTCGGCGCGGTCTCGTCGAAGAAGCGGTTGTGCACGCGGTCGCTCATGAACGACACGCCGATCGGCGTACGGCCGTCCAGGTCGCGCAGCACCTGGTAGGGATTGACCTTCGCATCGCGCAGCAGCGGCGTGGCGCGGTCGTTCTGCGGATCCCATGCCACCACCGCATCGGGCCCCTCGGCCTGCTCCACCTGCAGGTAGGCGATCTTGTCGTCCGCGGAAAAGCCGAGCGGGAAGCTGCGATGTCCGCTGCTGGCCTCGTCGTTGATCAGCTTCCAGGGACTGGCGTCGTCGTTGCGGTAGAAAAGCTTGTTGGCGTTGCTGCCGGTCTCGGCACCCTGCGCGAAGCGCACGTGGCCGCCATGGTCGGTGACGAAGTCCGCACGCGCCACCGGGGCGCGTGCCACCGGCGTGCGCCGGTGGTTGTAGATGTCGAGCCTGTCCACATGCACGGTGGGGTCATTGGTCTGCTCCACCACCGATACCAGCACCGCGCGCGGGTCGTCCGGCAAGGTATCGAGCATGAACACCGACGGGTCCAGGCCGGCCTTGTAGGTGACGCCGTTGACGCTGTCGTTGAGCCCGTAGGGGCTGGCGAGCAAGCGCGCATTCTTGCCGTCGGCGTCGATGGCATGCAGTTGGCCGATCGCCACCGGGCGGTCCAGTGCGCCCAGACGCTCTGCCATCGACACCACGATGCGCTCGTCGCTGGCCCACCAGTAATCGTGCACCACCGAATCGGCCTGGCCCATGATCTTGGCCGAGATCTGCTTGTCGCTGCGCCGGATCACCGCCAGCACGGTGCGGTCCTCGAGGGGCGCGATTACCGTGTAATAGGCGCCGTTCGGGGAGATCTTGACCCGGTCGAACTGGTCGCGCTGTAGATACGGCGCCAGGTCCACCGGCGCCACCTGCGCGCACGCGCTCCCCGCAAGCGCAAGGCCTGCCCACACAATCCACGCTCGCATTCGATCCGCCCCTGTCCCCTGAGCGGAAGATGGTGGCAAGCGCCGGGCGAAACGTCCAGCCCGACCCCGCCGCGCTGCTTGCGGGCGGCAGGCCCTCGCGGCGCGGGGCCCAGAAACGACTTGCCCGCGACGCAGGGCGCCGCGGGCAAGCATCGAGGTTCGATTGTCGCGGCGGACTACACCTTGCCGCGGCGGAACATCGAGATCACCGCCAGGATCAGGAACACCACGAACAGGATCCAGGCGATGTTGGTCGCCGCGCCGGCGATGCCGCTGAAACCGAGCACGGCGGCGATGATGGCGATCACGAAGAAGATGATGGCGTAATGCAGCATGGCAATGTCCAGAAGGTTGTCGTGCCGAATCGGCGCGGCATCATCTTCGGAAACCGCGGGTCGTCAAGGAGTGACGGGCATGTCGTGGCGCCATGAGGACGCAAGCCGCTGCAGGCCCTGCTCGATCGTCACCTGCGGCACGTAGCCGAAGTCGCGCCGCGCCGGCTCCATGCTGTACCAGTGCGGGGTGCACAGCTGCTCGGCGAGGAACCGCGTCAACGGCGGCTCGCCGCGCAGGCGCAGCAGCGGCCACAGGGTTTCGCAGGCAGCACCGATGCGGTACGCGGCCTTGAACGAGAGCGTCTTGGTCACCGCCGGCGCACCGACGGCGGCCAGCAGCTTGTTGAGCAGCTCGCGCATCGGCAACGGCTCGCCGTTGGAGATGAAGTAGGCCTTGCCGGCGCAGGGCGCGCCCACCGCCAGGTGCTCGAAGGCATCGAAGTGCGCCTGCGCGGCGTTGTCGATGTAGGTGGAATCGACCTTGTTGTCGCCGCCGCCGACCAGGCGCACGCGCCCGGCCTGCGCGCGCGCCACCAGCTTGGGCAGGATCTGGTTGTCGCCCGGCCCCCAAATCAGCCGCGGGCGCAGCGCCACCACCGCCAGTTGCGCGTCGTTGGCGGCCAGCACCATGCGCTCGGCGATCGCCTTGGTCGCCGCATACGGCGCCTGGAAATCCTCGCCGTAAGGCACCTGGTCCGCGCCCAGGCCTTCGACCGGGTGGGTGGCGCGGTGGGTCACGCTCGGCGTGGAGGTGTAGACCAGGCGTCCGACGCCTTGCGCGCGGCAGGCGGCCAGCACGTTCTCGGTGCCGACCACGTTGGGCTGGTAGTAGCTGTCGTAGCTGCCCCAGGCGCCGGCCTTGGCGGCGTTGTGGAATACCGCATCGGCCCCGGCCAACGCATGCTGCAGCGCCTGCGCGTCGACCAGGTCGCCCCGCACCTGCGCCACGCCCAGCGCCTGCAGTTCCGGGTAGTGGCCACGGTTGTAGCTGACCACCTGATGCCCGCGCGCGACCAGCCCGCGGCACAGCGCCTGGCCCAGGAACCCACCACCGCCCGTCACCACGATCTTCATCGCCACCCTCCATTGTCAGGGCGGCCATTCTGCGGCCGGCCACGCGCTGCGCCAACGTCGCCCGGCTGCGCAGGCGCGCCGGTCCCCACGCCGCGCGGTGTCATTTGCGCTGTTCCGCAGCCCACAGCGCCAGCTTCTCGCGGCCGATCTTGGCGTTGTGGCGGATGTCGACCGGGAACCCCGGATGGCCAAGGAAGTCGACGATGCCGGCCGTGTGCGGATGCGCAGCGGCGGTGGCGCGCAGTTGCGCGAGCAGTTCGTCCAGTTCCAGTTGGCTCGCCATCCAGGCCATGCTGTCCAACTCGTAGCACAGCACCGGGCGTTGCTGCCCCGGCTCGCCGATGCCGACCAGGGCGGTGCGGCCGATGCCCGGCAGTGCGTTGAAGATCGGCTCCACCTGTTCGGTGTACAGCGGCCCCTGCGCCGTTTCCACGCGCTGGGTCTTGCGCCCGCAGAACCAAAGGCGACCCTGCGCATCGAAATAGCCGACATCGCCCATGCGGTGCACGATGCGTTCGCTGCCATCGTCCAGGCGTTCGCGGATCTTGGCCAGGCGCGTGGCCGCGTCGCGGTTGAAATAGGTGTCGGTGGCGGTCGGGCCGGCCACGGTGATCTCGCCGACCGTGCCCACCGGGACTTCGCGCACGCCGCTCCACTCGGGAATCGCGGCGTCGTCGATGGCGATGATGCGCACCTCGTTGGGCGGCACCACCGTGCCGACGCAGGTACCGGCGCCGTTCTCGGTGGCCGCGCGCGTGTCCTCCAGCTCGCGGCCCTCGATCACCGCCACCGGCAGGCATTCGGTGGCGCCATACGGCGTCCAGAAGCGTCCGTCCTCCGGCAGCAGACTGCGGATCCGCGCCACCACGTCCGGCGGCACCGGCGCGCCGGCCGAGGTGGCGCAGCGCACGTTGGTCAGGGGCTTGCCGTAGTCGGCCAGCACCCGCATCAACGCTGGCGAGCCGAACAGCTGGGTCACGCCGAAGCGCTGCATCGCATCGTGCAGCTTGCGCGGATCGACCTTGGCCGGACGCGTCGGATCCATGTCCGGGATCACCGAGGTCAGCCCCAGCGCCGGGTCGAACAGCGCGAACGGCGGGAAGGTCGGCAGGTCGATCCCGCCGGGCAGCATGTCGAAGGCATTGCGCATCAGCTCGATCTGGCCGACGAAATGGCGGTGCCGGTAGACCACGCCCTTGGGCACGCCGGTGGAGCCGCTGGTGAACAGGATCGCGGCGACGTCGTCCGCGTCCGTGTCGGCCAGCTGGCTGCCGGCGCCCTGGCCGGCGCGCTCGATCCGCGCCAGCGTGGTCCCGCCCCAGGCCCAGCGCCGGCCGACGGTGACGATCCGTTTCGCCGAGCGCGCCCAGCCGAGCAGACGCCGCGCCAGCTGCGCCAGTGGAATGCCGATGAAGGCCTCCGGCTGCGCCTCGTCCAGGCATTGCTTGAGCGCGCGCCGGTCGATGCCCGGATCGACCAGCACCGGCACCGCACCGGCCTTGAACAGCGCGAACATCAGCAGGAAGAACTCCGGCGATGGCCGCACCATCACCACGGTGCGGGTGCCGCGGCCGATGCCATAGCCGCCCAGGCCGGCGGCGATGGCATCGCTGCGCGCGTCCAGCTGCGCGTAGCTCAGGGTCACGTCGTAGGCGGCCATGCCGCCGGCACCGGGCCGGCCGGGGCAGCGCATGGCGATCTGGTCCGGGCGCTCGCGCGCCAGCCGCGGCAGCGTGGCCGCGATGTTGCAGGTCGTGGTCATGGGTCGATTATCGCCGAAGCGCCGGGCTATGGCCGACGACCTCCCGTCGCCCGCGGCCACGGCTGAATGCCGGCGTGCTTGCAGCGTGCCGCGGTTCGGTCAGAATGCCGCGCCCCCCACCGCTGTTCGCCGCGCAAGGCCCGGCCGCCATGTCCCATCCCTGCCTCACCTGCGGCGCCTGCTGCGCCTACTTCCGCGTCAGTTTCCACTGGAGCGAAGCCGATCCCGCACTGGGTGGCAGGGTCCCATTCGAGCTGACCGAGCCGCTGCGCACCCATGAGCGGGTGATGCGCGGCACCTCGCAGGCGCAGCCGCGCTGCATCGCCCTGGACGCCGACATCGGCCGCTACAGCCGCTGCAGCATCCACGAGCGGCGGCCGTCTGTGTGCGCGGCGGTGCCGGCCTCGCTGGAATTCGGCGAACGCAGCGCGCAATGCGACAAATCGCGCCTGGCGCATGGGCTGCCGCTGCTGACCGCAGCCGACTGGGACGGGGTGGTCGAACGTAATCTGCCGGACGCCTGAGCGGCGGCGCTACCAGCGCGGCAGGGAGGCCGTAGGGGCGGATCTTGTTCCCTTTTTGTGGGATCAGTCGCGATCGGATTTACCGGTGACGCCTGTCGCGGCTGATCCCACAAAAGGGGACAAGAGCCGCTCCTACGAAGATACGAGAAGCTATGCAAATGCCTAGCCTGGTGGCATTCGACGAGCGGCGTAACGCACGCCGCGTCCGCATCGACTCAGCGATGCTTCCAGGCAGTCGGCACCGGATTGGTCACGGCGTTCTTTTCCAGCGTGTAGGTGCCGTTCTGCTGGGCGATGGCCTCGCCGGTGTCGACGATCGCGTTCTGGATGAAGACGTTCTTGTCCTCGCCGCGAATGAAGGTCAATTGATGGAAAGCGGTCTTGTTGCCCCAGTCCTCGGACGGCAGCGAGATGAAGCGGATCGTATAGGTCTGGTCGTCGAAGCTGCCCTGCAGCACGTACACGCCGTAGTGGTTCTCGCCCTGCGAGATGATCTTGTACATGCCGTTGCTGTAGTAATAGATCTCCGCATCGGGAAACGGCTTCTTGTCGTACAGCTTGCGGTAGTGCAGTACCTGCTTCCAGGTAGGCTGGCCGAATCCCACCGTCAGCGTCTTGCCGTCCGCGGACGTCGTCAGGTCTTCCGCATGCGCGCCGGGCACGCTCATCGCGGTCAGCAGCATCGCCATCGCCATCGCTTTCACTCTCTGTCTCCTGTCCGATTGCGTGCAGCGTCCGCTTCCGCGCGACGCGCACGTCGGCGGCGACTGTACCTAGCCAGCACTATTGCATCACGGCAATCGGTAACAGTTTGCGTGCGCCGGTGTAGACGATCCAAGGCGCAGCGGCGACGCCCCTCCCACATCACCGCATGGCCATGCCCTGCTCGTGGCATGCGCGCCGATACAGCGAAAACGGCACGCCGCATCGCGTGCGCGCGTGCGTGTTCAGGACAGCGGATGCGCGTCCAGGAAGCGGCGGATCGCCGGCACCAGCACCTCGTGCTTGTCTTCCAGCACGTAATGGTTGGCGTCCTCGAAGGCCATCACCTCCGCCTGCGGCAGCGCGCGGCGGAAGCCCTCCAGGAAATGATGGTCGAAGCAGATGTCGCGCAGGCCCCAGCCGATGAAGGCCGGGCGGTCGGCGAACGACGGCAGCGCCTGCTCGGCCCGCGCCAGCAGCGACCAGGCCTTGTCCGCCGGCGACAGCGGGATGTCCTGCATGAAGCGGATGGTGGAGATGCGATTGGCCCAGCTGTCGTACGGCGCCACGTAGGCGCGGCGCACATCGGCGGGCATGCGCCGCGACACGCCCAGCCACGACGCGCCCGAGGAGAACGCGTTGAAGGTGCGGATGAACCACTCGCCCATGCGCCAATGCCGGCCCATCGCGATCTGCCACGGCATCGGCTTGGCCGCCGGCAGCGGGAACGCCGCGGTATTGGTGATGACCAGGCGCCGCACCTGCGCGTGATGCGGCAGCGCCCAGCCGAAGCCGATCATGCCGCCCCAGTCGTGCACCGCCAGCGTCACCGGCCCGTCGATGCGCAGATGCCGCAGCAGCGCATCCAGGTCGTCCACGCGCGATTGCAGGGTGTACTCGTAACCGGGCTGCGCGCCCGGCGCATCGTCCGGCTTGTCCGACAGGCCCATGCCGATGTGGTCGGGCACGATGCAGCGATAGCGGTCCGACAACCCGCTCACCAGCGTGCGCCACAGATAGCTCCACGACGGGTTGCCGTGCAGCATCAGCACCACCTCGCCCTCGCGCGGGCCTTCGTCGAGATAGGACATGTGCAGCCCCGGGCGGACCTGGAAGCGCTGCGGGGTGAAGGGGTAGCCGGGGTAGTTCATGCGAGGGACCGATGCGATGTGGAGAAGGAAGAAGACGGCGCCGCCGCCGCGCATGGTGCCTTGCCGTCGGCGTCGGGCACCAGGGGACTCATAGCGGCTGCGCACCCTCGCTGAGGATGTCCAGATAAGCCTGATAGGCGAACACGCGGTGCCGCTGCTGCCCGGTGAGTTCGTTGACGATGTCCAGATCCTGCAGGGTGCGGATGGCGGCACGGATCGTCGGCGCGCTGAGCGGCAGATGCGGCTGGACCTGCGGCACGCCCAGCAGCACACGACGGGCGAACTGCTCGAACACCAGGCCGACATTGCCCGCACGCGTTCCCAACCTGGCAATGCGTGCGCGGTCGACCGCCAACAGCGCCAGCAGGCGCTGCGCGGTGGACACCGCCTGTTGCGCCGTGTCCGCCACGCCCTCAAGAAAGAAGTCCAGCCAGCCCTCCCAGTCGCCCTCGGTGCGTACCGCGTTGAGGCGCTCGTAGTAGCGTGCGCGATGGCGCTTGAAGAACAGACTCAGATACAGGCTGGGCGCGCGCAGCACCCCTTCGTTGCACAGGATCAACGCAATCAACAGCCGGCCCAGCCTGCCGTTGCCGTCGCTGAAGGGATGGATGGTTTCGAACTGCACATGTGCCAGAGCCGCCTTGACCAGCGGCGAGACGTCGTGGCCCGGCGCATGCAGAAAGCGCTCGAAGGCGGCCAGCGCCGCATCCAGCGCTTCCGGCGGCGGCGGCACGAAACGCGCCAACGCTGGCGAGGCGCCGCCGATCCAGACCTGGCCAGAACGGAATTCGCCCGGACGTTTGCCGGCGCCACGCCCGCCTTGCAGCAGCAGCGCGTGCATTTCGCGGATCAGCCGCAGCGACAGCGGGAAGTCGTCCTGGCGCAAGCGCCGCAGCCCGTGGTTCAACGCGGCGACGTAGTTGGAGACTTCCTCCACGTCGTCCAGAGGAACGCCCGGCGCCTCGTCCAGCTCGAACAGCAGCAGATCGGACAGCGACGACTGCGTGCCCTCGATCTGCGAGGACAGGACTGCTTCCTTGCGCACGTAGTGATAGAGGAACAGTTCCGGGTCCGGCAGCATCAGGGTGATGCCATCCAGCCGGCCCAGCGCCTGGTCGGCCTGTTCCTTGCGCGCGATCAGCGGCGGCGCCGCCAACTGCAGCGGCGGCTCGGGCGGCAGCGGGTCAGGGACGAACGCCTGGTAGCGGCTGCCGGCCAGCGATCCGGGGACGTAATGTCCGGTATAGCGTCGAAGCGACATCGGGCAATCCTTGCCGTGGCCGGAGACGGCTCTTAGGAAAGAAATCTAACAAATTTCTTTCTAAACACCCAAATACGGCGCGCAAGGAAAATTGCGCGCCTCTCCGGCGCTGCCGCTTACCAGACCACCTCGGCCATCGAGCAGTTCAGGCCCGAGCCGATGCCCATCAGGGCGATCCGGTCGCCCTTCTTCAGGCGGCCCAGCTCGCGCAGCTTGCTCAGCACGATCGGCACGCTGGCCGGGCCGATGTTGCCGTGTTCGCCGAAGATGGTCATCACCTTCTTCGGGTCGATGCCGAAGTTCTTGATGAAGGCCTGGGTGTGCGGCTGGCTGACCTGGTGGATGACGTACTGGTCCAGTTCGTCCACCGCCCAGCCCAGCGCCTGGCGCGCGGCGGCGAAGGTCTTCTGCGCCAGCTTGATGCCTTCGATCAGCAACATGCGGGTATCGGTGACCATCCGGTCCAGGTTGCCCCGGCACAGGGTGTTCCACTGCGTCGCCGAGCGGGTCACGCCGCCGCGGTAGCGCGGCGCGTCCGGCACCAGTTCGGCGCGGGCCATCACCATGGCCGCGGCGCCGCAGCCCAGGGTCAGCGCGGCCAGCTCGTCGCGGAACTCGTCGGCGGTCACGTCCGGCGAGGTCATCCGCTCCAGGGTCTTCTCGTACACCAGGTTGGCGGTTTCGCCGTCGACCACCAGCGCGTAGTCGATCTCGCCGCGCTCGATCATCCGCGCCGCGATGTCCATGCCGTTGATGAAGGCCAGGCAGGCGTTGGCGACGTCGAAGGTCATGCACTGCTCGCTCACGCCCAGGTTGCCCGAGACGATGCTGGCGGTGGACGGCTCCAGGTAGTCGCGGCTGACCGAGGTGTTGACCAGCAGCCCGATCTGCCCGGCCTCGATGCCGGCATCGCTCATCGCCTTGCGCGCCGCCAGCGTCGCCGCGTCGGAGGCCTGCATGTCCTGATCCCACATGCGCCGCGCGTGGATGCCGGCGATGTCGCCGAGCACGTCGGCGCGAATCCCGAGCCGGTCGTAGGTCGGCTGCAGGCGCTCGTTGATCTGCTTGGAGGTGAGCGTGTGCGGCGCATCGATGTGCGCCAGTCCCGCGATGGAGACGTTGTTGAAGAGCATCGAGGTGTACGCCAGGGTCAGGCGAGGGGGCGCCAATTCTAGCGGTTGCGGGGGTTTACCGCATCTTTAACAAATCCGCGGAAAGCGTATGGTCTGAGCGGTTCAGCGGCCGCCGCACTGGTAGGCGGTGAAGCGCTGGTCGCCGTCGACCGGGTCACCCATCGCCTGCACGGTGTTGGCGCCCACGCCGGGGGCCTCGTTGCGGGCCAGGGTTTCCAGTTCCTCGCGCACCCGCAGCGGGTTGCGCTGGTAGAAGCCGACGCTGCTCTTCACCGACACCACCACCTCGCCGCGCTTCTCGCAGCCGCTGGCGGCCTGCCCCGGGGGCAGCACCCGTACCCCCTTGCCTTCCGGCGCCATCGGCACCCAGGTGCAGCCGGCGAGCGTGGCGAGCAAGGCGAGGGCGATCGGTAGACGCATGGAGTGGGCCATTGGCGGGTGAATCCGGATTGTGCCGCAAAACGCTGAATCGGCCATGACACGATCGGCCCCCCAGCGTCCACGAGCAGCGCGCGCCGGCCATTGCCGACGCGCGCCCACCCGGATCAGCGTCCTGTCGGCTTCGCCACCCCGCCCTGCGGCACCCCATCGGCATCGATCACCGTGACCTCGCCCAGCTTCAGCGCGCGCACCGGCGCCTCGATCTGCTTGAGGTCGCCCACCACCACCCAGGTCAGGCTGTTGGGGTCGAGCATCGACGCCGCCTCGCGCACCTGCGCCGGGGTCATCGCCTCGATCTCGGCCTTGCGCTTGAACACGTAGTCGTCGGGGCGGCCGTAGCGGACGATGCCGCCGATCGCGCCCATCACCGAGCTGGCGGTCTCGTAGGCGCCGGGCAGGCTCAGGGTCTGGATGTTGCGGATCCGCGCCACCTCCTCCGCCGTCGGCGGCGCCTTGCCATTGGCGAAGGCGCTGATCTCCCTGGACATCTCCTGCAGCGCCGGGGCGGTCTTGTCGATCTGCACCGGCGCCGAGGCGGTCCACGGCCGCTGGCCGAGCGCGCTGGCCGCGCCGCTGCGCGCGCCGTAGGACCAATGCTTGTTCTCGCGCAGGTTCATGTTCAGGCGCGAGGTGAAGTCGCCACCGATCACGCCGTTGGCCATGTCGAAGCGGACCGCGGCGGGGTCGGTGGTCGGCGGCACCAGCTCCGAGGCGAACAGGTTGGCCTGCACCGCGCCGGGCTGATCGATCAGGTACACGCGCGGCTTGCCCGGCCTTGCCACCGTGGCCGGGACCGGCACCGACGGCGTCGCCCCCTCGCCCTTCCAGTCGCCGAACTGCGCGTCCAGCAGCGGCACGATCTCGCCCAGGGTGGTATCGCCGACCACGATCAGGGTGGCGTTCTCCGGGCGTACCCAGTCGCGGTGGAAGTCGACCAGGTCCTCGCGCTGCAGCGCCGCGATCGCCGGCTCGGTGCCGGTGCCGCTGAACGGGATCGCGTACGGATGGCCGGCGCCGTACAGCAGCGGCGGCAGCACCCGCATCGCCACGCCGTTGGGCTGGGCCTTCTCCTGGCGGATACCGGCGATCCAGCTGGCGCGGATCCGCTCGATCTCGTTCGGCGCGAAGCGCGGCCGCCGCAGCATGTCCGCATACAGCGCCAGCGACGGCGCCAGATTCTCCTTCAGCGCCGACAGATAGGCATTGCTGCCGTCCAGCGAGGCGCCAGCGGACAGCGACGCGCCCAGGGCCTCGGCCGCATCGGCGAACGCCAACGCATCGCGGTCGCCGGCGCCCTCGTCGAGCATGCCCATGGCGAAACTGGCCGTGCCCGGCTTGCGTCCCTGGTCGGCGCTGTACCCGCCCTTGAATTCGTAGCTGAACTGCACCACCGGCACGTCGTGGCGCTCGGCCAGGATCACCGTGCTGCCGTTCTTCAGCGTGGCGCGCTGCAGCGCCGGGAACTTCAGCTGCGGGAACTGGGTTGTCTTGGGCGGGCCGGCACTGCGGTCGACCACGCTGGGCAACGCACTGTATTTGGGATCGACCGGCGGCGGATTCAGCGGCGCCGGCTGCACGGTCGGCTCCTCGGCCAGCGCCACGCGCTCGCCCGGCTGCACCAGCAAGGTGTAGTCGCCCTTGCCCAGCCATTTGCGGCCGACCGTGGTGAGATCGCGCGGACGGGTGGAGGCGATGGTCGCCAGGGAGGTACGGAAGCAGCCGGGGTCGCCGGTATACACCGCGCACTCGGCCAGCACGTCGGCCTTGCCGCCGAAGCCGCCGATGCGTTCGACGCCGCGGATGAAGCCGGCGCGGAAGGCGGTCTTGGCGCGCGCCAATTCGGCCTTGTCCGGCCCCTTGTCCAGCAGCCGGCGCACTTCCTCGTCGATCGCCGCCTCGACCCTGGCCGGGTCCACGCCCTGCTTGACCATGGCGATGATGCCGAAGCCGGAGCCGAGCTGCGACGCCCAGACCGAGGCGCTGATCTGGTCGACCAGCTTGTCCTGGTGGACCAGGCGCCGGTCCAGCCGCGAGGACTTGGCGCCGCCCAGCACCTGCGCCAGCAGTTGCAGGCGATCGACATCCTCGGTGCCGGTCTGCGCCACGTTCCAGACACGATAGATCCGCGTCTGCGGCACCTTGTCGGTCATGGTCTCGCGGCTGGACTGGCTGCGCTGGGCCACGTCGACCTTGGGCTGGGCCATGGTCGGGCCGGCCGGGATGTCGCCGAAGTAGCGCGTCACCTTCTCCTTGGCCGTGGCCACGTCGATGTCGCCGGCCAGCACCAGCACCGCGTTGTTGGGTCCGTACCAGGTGCGGAACCACTGCTTCACGTCGGCCAGCGAGGCCGCATTGAGGTCGTTCATCGAGCCGATGACGGTGTGGTGGTACGGGTGGCCGGCCGGGTACAGCGCGCGACTCAGCCGGCTCCAGGCCTGGCCGTACGGCTGGTTCTCGCCCTGGCGCTTCTCGTTCTGCACCACCCCGCGCTGTTCGTCCAGCGCGGCCTGGTCGATGGCGCCGAGCAGGTGGCCCATGCGGTCCGACTCCATCCACAGCGCCATGTCCAGCGCAGTGGTCGGCACGGTCTCGAAGTAATTGGTGCGGTCGCTGTTGGTGGTGCCGTTCTGGTCGGTGACGCCGACCTGCTTGAAGGGCTCGAAGAACTCGCCGTGGTGGTTTTCGCTGCCCTGGAACATCAGGTGCTCGAACAGATGCGCGAACCCGGTACGCCCGGCCGGCTCGTCCTTGGCGCCCACGTGGTACCAGAGGTTGACCGCCACGATCGGCGCCTTGCGATCGGTGTGCACCACCACCCGCAGCCCATTGGGCAGGGTGAATTGTTCGTAGGCGATATCCACCGACGTGGCGGCGGCGGGCTTGGCCGCCGTCGAAGGCGGCGCGTAGCTCAGTGCGCCGAGCGCGGCGGACAGGGCAACGGCCAGCAGGGCGCCACGCGGGCGTGTCGAGACAGTCATGCGGATCCTTCTTCCTTGGGGCCAGTGAAACAGCCGGTGAACGCCGATCGTACCGGGCGTACCGCACGGCGCGCAGTCCGCCGTTGTCGCTGACGTCCTTTTCAAAGGTGTCGCAACCGCGCCCCCATCGGGTCGGCTGCCGCCGCGGACGGCGCCGCGTGTCCGTGTCCGGCGTACGCGAGCGCCCGGGTGTCCGCCCGCGGACACTTTGCCAGAACAAATTCCCTTGCAAATACAGCAACTTGGAGTTGGCACGCGGCCTGCTTACACATCCTCGAACGCGAAAGACACCGCAAGTAAGTGAATGCAAGCTTAATGATACTGCAAGAAGCAAAAAATCCCTTGCAACCCCTGATTAGGTGTACTACATTACTACCACACCACTGATCAAATACACCAACGAGGCCCACCATGAAGACCACCACCCTGCTCCTGACCGCCGCCATCGCCGCCCTGTTCGCCGCGCCGTCCTTCGCCGCCACGCAGATCACCACCCTCGATGCCGTGCAGGTGCGCCCGTCGGCCGAGCAGATCGCCCAGCGCAACATCGAACAAACCAGCGGCATCGCCACCCTGGCCGCCGTGCAGGTGCGCCCCTCCGCCGAGCAGATCGCCCAGCGCGACGCCGAACTGTCCAGCGGCATCACCACCCTGGCCGTGGTGCAGGTGCGCCCGTCGGCCGAGCAGGTCGCCAAACGCGACCTCGCGCAGGCCGCCGGCCAGCACGTGGTCACCCTGGCCACCGTGCAGGTGCGTCCGGATGCGGACATGGGCAGCATGCTGGCGATCGGCGACGTGGTCGGCGAGACGCTGGATAGCGCGATGCTGCAGCTGCAGCCGAGCCTGCAGAAGCTGAGCCAGGACATGGCGGTCGGCCTGATCCGCTGAATCGGCAGCAAGGCCTCCGCGCCGGCGCGTACACTGCGCCGATGATCGCGACCCCAACGCTGCACGTTCTGCTGTACCAGCCCGAGATTCCGCCCAACACGGGCAACGTCATACGGCTCTGCGCCAATACCGGCGCGCAACTGCACCTGATCGAGCCGCTGGGCTTCGACCTCGGCGACCGTCAGCTCAAGCGCGCCGGCCTGGACTATCACGAATACGCTCGACTGCAGGTCCACGCATCGCTGGAAGCGGCCCTGCAGGCCATCGCGCCGCGCCGCCTGTTCGCCCTCAGCACCCGCAGCAGCACCCGCTACGACACGCCCGTCTTCGCCGACGGCGACGCCTTCCTGTTCGGCCCGGAAACCCGCGGCCTGCCGGACACCGTGCTGGAACAGGTGCCCGACGCGCAGCGCCTGCGCCTGCCGATGCAGCCGCACAACCGCAGCCTCAACCTGTCCAACGCGGTCGCGGTGGTGGTGTTCGAGGCGTGGCGACAACTGGGCTTTCCCGGCGCCGAGTGAGCGCGTGGCGCGCAGCGCCTGGCAACGCCATCGAGGCTCTATCGCTGTATCGCCAATCCGGCCTGCGCTGCGGCACTGCAGGCGTCAGGACAGATCGTGCAGGTCCTTGCCCAGCGGCGGCCCCAGCCGCCAATCGGAGAAGCGGACGTTCAAGCCCTCGCGCTCCGGCGTGCACGTCATCGGGCCGACGAGGTAGGAGGGCGCAACCGGAAACGGGCACAGCCGCACCAACGGCCAGTACTTGCCGTCGCGCGAGACCTGCAGGCGCAGCACGCCCTTGTCCACGGTGGCACGCATCCAGAAATCCGACGCGTCCGCTTCGTACGGGCCGGTGGCCCAGTCCGAACGACCGTCGGTCAATACGCTGCTGAGCATCGGCCGCCCGTCGCTCAGTTCGATGCCGGCCTTGACCCAGCGACGCTCGTCGACCCGCACCATGAGGCCGGCCTGATCGTAGAGCTGCTCGAACTTGCCGCGCACGCGCAATTGGCAGGTGAAGCGCGCGGGTGCGGCGATGCCGAGGAAATGCCCGCTGTCGCGGGTGAACCCGTAATGGGTTTCGCGCCAGAAATCGCTGCCCTTGTCGGTGACCACGTCGAGCACGCCGCCCGGCAGGATCCGATGGACCTTTGGCGCATTGAGCCAGGTGCCGGCCTCCCAGCCGGCGGGCGCGGCGGCGTGCACCCCGGTGGCCAGCACCACGCCACCAGCGGCGAGCCCGCCCACGGTCGCCCGGCGCCCGATATCCACGTCCCGCTCTCCGCCATTGGCCATCGCGCCGCTCCTCACGTCGTTGGTTGCGAGGCGCCATCGCGGCGATGGCCTTCGTCGACCTCATCGGCGAATTTGTACATCCGTACCAATTGAGGCGTCAACCGCGACCTGCGATCATCGGCCTTGGTCGAGACAGCGTTGGACAGGCATGAGCGGCAGGACCTGGCGCCAGGATCCGCATCGGAAGGAAGCGATCGAGCAGGCCGCGCTGCGGGTGATCCTGGACCACGGCGTCGCCGGCACCACCTTCCGCAAGGTGGCTGCGGAGGCCGGTGTTCCGCTGAGCGCCACCACCTATTACTTCGGTTCGATGCACGAGCTGCTGGTGGCGGCGTTCACCCGGTTTTCCCAGGAGGTGTCCACCGACTTCGCCGCCGAAATCCGCGCCGCGCAGAACCACGCGCAGGCCTTGGACGCGGTGGTGAACATCATCTTCGCCGAGGGAACGGCGTCGCCGCGAGTGCTGCTGCTGAGCTACGAACTGTATGCCTTCGCCCGCCGGCACCCGGCGCTGACCGCGATCATGCAGCAGTGGATGGCCAGGAGCCGGGCCGCGCTGGAAACGCATTTCTCCATCGCCGCATCCGCCGCCATCGATGCCTTCATCGAAGGCGCGACGATCCACCGCTCGGTCGTGCCCATGGACAGGCAGCGCGTCCGCGCGGCGATCGAGACGCTCGCCGCGCTGTAGCGTGCCGACCGGGTGCGCTGGGCATCGCCACCTGTGCTGACGGTCCTGAAATTCCTGTTGCTGAAATGCAACGGCGCGCATCACAACAATGCGTCGCAAACGCCTGAACACGGCGTTTAATTTATGGACTAGTCAGTTCGGGATTCAGGGCGAGTTCGGGTCACTAACGGATAATTTACATATCGGCAGCGAACGGCCCCACGCCTCAGCGCCGACAAACCTAATAACGAAGGTACCCGATTATGAAGACCTCTCTGCTTGCTCTCGGCCTCCTGGCCACCCTGCCGTTCGCCGCTTCGGCTGCCGAAGGCCTTTCCTACAACTATGTCGAGGGCGGCTACGTCAAGACCGACGCCAGCGGCGGCGATGCCGACGGCTGGGCTGTCAAGGGTTCCTACGCGTTCCACCCGAACTTCAGCGTGTTCGGCGACTTCAACCGCCAGAAGACCGACTTCGGCGACGTGCGCGTCGACCAGTGGCGCATCGGCGCCGGTTACAACCACGAGATCGCGACCAGCACCGACCTGGTGACCCGCGTGGCCTACAACCGTTTCGACCCGGAATACGGCACCAAGTTCAACGGCTGGAGCGCCGAAGCGGGTATCCGCACCGCGTTCAACCCGTACCTGGAAGTCTATGCGCTGGGCGGCTACGAGGACTACGCGAAGAAGGACGGCATCAATCCGGAAGGCCAGTTCTACGGCCGTCTGGGCGCGCAGGCCAAGCTGAACCAGAACTGGGGCCTGAGCGCCGACCTGAAGATGGACCGCCACGGCGACAAGGAATGGTTCGTCGGCCCGCGCTTCAGCTGGTAAGCGTTGCCTAGCACTGCGCGCGTCGTTCTCTCCCGCCGCGCGCGGTTCGGAAAGCCCGGTCCCACGACCGGGCTTTTTTTTGCCTGTCGATCCGGCCATGGTCGATGACACGCCGACGCGCGGACACGAAAACGCCCGGCCAGGCCGGGCGTTTTCGTGTCCGGCAACGGGCCGGATCAACTGAACAGCGTGGTCGGGTACTCGGGCTTCTGCTCGCGCGCCAGCAACTGTTGCAGTCCCACCGCCGGGGTCAGTTCGCCGTGCAGGACCGCACGCACCGCGTTGGAGATCGGCAGGTCGATGCCGTGGCGCTCGGCCTGGCGCATCACCTCGTCGGCGGTCTGCACCGACTCGACCACCTGGCCGATCGCGCGCACCGCTTCCTGCAGCGGCTGCCCGCGACCCAGCGCCAGACCCAGCCGGCGGTTGCGCGACAGGTCGCCGGTACAGGTGAGCACCAGGTCGCCGAGCCCGGCCAGGCCCATCAGGGTTTCCGGCTTGGCGCCGATCGCCGCGGCCAGCCGCAGCATCTCGTTGAGGCCGCGGGTGATCAGGCCGGCGCGGGCGTTGAGGCCCAGCTCCATGCCGTCGGCCACGCCGGTGGCCACTGCCAGCACGTTCTTCATCGCCCCGCCCAGCTCGGCGCCGACCATGTCGTCGCCGGTATAGGCGCGGAAGGTCGGGCCGTGCATGGCGTCGGCGACCTGCTGCGCGAACGCGGCATCGCCGTGCACGGTCACCGCAGTCGGCAGGTCCAGGGCCACTTCCTTGGCGAAGGACGGGCCGGTGACCACCGCCAGCGGGACGTCCTCGCCGAGGATCTCCTGCGCCACCTCGTGCAGGAACCGCCCGGACCCGGGCTCGAAGCCCTTGGTCGCCCAGGCCACGCCGGCCTGCGCCGGGCGCAGCGGCGCCAGTTGCTGCAGGGTATCGGTGAACGCATGCGACGGCACCACCACCAGGATCCAGTCGGCGCCGTCGATGGCCGCCGCCAGGTCGGTGGTGGCCTGCAGGCCCTCCGGCAGCGCGATTCCCGGCAAATAGCGCGGGTTTTCGTGGCGCTGCCCGATGGCCTCGGCGACCACGGCGTCGCGACCCCACAGCACGGTCGGATACCCGTGCCGTGCGGTCAGCGACGCCAGCGCCGTGCCCCAGGAGCCGGCGCCGAGGACGGCGATCTTCTTCTTGGCGTTATCGCGCATGCGCAACGGCGAACGCGCTCAGGCGTTGCCGGCCGGCTCCGAATCGGCCAGCGACTGGCCCTCGCCCTGCTGCGCGCGCTGGCGCAGGGTCTCGGCGTACAGGGCCTCGAAGTTGATCGGCTGCAGGAAGAACGGCGGGAAGCCGCCGGCCTGGATCAGGTCGCTGACCAGCGAACGCACGTACGGGAACAGGATGCTCGGGCACTGGGTGCCGAGCAGCACGTCCACCGCCTGCGGGTCCAGGCCGACCAGGCCGAACACGCCGGCCTGCTGCACTTCGGCGACGTAGGCGGTCTTGCCGCCGGCGTTGCAGGTCAGGGTCACGGCCAGCACGACTTCGAAGGCCTGCTCGTTCAGCTGCTGCACGCGCTGGTTGAGGTTGAGCTGCAGTTCCGGCTGCGCGTTGTCGTTGAACACCGACGGCGCGTTGGGGGACTCGAAGGACACGTCCTTGACGTAGATCTTCTCGATGGTGAAGGCGGGACCGGCCGCGGCGTCGGCCGGCGCCGCGGCGCCGTTGTTGGTGAGGTCGGACATTGCTTGACTCCGGTGGATTCGGTAACAGAAAGAAACGGGATTATCACACGCCGGCCGCGACCCTCCAGGGCCGGCCGGACGGGGTGTCTCAGCGGCCCTTGACCAGCGGCAGCTCGGCCTGCTGCCAGGCGGCGATGCCGCCCTCCAGCACGAAGACCTGCTCGAAGCCGGCCTTCTTCAACTGCTTGGCGGCGCCGTCGGCGGTGGTGCCGGTGCGGCAGACCAGCACCACCGGCTGCGCCTTGGCGTTGGCCACCAGCTTGTGCTCGGGGCCGAACTGGCTGGCGGTGGCGTTGCGGCTGCCGGCGATGTGGCCCTTCTCGAAATCGGCCGAGGCCGACAGGTCGACCACCACCGCGTTGCCGGCGTTGATCAGGCGGGTCAGCTCGGCCGGCCGCAGGCTCTTGTAGCCACGGAACAGGCGCGCCACTTCGGTGACGATCAGGGCGATGGTGAGGCCCACCAGGGCCAGGGCCAGCATCGGGTTGCGGCCGGCGAAGGCCAGCAGTTCTTCGAAGTTCACGGGACTCAGGGGCGGGAAGCGGGCGCCGATTGTCGCACAGCTCGGCGACCGCGCTACTGGCCGTTCCACAGGTCCGGCAGGCCGTCCTGCAGCCACCAGGTCTTGGCCGCCGGGTCCCAGCGCCAACGCTCGCGGTAGCGGACGATGCGCTCGGCCTGGGTATTGCGGTTGATCACGCCCAGCTCGATCTCGCGCAGCGCCTCGCCGTCGCCGACCGCGGCGGCGCCGACCTTGTAGGAGGAGACCTGGATCTGCCGGTAGCGCTCTAATTGCAGGTCGGTCAGCGGATGCGCCTGGCGGTAGGTTGGATCCACCGCCTGCCAGGCGGTTTCGAACTCGCTCCAGCGCACCGCGGCGGCATAGGCGGTCTGCAGGTCGTCGAGCTTGCGCTGCTGCGCGCCGCTGCCGGCCGCGGCCGCACCGGTCCAGCCCAGCAGCAACAGCAGCGCGAGCGCGCGGAACATCGAAGGCATGGCAGCGTCCAGGTGGCGGCGCGCGGGATGCGCGATCCGCGCATCCTACCCCTTGGCGATGGCTACGAAGCGACCGCTCAAGGTCGCCGCCGCGGCCGCGCCAGGCGCACCGACCTGGGCCTGGATGCCGATGCGGGCGCGGCCGCGCTGGCGGAAGGTGTTCACGAACACGTCCCAGTCGCCCTCCGCGTCGGCAGCGGCCTGGGCATGCAGATCGGCGTACAGCGGCGACAGGTAGCGCACCTGGCTGTCGGCGACATAGACGTCGGCCTGCAGGCCGGCGCGGTGCAGTTCGCAGTTGACCAGCCCCCAGCCGGCCAGGGTCATCACCGATCCCAGGCTGCCGCCGAAGGCGTTGCCCTTGTCGTTGAGGTTGGCCGCCAGCGGTGCGACCAGCTGCAGGCGCTGCTCGGCATAGTCCTGCACGGCGACCTGCAGTGCCGCCACCGGCGGCATGGCCTGGAACTGCCGCTGCAACTGCTGCAGGAACGCCTCAAAGGAATGATCCGCTGCCATGGTGCGATTGTGCTGCCGGTGGGGGCTCGCATAATGCCTGGCATGAGCGCGCATGCAACCGCCGCCCCGGCCTGGACCCTGATCTCGCTGCGCCCGCAGGGCGAGCACGCGCCGCTGCGGCGCGCCGCGGCGCGCTGCGGCGGGCGGGTGCTGGCGGTGTCGCCATGGCGGCTGCAGCCGCGCGCCGATCCCGCCACCCGCGCGGCGCTGGCCGCGGCGCTGGATGCGCCGCGGGTCATCGTCAGCAGCCCGGCGGCGGTGCGCGCAGCCGCGGCGCTGCAGCCGCTGACCGCACGCCCCGGCCAGTGCTGGCTGGCGGTGGGCGCAGGCACGGCGCGCGCCTTGCGCGAACACGGCATCGCCGAGGTGGCGACGCCGACGCGCATGGACAGCGACGGGCTGCTGGCGCTGCCGGAGCTGGCTGCGCCCGAGATGCCGGTGGGCCTGGTCACCGCCCCCGGCGGGCGCGGCCTGATCGCCGCACACCTGCAGGCGCGCGGCACGCCGCTGCGGCGCGCCGACGTGTATGTCCGCGAACCGGTGCGGTTGCGCCCGGCCGACCTGGCCCGCCTGCGTGCGGCACCGCCCGGGGTGCTGGCCTTGAGCAGTGGCGAAGCGCTGCAACAGCTGCTGGCGCAGCTGCCCGAAGCGTTGGCGCAGGCCTGGCGCGCGCGTCCGGTGGTCGCGGCCAGCGCGCGCCTGGCGACCCTGGCCGCGGACCTTGGCTTCGTCGACGTGGCGCAGGCGGCCGGACCGATGCCGCAGCAATTGGTGGCCGCCGCGGTGGCGATCGTGACGCGTTCGCCACCTCGCTGAACGCGGGCCAGCGCCCGGGTTGCGGCCGCACTGCCGCTCACGCCATGCTCGGCGGTGCCGCGCCGACCCCCGCCTTGCTCGCGACGGGCGACGGCTCTCCAGGACGCTGCCGATGACCGACGAAATCCCGATCACGCCTCGCCGTTCCACACGCTGGATCTGGTTGCTGCTGGTATTCGCCACGCTTGCCGCGCTGGCGTTCGCCGGCTGGCGTGGCTGGGACTGGTGGCAGGCGCGCAGCGCGCGCGAACTGGCCCAGCAGTCGGACCTGCAGCAGCAACTGCAGGCCTTGCAGCAGGCCCAGGACAGCCTGCGCCGCGACCAGCGCGCCACTGCGCAGCGGCTGCAGGACGCGGCCAGCACCAACCGTGTGCTGCGCGACGAAATGCTCGGGCTGAGCCAGCGCAGCGCGCTGCTGGAGGCCAATGTCGCCAAGCTGGCCGACTCCAACCGCCACGGCGCGCAGGCACTGCGCCTGGACGAGGTCGAACTGCTGCTCAACCAGGGCCAGCAGCGCCTGCTGCTGACCGGCGACGCGGTCGGTGCGCGCCGCGCCTATGCACTGGCCAGCAGCGTGCTGGACGGTATCGACGATCCGCAATTCCTCAATCTGCGCCAGGCGCTGCTGCAGGAACGCACCGCGCTGGACGCACTGGGCGACGGGCCGCAGGCGCGCCTGGCGGCGCAGTTGGATGCCTTCGCCGCCAGCCTGGACAAGCTGCCGACGCAATTGCCGGAGAGTGCGCAGCAGCCGCTGTGGCAGCGCCTGCTGGCGCCGCTGGTGAAGATCCGCCCCTCGCAGGGCGGCGTCCTGGCCGCCGGCTCGGAACGCGTGGCCGCCCACGATGCGCTGCAGCTCGACCTGACTCTGGCGCGCGCGGCCCTGGAGCGCGGCGACACGCGCGGTTATCGCAGCGCGCTGGCCGGCGCCGGGCGCTGGCTGTCGCGGCTGTGGCCGGAGTCGCCGCAACTGCGCGAACGCCGCGCCGCGCTGCGCACCCTGGCCAATGCCGATCTGCGCCCGACCATTCCCGAACTCGGAACCACCCTGCAACAGTTGCGCGCGATGCGCGACGCAAGGAGCCCGTCATGAAATCCCTACGTTCCCTGATCGTGCTGTTGATCGTCATCGCGCTGGGCGTGATAGGTGCGCAATGGCTGGGGCAGGATCCGGTGCGCCAGTTGGGCGAGGTGATCGTGCGCGTCGGCGGCACCGACTACATCGCCTCGCTGCCGCAGGCCTCGTTGCTGCTGGTGATCGCGTTCCTGGCGCTGTGGCTGGTGTGGAACGTGCTGAGTTTTCCGTTCCGTGCCTGGGGCCGGCGCCGCCGCAAGCAGTCGCGCGCGCGCCTGCTCGACGGCCTGGCCGCCGCCCATGCCGGCCAGTGGACGCGGGCCGAGAAACAACTCAACGCCGCCGCGGAGGATCCCGAGGTCAGCGCCATCGCCATGATCGCCGCGGTGCGCGCGGCCGATGCGCGCGGCGACCGCGAGGCAACCGAGCGCCACCTGCGCCGCCTGGCCGAACGCGATGCCGCCGCGCATGCGCTGCTGCAGGCCGAACTGCACCTGGAGCAGCAGCGCCCGGTGGATGCGATCAACGCGCTGGACGTGGCCGCGGCACAGCCGCTGCCGCCGCGCGGGCTGCTGCTGCGCACCGAAGCACTGACCCGTATCGGCCGCGCCGGCGAGGCCTACGGCCAGCTCGGCGCGATCCGCCAGCAGCAGGCCTTGCCGCTGGAGGCGATCGCCACGCTGGAGACGCGGCTGGCCGCGGCGTCGCTGGACCAGGCGACCGATGCCAATGCCCTGGCCGAACGCTGGGAAAGCCTGCCCAAGTCGCTGCGCAGCGAGCCGGCGGTGGTCGCCGCCTATGCGGTGCGCGCGGCGGCACTGCGCTGGGACGATGCGGCGCTGCGCAGCCTGGAGCAGGCGCTGGACACGCGCTGGGACGAAGGCCTGGCCGCGCTGTACGGACGGCTGCCGGTGGAGAAATACGATTCGCGCCGCGCCAGCGCGCAGCGCTGGCTGCAGGCGCATCCGGACAGCCCGGCACTGCTGTTGACCCTGGCGCGCCTGGCCCGGCACCAGCAGCAGTGGCCGCAGGCGGAGGAATTCCTGCACCGTGCGCTGGCGCTCGGCGCCGGCGCCGAGGCCTGGGAGATCTTCGGCGACGGCTATGCCGACGCCGGCGACATGCTCGCGGCGCAGCGCTGCTACGCCAATGCACTGCGCGTGCAGCGTGGCGAGCCGGCCCAGCCGCTGCCGGAGCCGGTGGCGCCGGTATCCTCGATCGCGCCGGAGTCGGGCAGCACGGAGCATCGCGACGAGCACGGGTTCCCGCGGCTGGAGGGCTGAGTCCGATCGCTCCGTAGGAGCGGCTTCAGCCGCGACGGGGCATTCCTTGGGACGCCCCGTCGCGGCTGAAGCCGCTCCTACGGGATTCATCCCGGTGTTGTTGGAGATGGCCGAGCCTACAAGACCAGGCCGGGCACGCTGATCCGCGGCGAAAGCGCGTCATGGATGCTTCCGGACGCGGCAGCGCACGCGCATCGCTCGTGGGCCGATCAGCAAAGACCCCAGGAGCACAGCAGAACGCATGGGGCGCGTCGTGTGTTGAGGCCAGCCGCTCGCCGGTCATCGACTCCGAAGCTGGGCCGGCCGCGTCCGTCCACTCAGTGTCTCAGAGCCGACGGCAGCGCCGGCAGGCGCGCCAGGAACTCGGGTGCCAGGCCCTTGTAGCGCGCGTAACGCTCGTCCATGCGCCGCGGCACCAGGATGCGCGCGCCGAACATGCCCCAGATCAGCATGACCAGAAACACCGCGCCTCCCAGCCAGAACCCGCTCTCACCGCCGATGGCGAATCCCAGCAGGGGACCAACCAGGAAGGCACCCGCGATCAACAGGATGTAACGGTTGCGCCGACGCCGATGCTCCGCGCACATCCCGAGCACATGGCTGCTGCGCTTGCGAGCGACCAGCGCCGCGATCGCATAGACCAGGATGCTCACCAGGATCAGCGCGTACCAGCCCGGCGCGTGCCAGTAGAAGGTGCGCTTTTTGAGTTCGTCGTTGCGCAGCGCCGCCCCGCACTTCACGCAGTGCGGCGGAAACGGCGCATCGCGCAGGCACAGCAAATCCGTGCCATCGCGCCACAACGTTTCGCCCGGCAACGGCGGCGGCAGGCTGGACGGGCTGGCGACGCTTGGCGCCTGGTACGGATTGAAACTGCCCTGCTCGGTCATGGCCTGCGCCCCCTGCGCGCCGTGTCGCCCGCGTGGCGCAGGCGAATCGGCGGGCATGGTAGCGCGGATGCAGCGCGGTCAATGCCGGGGCGGCGCGGCAGGACCGAAGGCGGTGGCGCGGCGCGCGCCGGCACGCGAGCCCGCGCGCGGGTGACGCTCAGCGCTCGACGATCGCCACCACGCCCATGCCGCCGGCGGTGCAGATCGAGATCAGCGCGCGGCCACCGCCGCGTTCGACCAGTTGCTTGGCGACGGTGGCGACGATGCGTGCGCCGGTCGCGGCGAACGGATGGCCGGTGGCCAGCGACGAGCCCACCGGATTGATCTTGGCCGGATCGATCTGCCCCAGCGGCGCGTCCAGGCCGAGCCGGGTGCGGCAGTAGTCCTCGCTCTCCCACGCGCGCAGCGTGCACAGCACCTGTGCGGCGAAGGCCTCGTGGATCTCGTAGATGTCGAAGTCCTGCAGGCGCAGGCCATGGCGCTTGAGCATCTCCGGCACGGCCACGGTCGGCGCCATCAGCAGGCCTTCGCCGTGCACGAAATCCACCGCCGACACCTGCGCATCGCGCAGATAGGCCATCGGCACATGGCCATGCGCCTGCGCCCATTCTTCCGAGGCCAGCAGCACCGCGGCGGCGCCGTCGGTCAGCGGGGTCGAGTTGGCCGCGGTCAGGGTGCCGCGGCCGCTGACCTTGTCGAAGGCCGGCTTCAGCGTGGCCAGCTTCTCCAGCGAGGTATCCGCGCGCAGGATGTTGTCGCGCTCCACACCGCGGAACGGCGCGATCAGGTCGGCGAAGAAGCCGCGCTCGTAGGCGGCGGCCAGCTTGTGGTGCGAGGACACCGCCCAGGCGTCCTGCGAATCGCGCGAGATGTTCCACTGCTTGGCCATGTCCTCGCAGTGGTCGCCCATGCTCTTGCCGGTGCGTGGCTCGGCCACGCCCGGGAACTCGGGCTTGAGCTCGGCGAACTTGAAGCCGCGGGTCAGGGCGCGCAGCTTGTCGCCGGTGCTCTTGGCACGGTTGGCCGCCAGCAGCCGCGCGCGCAGCTTCTTGCCGTAGACGATCGGCACTTCGGAGGTGGTGTCCGAGCCGCCGCCGATGCCCGATTCAATCTGCCCCAGCGCGATCTTGTTGGCGACGGTGATGATGCTGTCCAGGCTGGTGCCGCAGGCGCGCTGCAGGGTGATGCCCGGGGTCAGCGGCGACAGTCCGGAGGACAGCGCCGCCTCGCGGCCCAGGTTCCAGTCGCTGGAATGCTTGATCACCGCGCCCATCGCCACTTCGCCCAGCTGCTGCCCGTGCAGCCCGTAACGCTCGACCAGCGCGCCCAGCGTGCGCACCGACATGCCGAGGTTCCCGACATCCGCATACGCCGTGTTCTGCCGGCAAAACGGAATGCGGACGCCGCCGAGAATGGCGACGGGACGGGCTGCTGGCATGGGATTACCTCGCGCGAGGGGAGTCGGGGACATGGCCTGCACGGTAGCGCAGGCATAATGAAGCGAGTGTAGCTATGCGCCCGCGACGGGCCAACCGCCAATCCCATGACCCAAGCCTCCGCCAACCGCCACGCCCACGGGGTGATCGCCCTCGAACTGTCCTCCGGGCGCGAACCGGCGCATCCGGCGCTGCCGCATGCGCAGGCCGCCGAACTGGCCGAGAAGGTCGGCCGCGACCTGGCGCAACTGGTGCCGGCGGTGCGCGAACTGGAACTGAGCCTGGCCGGCGCGCATTTCGATCCGGCCGAAGCCCTGCGTCCGGGCTGGCCGCTGCACCGGCGCCTGGAGGAACTCGCCGCCCGCGCGCCCGGCCGCACCGAAGGCCCGCGGTTGCTGGCCTTTGGCACCGATGCCGACGGCAGCGTGCCGCTGCCGTTCCAGGCCGACCCCGGCCTGCGCGGCGGCGCGTTGCGGGTGGTGCCGTTCCTGCTCAGCGGCCCAGCCGACACCGTGCAGGCCGTGGCCGAAGCGCTGGAGGACGTGTTGCTGGCACAGGGCATGGCGCAAGCGGACACCGCGCTGCTGGCACAGCAGGGCTTCGGCGCGCAGATCGAGCACGCCCGCTACCTGACCGGCAACGACCTAGCGGCGATGATGTCGATGCAGTACGACAACCAGGGCCTGGCGCCGCTGTGGCCGCTGATCGAGACCGCGCTGCTGGCGCCGGACCAGGAAGAATGGCTGCAGTCCCCGCCCGAGCCGCTGCTGCGCTACCGCGAAGGCGAGGTGCGCATGGCGCTGTTCGACCCGGCCAGCTGGTGCGCGCACTACGCCTACGACCGCCAGGACTGCGAACGCCTGCAGCGGGTCTACGAGCAGTACCTGGCGCGCCAGCGGCAACTGGCCGCGGTGCTGGAGGCCCACGGCTTGCCGGTGCTGTACGTGCATTGCGAGAGCGGGCAGGACGCCAAGCAGGCATTGCTGGCGGCCTGAGCTGCGTCGGCACCTCCGGTGGCGTGTCACCGCCCGACCGGAGCAAGCGGGCCAGCGATAACCTCCCGGCAGACGCCCGTTGCAGAGAGAACGCGATGCCGGGTGACGCGGCAACAGGCGGCCGCAACGGGGTGTCGCAGCATCCGCACACTGTCCAGGCACCGCGGGGTTGCAGCGGCGCAGACAAGCTTGATTTCCAGCGGGGACATCCATGCACACCGTATTGACCGTGGAAGCGCTGTGCGCACGTCAGCAGGCGGGCGAACCCCTCAAGTTCGTACACTTCTGGGGGCATACGCCGAAACAGCCCGGCGCCATCGACCGCAGTTGTTTCAGCCAATGGTTCGAGGCGCCCTTCGTGCTCGATTCGGTGACCTACCCCACCGCCGAGCATTACATGATGGCCGGCAAGGCGCGGCTATTCGGCGATCACGCCGCCTGTGCCCGCATTCTGGCCGCAGCGCACCCGGGCGAGGTCAAGGCGATCGGGCGGGAGATCCAGGGTTTCGATGAATCCACTTGGCGCGACGCCCGCATGCAGTTGGTCATCGCGGGCAACCTGGGCAAATTCGGGCAGCATGCAGCACTGAAAACCTTCCTGCTCGGAACCGGCGACAGGGTGCTGGTCGAAGCCAGTCCGGTCGACCGGATCTGGGGCATCGGCCTGGCGGCAGACGACCCGCGCGCGACCGATCCCACGACGTGGCAGGGCGAGAACCTGCTGGGCTTCGCCCTGATGGAGGTCCGCCGGCAACTGGCGGAAGCGCATCACCACTGACCGCGACACACGCCGCTGCTCTGCGGCGTCCAGCCGCGACTTGGCGCGATCAAGTCGCTTGCCGGATATCAGCGCCGATCAGGCACGTCCACATCCAGGAAGCGGAAGACGGCGGCGCCCGCAACGCGGACGCCGCCATGGGAACGCCATCCAGCGCGCGCTTACTGCGCCGGCGCGGCCGCCGCGTCGCCCTTGATCACGCCGCAGGCCAGGCGGCCGCCGGCATTGCCGGTGGGCTGGCTCTTGTAGTCGTCGGGGTCGGCGTGGACGATCACCGCGTGGTTGAGGATGTCGAAGCCGTCGCCCTTGCCGATGTTGACGTTGTTGGACACCGCCGCATCGATGGTCGCCTTACCCTCGGCGTCGGCCTTGAGGTTGGGCATGTCGCCGCCGTGGTGCGGATCGCTGCCGACCTGGCCGTGCTCGGTCTTGGCCGGGTTGAAGTGGCCGCCGGCGCTGCTGCCGTCGGGTGCGCTGCAATCGCCGAACTCGTGGATGTGGAAGCCGTGCTCGCTGTTGGGCTTGAGCCCGGTGATGGTGCCGGTGACGTGCACCGCGCCGTCGATGGTGGTGAACTTGACCTCGCCGGCCACTTCGTTGCCCTGGGTCGGGCTGAGCGCCGCGCTGGCGCTGCCGGTGGCGTTAGCGGCTGCCGGCGGCGCGCTCGCGGCCGGGGCGGCGGCAGGTTCGGGGGTCGCCGCCGGCGTGGCGGCGGGTTCTTCGCGCTTGCAGGCGCTCAGCGCCAGGGTGGTGGCCAGGAACAGCAGACTGGGAAGGGTACGACGCATGGGGTTCTCCTTCGTTGCAGAGCCGCGGAATGCGGACGGACCTCCCAGGCGGACCCGGGCGGAAGTAGCGATGCGAGGTCAGCGCAGCGGACGGATCACGCCGCACGCCACGCGCGCGCCGGCGTTGCCGGCCGGCTGGCTGCGGTAGTCGTCCGGGTCGGCATGCGCGACCAGCGCGCGGCCGACGATGTCGTTGGCCGCACCGCCGCCGAGCACCACGCCGTGCAGCAGCACGTCGATCTGCGCGGTGCCGTCGGCATTGGCGTTGAGATTGTCCATGTCGCCGGCGTGGTGCGGACCGTTGCCGGCGCGGCCATGTGGCGCGCCGAGCGGATTGAAATGGCCGCCGGCGCTGCTGGCGTCGGCCGCGCTGCAATCGCCGCGCTCGTGCACATGGAAGGCGAAGCTGCGGTTGGGCTGCAGACCGCCGAGCGTGCCGGTGATGCGCACGCCGCCGGGCGCGGCGACCAGGGACAGCTTGCCGCTGACCAGGCTGCCGGAGGCCGGCGCCAGCACGGCCTGCGCCTGCTGCACGGTGCCGGCGCTGGCCAGCGGCGGGGCCTTGGGCGGCGGCGGTGGCGGCGGGGCCTTGGGCGGCGCGCTGCTGCACGCGGCCAGCATCAACAAGGCACTCGCGGCGAGGGGCAATCCATAACGCATCGACATCGACTCCTGTGGCAGGGCGAAACTAGAGGGGCAGCCGTGCAGACCTCATGAAGGCGCACGGCGTGCAGTCTAGTCGGGCGGGATTGGGGATTGGGGATTCGCAGGAGCGTAGCGCCACGCGGTTCGGCGCGATGGCCCGTGCACCATGCCGCAGCACGCGCCGCATGCAGCGGGCGACACCCGCCCGGACGTGGGGCCTCGCCGTTGCGAATCCCCAATCCCCAATCCCCGCCCCTCAGCGCCGCCGCCGCCCGGGCCCCAGCTTGCGGGTGACGGTGTTGCGGCCCACGCCCAGGCGGGCGGCGGCTTCGGCGCGGCGGCCCTGGGTAAAGCGCAGCGCCACTTCCAGCAGCGCCTTGTCGAAGCGTTCGCGGGCCTCGGCATGCAGGCCCTCGGCGCCGTCGGACAGGCGCTGCTGCGCCCAGGCCGACAGTTGCGTGTCCCACTCGCCGCCGTCGCCGCTGCGCTCGCGGCGGCCGCCACGCAACAGGGCGGCCTCGACATCGCCGGCATCGATGATTTCCGCTGGCGCCAGCGCGGCCAGGCGCCAGCACACGTTCTCCAGTTCGCGCACGTTGCCCGGCCAGGGATAGGCGCGCAAGGCGTCCAGCGCCGCCGGCGCCAGCCGCTTGGCCGGGGTGTCGAGCTTGCGCGCGGCCATCGCCAGGAAGTTCTCGGCCAGCTGCGGCACGTCGGCGCGGCGCTCGCGCAGCGGCGGCAACTGCAGCCGCACCACGTCCAGGCGGTGCAACAGGTCGGCGCGGAAGCGGCCCTGTTCGACCAGCGCTTCCAAGTCCTGGTGGGTAGCGGCGATCACCCGCACGTCGACGCGGATCAGTTCACGGCCGCCGACGCGGAAGAATTCGTTCTCGGCCAGCACGCGCAGCAGTCGGGTCTGCAGCGGCAGCGGCATGTCGCCGATCTCGTCGAGGAACAGGGTGCCGCCGTCGGCCTGCTCGAAGCGGCCGATGTGGCGGCGCTGCGCGCCGGTGAAGGCGCCGGCCTCGTGGCCGAACAGTTCGCTCTCCAGCAGTTCGGCCGGGATCGCGGCGGTGTTGAGCGCCACGAACGGCTTGCGCGCGCGCGGCGACTCGGTGTGCAGCGCGTGCGCCACCAGTTCCTTGCCGGTGCCGGTCTCGCCGTTGATCAGCACCGACAGCGGCGCCTGCGCCAGCCGGCCGATGGCGCGGAACAGCGCGCGCATCGCCGGGGTGTCGCCGATCAGTTCGGTGCTGCCCTGCCCGGCCGGGGCCACTGCCGGTGCCGCGGCGATGGCGCTGCCGGGATCGGGCAGCGCGCGTGCGGCCAGCGCCACCGCATCGTCCAGGTCGAACGGCTTGGACAGGAACTCGTGGGCGCCGCCGCGGAACGCGCCGGCGGTGCTGGCCACGTCGGTGTAGGCCGACATCACGATCACCGGCAGTTGCGGGTGCGCGGCCTTGAGCTTGTCCAGCAGCACCAGACCGTCGTCGCCGGGCATGCGCACGTCGGTGAACAGCAGGTCGGGCATGGGCCGCTGCGCCAGCGCCTGCAGCGCGGCGGCGGCGCTGTCGAAGCCGTCGACGCTGTAGCCGGCGTCGCGCAGTGCGGTGGACAACACGAAACGCACCGAACGGTCGTCGTCGACCACCCAGATCCGTTGCGTTCCTTGCAGGGCGTCGGTCATCGCGGTGCTCCTAATCGGTGTCCGCTGCGCTCTGCGGCAGCAGCAGGGTGAACACGGTGTGGCCGGGGCGGGATCGGTAGGTCAGCGAGCCGGCATGCTCGCGCGCCACCTGCTGCGCCAGCGCCAGGCCCAGGCCGCTGCCTTCGGCACGGCCGCTGACCAGCGGCAGGAACAGGTGCTCGGCCAGTTCCTCAGGCACGCCGCGGCCGTCGTCGACGATCTCCAGGCGCAGGCCGCGCGCGTGCACGCGGTCGCGGATGCGCTGGCCGTGCTCGACGCGGGTGCGCAGGGTGACCTGCGCGGCGCCGGCCTGGATCGCGTTGCGCACCAGGTTCCACACCGCCTGGGTGAGGCGGTCGGCATCGCCGAGGAATTCGGGGATGCTGGGGTCGTAGTCGCGTTGCAGGCGCACCGACCAGCCGCCTTCGTTCTCGGCCAGGCGCAGCACCCGCTCCAGCACCGCGTGGATGTTGAGCATGGCGTGCGGGCGTGCCGGCGCCGGCGACAGCAACTGGTCGAGCAGGCTGTTGAGGCGCTCGATCTCCGCGCCGATCAGCTCGATCAGCTCGCGTTCGTCCTCGTCGCGGTGCTGGGCGCGCCGCGCCAACAGCTGGGCAGCGCCCTTGAGCCCGGCCAGCGGATTGCGCAGTTCGTGGGCCAGGCCCTTGAGCGCCGCGCTGAGCGCGTTCGGCAGGGCCTGCGCCGGGTCCGGCGTGGGAAATTCGTCGACCGGGTGCGCTTCCAGCAGCCAGCCGCCGTCGTCCAGCCGCGACAGCCACCCCTCGGCGAAGCGCGGGGGTTCGCCGGGCACGGCCAGGGCCATGCGGTGCAGGCGCAGCACGTCGCGCTCGTCGTTGCGCAGGAACCGGGCCAGCGCGTCGCCCTGCACTTCCAGCGAGGCCAGCGGCTGGTCGAGCAGGCGCCGCACGCTGACCCCGAGCCAGCGCGCGAAGGCGGGGTTGGCGCCGCGCAGGCGGCCGTCGGTATCGGCCCAGACCACCGGGGTGCCAAGGGCGGAAAGCGGGGGCGGCGTGGTATTCATGGCCATTGCACCAATGTAGTGCAAAGCCAGGCGGGCGGCACGGGCGAGCGGCGCATGGCGCGGCCCCTGCCCTTGCGGATGGCACGGCGCGCGGCCGCCTGCCAACCAGTGGGTGGTGCCACCCGGCCTTGCATCACGACGCAACCAGGAATCTTGCGGAAAGCCGGGGGTGTGGCGAGGCGAATGGCCACGCGGAATACCTCGATCTTTTGAGAATGGCCGGCGCTTCCCCCCAGGAAGCGCCGGCGAAGGCCGCGATCGCGTGGACCGGCCACCAGTGCCGGCCCCACGCACCGCGACAAGGCCCGCGACCGCCGTCGCGGGCCGGCGACGCTCAGGACTCGTAGGCCGATTCGCCATGCGAGGTGATGTCCAGCCCCTCGCGCTCGGCGTCTTCCGACACACGCAGGCCGATCACCAGCTTGGCGATCAGGAAGCCGACCACCGAGACCACGCCGATCCAGCCGACGGTGATCAGCACGCCTTCGGCCTGCACCAGCACCTGGTGGCCCATGGTCACGCCCTCGGCGTAGCCCATGCCGCCCAGCGCCTTGTCGGTGAACACGCCGGTGAGGATCGCACCGACGATGCCGCCGACGCCGTGCACGCCGAACACGTCCAGGGTGTCGTCGGCATTGAGCAGCTTCTTCAGCCCGGTCACGCCCCACACGCAGATCACGCCGGCGGCCACGCCGATGGCGATGGCACCGAACGGCCCCACGGTGCCGGCGGCCGGGGTGATGCCGACCAGGCCGGCGACCATGCCCGAGGCCACGCCCAGCGCCGAGGACTTGCCCTTGATCACCTTCTCCGTCAGCGACCAGGCCAGCACCGCCGCGGCGGTGGCCAGCAGGGTGTTGAGGAAGGCCAGTGCGGCGGTGGCGTTGGCTTCCAGCGCCGAGCCGGCGTTGAAGCCGAACCAGCCTACCCACAGCAGCGAGGCGCCGACGAAGGTCAGGGTCACGTTGTGCGGCTTCAGCGCGGTGTGGCCGAAGCCCAGGCGCTTGCCGACGAAGTACGAACCGACCAGACCGGCCACGCCGGCGTTGATGTGGACCACGGTGCCGCCGGCGAAGTCAAGCGCGCCCTTGCCGAACAGGAAGCCCGGGGCCGACCACACCATGTGCGCCAGCGGCAGGTAGCCGAAGGTGAACCAGATGACCACGAACAGCAGCACCGCGGCGAACTTCACCCGCTCGGCGAAGGCGCCGACGATCAGCGCACCGGTGATGCCGGCGAAGGTCAGCTGGAAGGCGACGAACACGTACTCCGGCAGCTTGAAGCCCTTGGAGAAGGTGTCGGCCAGCGTGGTGGTGTCGACGCCCGCCAGCAGCGCCTTGTGCAGCGTGCCGATGAACGGACCGCCGTCGGCGAATGCCAGGCTGTAGCCGTACACCACCCACAGCACCGCGATCAGCGAGAACACCACGCCGACCTGGATCAGCACCGACAGCACGTTCTTGGCGCGGACCATGCCGCCGTAGAACAGCGCCAGGCCGGGCACCACCATCAGCAGCACCAGCAGCGTGGAGGTGAGCATCCAGGCGACGTCGCCCTTGTCCACCACCGGCGCCGGCGTGGCTGCGGCCGGCGCGGCGGCCGGTGCCGGCGGCGGCGTCAGTTGTTCGGTGACCACGTCCGGCGTCGGCGCCGGGGTGGTTTCGGCCTGGGCGAACGCCTTGCCGGGAATGCCGACCGCCATCGCGCTGACCAGCATCAGCATGCATACCGCGTAGAACCGGGCCTTCCACCCGGCGAACAGACCTGTCTTCATGAAGGGCTCCAAGGTGGGGTTAGAGCGCATCGGCGCCGATTTCGCCGGTACGGATGCGGACGACCTGCTCGATGGCGGTGACGAAGATCTTGCCGTCGCCGATCTTGCCAGTGCCGGCCGCGCCCTGGATCGCCTCGACCACGGCATCCAGACGCTCGTCGGTCACCACGGTCTCGATCTTGATCTTGGGCAGGAAGTCGACGACGTACTCGGCACCGCGATACAACTCGGTGTGGCCCTTCTGCCGACCGAAGCCCTTGACCTCGGTGACGGTGATGCCGGACACCCCAGCCTGCGACAAGGCCTCGCGGACCTCGTCGAGCTTGAATGGCCGGATGATGGCGGTGATCAGTTTCATGCGCATACCCCGTTGGTGGAAGGAACCGGCCGCCGAAGGCCGACCGGCACTGGGCCCATCGACCGCGCCGCGAACGGCGCGGGTGCTGCTGCGCGATGCGTTCCGTGGATCACGCCGTGGCCCACCGCACCCAAAGTGCGGCGGCGACGGCGACGTGGGAGGGAACGTGGCCCACGGCACGCAAGCGCTCTGTTGCGCGGTCCATCCCCTGGACACTCGATGACGCGATGGTGGGCGCGGACCACCTGCACGGCTCCCCAGCCGGGCAGGTGGCGGCGATGGCGAAGGAGGGAGGGGAAGCCTTCGCCATCGCCGCGCGTGGAACTCAGTTGGCGTAGTAAAGCTGGTATTCCAGCGGGTGCGTGGCCGCGCGGAACTTGGTCACTTCCTGCATCTTCAGCGCGATGTAGCCATCGATGAAGTCGTCGGTGAACACGCCGCCGGCCTTGAGGAACTCGCGGTCGGCGTCCAGCGCTTCCAGCGCCTGGTCGAGGCTGGAGCACACCTGCGGGATCTGCTTCTCCTCTTCCGGCGGCAGGTCGTACAGGTCCTTGTCGCTGGGCGCGCCCGGGTCGATCTGGTTCTTGATGCCGTCCAGGCCGGCCATCATCAGTGCGGCGAAGGTCAGGTAGCCGGACTGCAGCGGATCCGGGAAGCGGATCTCGATGCGGCGCGCCTTCGGGTTGGACACCCACGGAATGCGGCACGAGGCCGAACGGTTGCGCGCCGAGTAGGCCAGCATCACCGGCGCCTCGAAGCCCGGGACCAGACGCTTGTAGCTGTTGGTGCCGGAGTTGGTGAAGGCGTTGATCGCCTTGGCGTGCTTGAAGATGCCGCCGATGTACCACAGCGCCATCTGCGACAGGCCGCCGTAGCCGTCGCCGGAGAACAGGTTGGTGCCGCCCTTGGCCAGCGACTGGTGCACGTGCATGCCCGAGCCGTTGTCGCCGACGATCGGCTTGGGCATGAAGGTCGCGGTCTTGCCGTTGCGGTAGGCGACGTTCTTGATGATGTACTTCATCATCATCAGCTCGTCGGCCTTCTTCACCAGCGAGTTGAACTTGGTGCCGATCTCGCACTGGCCGGCGGTGGCCACTTCGTGGTGGTGCACTTCGACTTCGATGCCGACCTGCTCCAGGGTCTTGCACATCTCGGCGCGCAGGTCCTGCAGCGAGTCGGTCGGCGGCACCGGGAAGTAGCCGCCCTTGACCGCCGGACGGTAGCCGCTGTTGCCGCCTTCGATCTTGCTGCCGCTGCTCCAGGCCGCCTCTTCCGAATCGATCTTGAAGAAGGTGTGGCCCATCTCGTTGCCGAAGCGCACGCCGTCGAAGATGAAGAATTCCGGCTCCGGGCCGAAGAACGCCTGGTCGGCGATGCCGCTGGACTTCAGGTAGGCCTCGGCGCGCTTGGCCACGCCGCGCGGGTCGCGGCCATAGCTCTGCATGGTGGCCGGATCGAGGATGTCGCAGGTCAGCACCAGGGTCGGATCGGCCATGAACGGATCGACGAAGGCGGTGTCGGCGTCGGGCAGCAGGACCATGTCCGACTCGTTGATGCCCTTCCAGCCGGCGATCGAGCTGCCGTCGAACATCTTGCCTTCCTCGAACAGCGCCGGCTCAATGATGCTGACCGGGAAGGTGACGTGCTGCTGCACGCCGCGCATGTCGACGAAGCGCAGGTCGACGAACTCGATCTTGTTGTCCTTGACCAGCTTCTCAATAGTTTCCGCAGACATTCGATGCAACCTCGGGTTGTGAAGGGCGTGGGCGAGTATCAGCAATCGCCATGCCAAGCGTGTGGCACTCACAAGCCCTTGATTCTGCTGAAGCGTGCACGCGAACGATGCAAATGCACTGCACTTTTGTGGTGCATTCACACCTGAACGCACCAAATTTGTGCGCATGGAGGATGCTCTATCCTTGCGCAGCTTCCCCTCCCCCAAAAACGCGACCCTCTCCTCCATGAGCGATCTGTTGTCGGCCCTGCTGCTGGGCATCATCGAAGGCCTGACCGAATTCCTGCCCATCTCCAGCACCGGGCACCTGTTGATCGCCGAGCGCTGGCTCGGCCACCGTTCCGACTTCTTCAACATCGTGATCCAGGCCGGCGCGATCCTGGCGACCACCCTGGTGTTCCGGCAGCGCCTGTGGGACCTGGCCACCGGCCTGGGCGACCGCGCCAACCGCGACTACGCATTCAAGCTGGGCGCGGCTTTCCTGGTCACCGCGGTGGTCGGCCTGGTGGTGCGCAAGGCCGGCTGGCAGTTGCCCGACAGCGTGCAACCGGTGGCGTGGGCGCTGGTGATCGGCGGCGTGTGGATGCTGGTGGCCGAGTACTTCGCCGCGCGCCTGCCCGAGCGCGAGACGGTGACCTGGACGGTGGCCATCGCGGTCGGCCTGGCCCAGGTGGTGGCCGGCGTGTTCCCCGGCACCTCGCGGTCGGCGGCGACGATCTTCCTGGCGATGCTGCTGGGCCTGAGCAAGCGCTCGGCCGCGGCCGAGTTCGCCTTCCTGGTCGGCATTCCGACCATGTTCGCGGCCAGCGCCTACTCGTTCCTGGAGCTGTACAAGGACGGCGGCCTGGGCAGCGAGAACTGGGGCGACGTGGCGCTGGCCTTCGTCGCCTCGATGGTCACCGGCTTCGTGGTGGTGAAGTGGCTGCTGGGCTACATCAAGTCGCACCGCTTCACCGCCTTCGCGGTGTACCGCATCGTGCTGGGCGCGGCGCTGCTGCTGTGGTTGCCGGCGGCGTGAGGGGTTGAGTGGGCGAGGCGCTGCGCGCTCCGTACCCTCACCCCAACCCCTCTCCCGGTGGGAGAGGGGCTTCGGCTCCTTCCTTCTCCCATCGGGACCACGGCCCCCTTTTCGGGGGAAGGTGCCCCGCAGGGGCGGATGAGGGTACGAGCGAAGCCTCGCAATGGCAGATCGGCGAGGCGCTGCGCGCCCCGACCCTCACCCCAACCCCTCTCCCGACGGGAGAGGGGCTCTGGCTCTTCCCTTCTCCCCCCGGGAGAAGGTGCCCCGCAGGGGCGGATGAGGGTGCGGGCGAAGCCTCGCAATGACAGGATTAGCGAGGCGCTTCGCGCCCCGACCCTCACCCCAACCCCTCTCCCGAGGGGAGAGGGACTTTGTGGCTTACTTCACCGCTGGGTTGAGGCTGTAGGTGCCGTGCAGGCTGGCTTCGGCCAGCACGTGGCCCTGCATGGCGCGCAAGGCATCGGCGGCGGTGAAGCGTGCCGGCACGTCCAGATGCGCCACATCCAGCGCGAACAGGCGGAAGAAGTAGCGGTGCACGCGCAGGTCGTTGGCCGGCGGATACGGGCCGTCGTAGCCGTGGTAGTCGCCGCCCATCGCCGCGTCGCCGGCGAACCAGTCGGTGTAGCTGTTCAGCCCCTGCCGCGCGCCATCCAGGCCGGGCGGTTGCTGCTTGCCCTTGGCCACCACGCCGTCGCTGGCGCTGCCCTCGGCGATCTCGCGCAGGGCGGCCGGCAGGTCCACTGCCACCCAATGCACGAATTCGGTGCGCGGTTGTTCGACCGGGATCTGCACGTCGTCGCGGCCGACCATCTCGGCCACGGTCGGCACGTCCGGATCGACGCACAGCAGCACGAAGGACTGGGTGCCGGCCGGCACCGCGTCCCAGGCCAGGTGGGGGTTGCGGTTGCCGCCGAAGCCGTCGCTCTGGCCCATCGCGTAGGTCGCGGCGATGGGCTGACCCGGCTGGATGCTGTCACTGCGAAGACGCATGCGTGAATCTCCTTGGGGAATCAGGTTTCAGGGTAGCCAAGGCGGACCGCGACCGGCGTCAGCAGCGCGAAGGCCGCGGACAGCGGGGCGGCGTAGGCGCGCCAGTGGCCGGCGACCAAGCGCGGCGGGCCGACCGTGGCGATGGTCGGGAACGCCACGCCGAACGCCTGCTCCAGCGCCGCCGCCACGCCGGCCGGATCGTGCTCGGTCCCGTCCAGGCGCACCAGGTGGTGCGGATACAGATCCTGCGCGTGCAGGTCGGCGACCTGCGCCAGCACCGCCGCCAGCCACTGCGCACCGGTCTCCGGCGAGGCCAGGCCCAGCGGCGCCGGGGCGCCATTGGCCAGCCAGTCCAGCAGCATGTCGCGCGGGTCGCGCAACACGATCAGCAGCCGCCCTTCCGGCAGGTGCGGGCGCAGCGCGCGCAGCAGCGCGTTGTCCCACCACAGCAGCCAGTCGACGATGTTGCCGTCGCCGACGCCGCGCGCCGGCAGTTGCGCGCGCCACTCGGCGACCAGCGCCGCACCGTCCAGGGCGCCGCTGTCCAGTTCCCCGACGCTGCGGAAACGCTGCAGGCCGTCGGTCGGCGGCTGCTGGCCGAAGCGGTCGCCGCGCAGCACCGGGCTGGCCGCGTCGATCACCGCGATCACCCGCTCCACGCCGCTGCCCGGGGGGCCCCAGACGAACAGCGGGCGGGCCTGGTTCTGCGGGTCGACAGTGCCCAGCGGCGGCCACTGCGCCGGGGCCTGGCCCAGCGGCGGCAGCGGCAGGCGGTGCGGCAACTGTTCCTCCTGGAAGGCCACCCAGGTCGCCAGTGCGTCTTCCGGGCGCCCGGCCGCATCCTGCACCGCCGCCAGCCAGGGCCGCACCACGGTGCGGTCGCGTTCGGGCATGCGCTGCATCAGGCCGTGCACGTGGGCAATGGCGGCATCGTGCTCGCCGCGCTCCAGCAGCGCCTCGACCAGGCGTTCCTCGCCGCTCAGCCGACCCGGTTCCAGCGCCACGATGCGCTGCGCCACGGCCTCGCCCTGGTCGCGCTCGCCAGCCATGTCGTGCACCCGCAGCTGCGCTTCCAGCGCCGGCACGTGCGCCGGCATCGCCGCCTGCCAGCGCGCGATCAGCGCCCGCGCCTCGGGGCCGCCCACCGGCTCCAGCGCCAGCCGCGCCAGCCACAGGTCGTGGGCGTCGGTGGTGGTGGCCAGCGCCGCTTCCAGGGTGGCGCGGGCGTCGTCGATCGTGCCCAGGCGCTGCCAGGCGATCAGCGCCGCGTGCAGGGTGCGGCGGTCGGCCGGGGCCACCGCCAGGGTGCGGCGCAGGTGGTCCAGTGCCTCGGCCGGGCGATCGGCCTGCAGGGCGTATTCGCCGGCCAGCCGGCGCATGTTGGCGGTGTCGCCGGCCGGATCGGCCAGCACCGTCTCCAGCGCGGTGATGGCGTCGTCCAGGCGGCCCTGGCGGTAGGCCAACTGCGCGACCAGCGCCATCATCGCCGCGCCGGTGCCCGGGGTGAGCGCGGCGACGCGGCGGAACGCGGTCTCGGCGAAGGCGAAGTGCTGCTTGTCCAGATAGGCGAAACCCAGCGCGTAGAGCAGGCGCGGATCGTCCGGCAGCGCGTTGCTGGCGCGCGCGAGCAGCGCCAGCGCGCGGTCGGCGTCGCCGCGGCGCAGCGCCAGCATGCCGTCCACGCCGAGCAGTTGCGGATGCTCCGGCTGCAGGCGCGCGGCGGTGCGGCTGAGCCGCTCCACTTCGTCCAGGTCACCGCGGCCCAGCGCCAGGTGCGCGCGCATCACGTAGGCGAGGAATTCGTTGGGATCCAGCGCGGCGGTCTGCGCCAGGGCGTCCTCGGCCTGGGCCAGGTCGTTGGCGCTGACCAGCATGCCGGCGTGCAGCAGGTGCAGGCTGGCGTCCTCCGGCGCCAGTGCGATCGCGCGGCCGATGCTGTCCAGGGCGGCGGCGGTCTCGCCGTGCTGCTGCTGCGCCAGCGCCAACCAGCGGAAGGCCTGCGGGTCGTCGGCGGCCTCGGCGGCCCAGGTCTGGGCGAGACGCAGCGCGTCGGCGGTGTCCTGGCGGCGCAGGGCGTCGAGAATGGGCTCGTGCATGGAGTTCCGGCTCGGGGCAAACCCGCATTGTAGCGGCAGCATCGGGCCGCCCTGGACTGGCGGCTGGGGCCAGTCGGCGGGCACGGCGGGCGGCGTCTGGCCTCGCTGGGAACGGCCGTGTCGCCACGCTACGGGTGGACTGAGGCGACGCGGCGGCGAGGTTTGCCGAACATGCCGGACTGCGCAGATAACCCGGTGCGCCGCGCAGCGCTACGTAGTGGCGGCGCTGGTGATGCGGGAACGGAGGAAGGGGCGCCGACGCGTGACGCATGCGGGAATTGCGGTGCGCGCCCACTCCGCTGACCGCCTGCCGGCGCGGGCGAAGTCGCCCGACGGCCTGCACGGCACCGCCCGTCAGGCCTCCACCAACCCCTCGGTCAGCCGTTCGGCCACCCAGCGTTCGGCGAAGCCGTCGCCGCGCGCGTTCTCGATGAAGCCGCAATGGCCGCCCCAACGGGCGATCTCCAGCCGGGCGATGTCGGGCAGGCGCCAGCTGCGGAAGTCGTCCAGCGGAATCACCGGATCGTCCTCGGCCATCAGGATGTCGGCCGGCACGCGCAGGCCGAGCAGGCGCTCGCCGGCGATGCAGTAGCTGTCGAAGTAGGCGTCCAGGCTGGCGAAGCCGGCGTGGCGCTCGGCCAGCCAGGCCATCAGCCCGCGCATGTCCAGCGCCAGGGTGGCGTCGTCGTAGCCGTGGCGGTCGGGGAACAGCTCGCGCTTGCGCAGCAGCGACTCGCGCCACTTGCGACGGAAGTACCAGTCGTAGAACTGCGGGCCGTTCTCGATCCGCTGCATGGTGGTGGCCGGGTCCAGCAGCGGGCACACCGCGGCCACGTGCTGCAGCGGCAGCCCCGCCGCCGGCGCGCGCAGCGCCAGGCGCAGGGCGAAATTGCCACCCAGCGAGTAGCCTGCCGCGAGCAGGGTCGGCGCCGGGAAGCGCCGCCACAGGTCGCAGGCGGCGTTGACCACCTCGTCCAGGCGTTCGGAGTGGAACAGGTCCACGTTGAGGTGGTGGGTGCCGCCGTGGTCGCGGAAGTTGAGCCGGAACACCTGGTAGCCCAGCGCCAGCATCTTCGCCGCGGTCAGGCGCATGTAGCTGGAGTCGGCGCTGCCTTCCCAGCCGTGCAGCAGCAGCACGGTGCCGCGCGGCGCTTCGCCGGCCGGCACGCTGAGCCAGCCCTGCAGGCGCACGCCGTCGCCGCCGTCGAGGATGTGCGAGGTAGTGGTGGCGCCGCTGGCGGCGAGCAACTGTTCGCCACGGCGCACGCGCAGCAGGCTGGAACCCAGTACCGATTGGACGTGCGGGTTGCGCAGCCAGCGTGGGGGGGAGTAATCGGTCGCGTTCATGGAGAGCGAGCTTGCGCCTGTCGACTGGAGTAATCGGTCAAGCGCGGCAGGGGCAGTGTCCCGCTGTTCAGGGTTGTGCCATCGCCGTGACGATGCGCGCGCGGGAGATCTCGGCAATGCGTCGGCGCCCTTCCACGTCCTGCAGCCGGATCGGCTCCAGGAAATGCACCTCGGCCACCCGCCCCGGCTCGCCGAGCAGGCGCAGGAAGTTGGCGAAGAAACTCTCGTGCGGGCCGAACGCGACGATCTGCTGCGCCGAGCCGCCGGCGCCGTAGCGCAGCGCCACCGGCTGCACCGCTACCTCGGCCTCGACCGCGGCCTGGAAGATGCGCGCGTGGAACGGCCCCACGTCCTGGCCGCTGCGGGTGCGCCCTTCCGGGAACACGCCGACCGAGCAGCCGGAGCGCAGCCGCTCCAGCATCGCCTGCAATACCCCGCCCAGCGACTCGGTGCTGCCGCGCTGGTGGAAGATGGTCTGCCCGCGCGCGGCCAGCCAGCCGACCAGCGGCCAGCCGGCGATCTCGCGCTTGGCGACGAAGCCCATCATGCGCTGGCTGTGCAGCATCACGATGTCGATCCAGCTGACGTGGTTGGCGACGAACAGCACCGGGTTGGGCAAGGGCGCGCCGATGCGGCGCACGCGCAGGCCGAAGATGCGCAGCAGCCAGGTCGACCACCAGCAGACCATGCGGTCGCCGAAGGATTCGGTGCCGGCGCGGCCGGGCGACAGCGCCATGCACACCAGCAGGAACGGCAGCGACAACAGCACGTGCAACGCCAGCAGCGGCACGCGGTAGCCGTAACGAACCCAGCGCAGCGCCCCACCGTATTGGCGCATGGCGGGTGGGGAGAACTCGCTCATCTGAACAAGGGTACCGGAAGCGGGGGCCTAGCGGAGAATTGTGTCACCCCGAAGACGCCGCCGCCGGCGCCACGGCAGCGCCTGCCGACGCAGGGTTCAGCCCGGAGCCGGACTCAGCCGCGGTCGACCACCGCCAGGGTCAGCCGCGACACGCACACCGGCTTGCCGGCCGCGTCCTCGATGTGGATCTCCCACACCTGCGTGGTCCGGCCCACGTGCAGCGGCCGCGCGGTGCCGGTGACCGTGCCGCTGCGCGCGGCGCGCAGGTGGTTGGCATTGATTTCCAGGCCCACGCAGATCCGCCCCGGCCCCACGCACAGGTTGCCGGCGGTGCTGCCCAGGGTCTCGGCCAGCACCACCGATGCACCGCCGTGCAGCAGCCCGTACGGCTGCCGCGTGCGCGCGTCCACCGGCATCGTCGCCCGCAGCCAGTCCGGCCCGGCCTCGGTGAAGACGATGCCCAGGTGCGCGATCAGGGTGTCGCGGCAATCGGTGTTGAGGACAGCGAGATCGGCAGGTTCGCGAAAGGACATTTGGGGGCCGGGATTGGGGATTCGGGATTGGGGATTGGCAAGAGCGGCATCTCCGCGGCGGACATTATCGCGCCTGCGCGAAGCATCCGGTCGCAGGGACCCGCTTTTGCCAATCCCGAATCCCCAATCCCGAATCCCCGCCCCTCAAAGAATCGGCACCAAGCCCGAGCCGAACGCGGTCAACATCCGCACCAGCAGCCACTTCGGGCCGACGTTGACCTCGGGGAAGTCGCCGACCGCGCTGTAGCAGCGGTGGAAGCCGGGGTCGCGCCGGGTCAGCGGCGCCGGGCAGCCGGGGCCGGGCTGGAATTCGTAGTCGGTGGCGTAGCGCCAGGGCCAGAAATCCAGAACCGGCAGCGCCTCGGAGACCTTGCCCATGCTGTAGTTCAGGCCCGACAGCACCGGCGGCTTGACCCGCGGCGCCACCACCCAGGAGTTCTCCGGCTCGATGTCGCGGCCGATGCTGGCCGCCAGCGCCTGCGCGAACGCCGGATCGTCGACGATCACCGCGCCCTCGGTGTTGTAGGTCTCGCTGCGCGGGTCGAAGTTGTGGGTGCCGATCACGCCGACGCGGCGGTCCACCACCAGCGACTTGGCGTGCAGGCCCATGCGCGCGCCCTCGCGGGTCACCGGCAACGGCCGGTTGGCGATGCGCCGGCTCAGGTAGGACGGGCGGGTCTCGGTGCGCAGCACGCGGCGCGCGACCTGGCTGCCGTCGGCGCGGTTGCCGGACGGCCCGCCACTGCCGCTGCCGAGCAGCGAACTGCGCCCGGCGGCGCTGCCGCCCAGCAGCGCGTTGCGTCCGCTGCCGGAATCGCCCTGGTTGTCGTCGCTGGCCGCCGCGGACGGCAACTCGCCCTGCAGCGGCGCCGGCAGCAGGTTGGCGTAGTCCACCGGCGCATCCAGCGGGAACGGCTTGTATTCGTAGATGTCGAAGCCGAGCTCGCGCAGGTTGCGGCGCTTGTACTTGTAGGACAGCGCGTACACCACCGGGTTGTCGGTGGCCGCCAGGCTGTTGGTGGCCACCACCACCCGCGGCGGCGGGGTGCGCTTGCGCAGGTCGCGGAAGATCTCCTGCGCCGGGTCCGACAGCACCAGGTACGGCGTCTGCAGGATGATCTCCTCGCGCGCGTCGGCGATCAGCCGGTCGAGCTTGGGCGCGGTGGAGATGGCCTTGGGGCCGTGTTCGCGGCGGTGCTTCTGCGGCAGGTCGGCGACGTAGTCCACATGCTTGACCGGCAGCGCCGGCAGCACGAAGGCGTTCTCCACGAAGGCCGGATCGGCCGCCTCCTCGCTGACCCGCTGCACCCGCTCCGGGCGCAGGAACTGCGCCGGCGGCATCGCCGGCACGCCCTCGCGCAGCAGCAGCTTGCCGACGTCGTTGAGCCGCGCCACCGGCACGCTGCGCCGCGCCGCCCAGTAGGCGTCGAAGTTGGCGGCCATCGACCGCGCCACGGGACCGGCCACCAGCACGTCGCGGTCGCGGAAGTTGTACTCGGCGTCCCAGTCGAAATAGTCGTCCTGGTAGTTGCGCCCGCCGACCACGCCGATCGCATCGTCGATCACCAGCAGCTTGTTGTGCATGCGCTGGTTGAAGCGGCGGAAGCAGCACAGCACGCTGGCGGCGTAATGGAAATAGTTGGGCTTGGCCAGGCCGAAGGTGGGGTTGTAGATGCGCAGCGAGAAGTTCTCGTGCGCGCCGGCCAGGGCGCCGAGGATCTGCAAGTCGGAGATCGCCGAGAGTTGGTCGATCAGTACCCGCACCTGCACGCCGCGCCGCGCCGCGGCCAGCAGCTCGTCCATCACCAGCCGCGCGCTGTCGTCCTTGTCGAAGATGTAGGTCTGCAGGTCGATGCTGCGGCTGGCGCTGCGGATCAGGTTGACCCGCGCCACCAGCGCTTCTTCGCCGTGGTCGAGGATGGTGGCGTAGTGGCGCGGCGCGCCGTCGCCGGACTGGGCGAAGGCCTTGCCGGCCAGCCCGCGCAGCGGCGAGGCCAGCGCGCAGTGGTCCCCGCGCGTACAGTCGATCTGGCGGTCGCGCGCGGCCTCGGCGATCGCCACGGCACGGCCGTGCTGCGCCTGCGACAGGCTCGCGCAGCCGCTGCCGAGCAGCAGCGCCACCACCACCAGCACCCGCATCCATCGTGATGTCACCGAGTGGACGCCTCGGTCAGGCGTGCGCGCAGCACGAAGGTGACCCGGTCGCTCAAGGCCAGATCCCACTTGTCCATTCCGTAACGTCCACGCAATACCGTACCGCGGCTGATGACGTCGCAATCATAGCCTGCGCGGGTGCATGCGGCCGGCATGACGGTCAGCGTCTCGGCGTGGCTGATCCCGCGGATGCTCAGGACGCCAGGGATCGGCCCGCCCTTGCCCAGCACCTGCGGCGAGAACGGCTGCGAGTCGAAGGACACGGTGGGGTAGCGCGGCGCGTCGAAGAAATCCTCGCCGCGCATCCAGCCGGTGTAGCGCGGCTTGCCGGGGATTTCCACGTAGGCGGTGAACAGGCGCAGGTGCACCTGATGGCGGCCATCGGGCAGCACGTGCACGGTGCCCTCGTAGCGCGGGAAGAAGCCTTCGATGCGCTGGCCGAAGCGGGTGCGGATCTCGAACCCGAAGCGCGACTGCGCCGGGTCCAGCGCGTACTCGCCGGGCGCCAGCAAAGCGGGCGTGACCTGCGCACAGGCGCTGGCGCACCACAGACACAACGGCAGCAGCGCGGCGCACAGCGCCCGCCGCAGGGACCTGCGCAGCGCGCTCAGGGCCACCAGAACGCGGTCAACCGCGCCACGCCCGGCTCGATCGCCGCGTCGTGCGGCACCCCGAGCACGGCGACGCTGGCGGTGGGCATGCCGCGGTAGTCGCCGGACTGGCCGCTGTGCATCAGTGCCGCCAGCCGCTCCAAGCCCGGGTTGTGGCCGACCAGCAACAGCCGCTCGACGTCGCGGTGGCCGTCCAGCAGGTCGGCCAGGGTGCCCGAGGTGGCCTCGTAGATGCGCGGCTCCAGGCGCTGCTCGACGTAGCCGGTCAGCTCCAGCACCGCCTCCAGGGTCTCGCGCGCGCGCCGCGCCGGCGAACACAGCACCCGATCCGGCACCAGCCGCTGCTCCAGCAGCCAGCGCCCGGCGGCCTCGGCCTCGGCCAGGCCGTGTGGGGACAGCGGCCGGTCGAAATCCGCCTGGCCGGTATCGGCCGGTTCGGCGTGGGCATGGCGCAGCAGGATCACTTCTCGCAAAACGATGGTCATCGGTCAGGCCTTCTTGAGCCACTTGAGCAACGGTTCCCAGTCCTGCTGGTGGTCGCGGACCTGGACGGAGTGGTAATCGAACAGGCTGCGGCCCAGCCCCACCAGCACCACGTAGGCCTGGCTGTCGCGCAGTTGCGCCACCACCGGGTAGGGCCATTCGCCCAGCATCTGCAGCGCCTGCTGGGTGGCGTTGGTCCAGGGCTTGCTGCGGTTGAGCACCAGCCCGACCGGCAGCTTGCGCTGGTGCACCCGCGGCACCTTGGCCAGGGTGTTGAGGAAGCCGACGGTGGCCTCGATGTCCAGCGCCGACGGCATCACCGGCACCACCACTGCGTCGGCCTCGTCGAGGAAGTGGCCCAGATCCTCGGCCATGGCGCCGGCGGCGGCATCGACGATCACCCGCTGCGCGTCGTCGGGCAGCGCCGCGCGCCAGCTGCGCTTGCGGCTGGCGTCGATCGGCAGCACCGCGCTGTCCAGGCCGGCGCGGCGTTCGGCCCAGCGGGTCGACGAGCCCTGCGGATCGGCATCGGCCAGCACCGTGCGCTTGCCGGCCAGCGCGTAGGACGCGGCCAGGTGCGTGGCGACCGTGGTCTTGCCCACGCCGCCCTTGGAGCCGGCCACCAGGATCGTCTTCATGCACGCCTCGCTTCCGGGGGAAGAAGCCGGAGCGTACACCGGCCCTACGTCAGCCGGTAGTCAACATGCAGCATGCCGGCCGGCAGCACGCCGGCCGCCGCCGAGCTTGCTATCGTGGCGGCCCCCTTCGGCTTCCGATGCCATGAGCGAACTGCAGGACCTGGTCGCGCTGATCCGCGCCAACACGCCCCTGATCGTGATCGAGACGCAGGAGGAGGCGCGCATCGTCGATCTGTTCCGGCAGGCCTTGATGCAGGTCTGGCGCGCCCTGCACCGCTGGTCGATCACCGAGGGCCTGCGCCGCATCGACCTGGACCGCGAGGATCCGCCGAGCGGGCCGCCGGACGCCAGTGCGGTGCTGCAGGCGATCAAGCAGGCCGATCAGCGCGGCATCTACCTGCTGCTCGACGTCACCCCGTACCTGGGCTATGCCAGCCACCAGCGCCTGCTGCGCGATATCGTCGAGCGCCGCCACTGCCAGCCGCACGTACTCGTGCTGATCGGCACGCGGATCGAACTGCCGGCCGAACTCGAGGCGCTGGCCACGCGCTTCAATCCGCGCCTGCCCGACGCCAACGCGCTGCTGAAGATGGTGCAGGAGGAAGCGCTGGGCTATGCGCGCGAATTCGGCGGACGCCGGGTGGAGGTCGACGGCGAGGCGGTCAAGCAGATCCTGCGCAACCTGCGCGGCCTCAGCCTGATCGACGCGCGGCGCATCGCCCGGCAACTGATCTACGCCGACGGCGCGCTCACCGCATCCGACCTGCCGCAACTGGCCAAGCTCAAGTTCGAACTGCTCAACCGCAGCGGCCACCTGCAGTACGACAACGACGCCACGCGCTTCGAGGACGTGGCCGGCGCGCGCCGGCTCAAGCAATGGATCGCGCAGCGCCGCGCGGTGTTCGCCGGCACCGCGCCGCCGGGGCTGGACCCGCCCAAGGGCGTGTTGCTGCTCGGCGTGCAGGGCTGCGGCAAGTCGATGCTGGCCAAGGCCACCGCCGCCGGCTTCGGCGTGCCGCTGCTGCGCCTGGACATGGGCGCGCTGTACGCCAAGTACCACGGCGAGACCGAGAAGAACCTGCGCGACGCGCTGGCCGCGGTCGAACAGCTGGCGCCGTGCGTGCTGTGGATGGACGAAATCGAGAAGGGCCTGGCCAGCGGCGGCGAGGACGGCGGCGTATCGCGGCGCGTGCTCGGCACGCTGCTGACCTGGATGGCCGAACGCGGCAATGCCGACGGCAGCGCCGCGGTGTTCATCGTCGCCACGGCCAACCAGGTGCACGAACTGCCGGCGGAACTGCTGCGCAAGGGCCGCTTCGACGAGATCTTCTTCGTCGACCTGCCCGATCCGCAGGCGCGCGTGGAGCTGTTGCGCCTGCACCTGACCCGGCGGCAACTGCACGCGGACGCGTTCGCGCTGCCGGCCTTGGCTGCCGCCGCCGACGGGTTCTCCGGCGCCGAGATCGAGCAGGCGATCGTCTCCGGACTGTATGCCGCGCATGCCGAACAGCGGCCGCTGGATACCGAGCTGTTGATGCAGGAGATCCGCACTACCCGACCGCTGTCGGTGCTGATGGCCGAGCAGGTGCAGGCGCTGCGCAGTTGGGCCAGCGGGCGGACGGTGCCGGCGGATTAGTTGCGGGCGGGCGGTGACACCGGGCAATGCCGCTGTGCGAGGCTGCGCCCCGACCCTCACCCCAACCCCTCTCCCGCGGGGAGAGGGGCTTACGCTTCTCCCTTCTCCCGTCGGGAGAAGGTGCCCCGAAGGGGCGGATGAGGGTACGACGCGCACGCCATGCCGATCGAGGCGCCGTCCTTTAGCCTCGACACCTTGCGGCGAGACGTGCCATCGCCGCTACCGCAACGCCCCCAACAACCACGCCCAAACCGGCAAGGTCACCAGCGACAGCAGAATGCCGTAGCCGACCAGGGCCGCGGCCAGGCGCGGCGCCAGGCGATGCGAGATCGCCAGCAGGGCGGCGGTGATCATGGTCGGCATGGCCGATTCCAGCACGTTGGCCTGCAGCGCCTGCCCGCGCAGGCCCAGCGCCCACGACAGCGGCCAGGCCAGGGCCGGCAGCACCAGCAGCTTCAACAGCAGGCCGGCGGCCAGCGGCGCCAGTTCCTCGCGCGGCAAGCGCAACTGGATGGAGAACCCCACCGCCAGCATCACCAGCGGCAGCATCGCGTCGGCCAGGTGCTGCAGGCCGGAGGCGATCCACGCCGGCGGCTGCGCCGGCATCAGCGTCAGCGCGAACAGCAGCGCCCACAGCGGCGGGAAGCGCGCCATCCGCAGCAGGGTCTGCCGCGGCGATGGCGGCGCCTCGCCGCTGTAGCGCGCCAGCACATACAGGCCGAAGCTGGACAGCAGCACGAAGGTGCCGAACTGGTCGTAGACCACCGCATACGGCAAAGCCGCCTCGCCGAGCAGCGCGCGCACCATCGGGTAGCCGATGAAGCTGGAATTGCCCAGTGCCACGCACAACAGCAGCACCGCCTGCTGCTCGCGGCGCAGCCGCAGCGGCCCGCGCAGGGCCAGCATCGCCAGCGCGCTCACGCCGGTCAGCAGCCACGGCGTCAGCATCAATCCGAGCAGTTCCAGGTTGAACTGCAGGCGCGGCACGTAGATCAGCACCGAGGCCGGCAGGCACAGATACAGCACGACCCCGTTGAGCACCTCGGTGGTGTTGGCCGGCAGCACGCGCAGGCGCGCGAACAGCTTGCCGAGCGCCAGCATGGCCAGAATCAGGGCAAAGGCATCGAAGGCCATCGCGACAACGCAACTCGACGAGAATCGGCCCGCATCATCGCATGCGCTGTGTGGACGCGATGGAGGCGCGGCCGCGTGCCGGCGCATGCACATCAAGATGGCGATCGCGCTCCGCCACGCGGCGGGCACGGCGGCCTACAAGCACCGCGTCGGCAGCGCCTGCATGGGCGATATAACCCGCGGCGCGACGCATTGGGACGCACGCGCGCGTTGTGCGTCGAACGGCAGGGAACGCGACAGCGCCACCCGTGCGCGCCGTCGACGCACGCCTCGAGGTGCGTCCTACCTGCCGCGGTAGGCGCGCTGCGCGCCGACTCAGGGCCAGGCCGGCGGCGCGGCCTTCCAGGCGGCCTGCACTTCGGCAAGAGTGGCACGCTCGTCGTCGCGCCAGGTCGGCAGCAAGGCCGCGAAATCGGCCGTGGCGCCCCATTTGTCCGGCCAGGTGCGCGCCGCCGCGGCATACCACTTCACCGCCTCGTCCTTGCGCTGCAAGCGCCACAACGCCAGCGCCAGGGTCGGCGGCAGCCAGTCCGGCGCGGCCGGGCGACCGTTGACCAGCGCGCCCCACTGCGCCAGCGCGCGCGCCGGGTCGCCGGCACGCAGCAGGTCCCAGCCGTAGTTCCACTGCACCTGGCGCCGCTGCACACCGGCGGGCAGCCCGTGCAACGCGGCCTGGTACAGCTGTTCGCCCAGTTCCTGGCGGCCGCCGGCCATGGCGATGCCGGCCAACTGCGCGCGCGCTTCGTTGGCGTCGGGGTCGCGCTGCACGGCGCTGGCCAGGCGATCGACCAGGGCCTCGCCGCTGCCGGCGATGGCGGTGACCGGACGCGTGGTGCTGCGGTCTTCGTCGAAATAGAACTCTTTCGGTGCCGGCAATGCCTGCGCCCGCACGCTGGCCGCGGCGGCCAGCCCGATGCAGGCCAGCATCGCGGCCGCTGCGTATGTGTATGCCTTCACTGCTGCAATCCCCTGGAGTGATCCCCTCACCCGGGTCCCATCCTACCCCGGCGGGGCCGACGTGGACGAGAACGAGCGCAAAAATCGCCGCTGATACAATCGGGACGATCGCGCGCGGCAGGCGCTGCGCGCCCGCCAGCCTTCCATTTCCGGGCAAGCCATGAACCGCATCGCCGATCCGCGTCCGTCGTCCTCCCTCGCCGCAGCGGCCGCTGGCGGCGTGGATACCGGCTATACGCTGGAAGACAAGTACACCCGTACCGACGGCCGCATCTACCTGTCCGGCGTGCAGGCGCTGGTGCGGCTGCCGCTGATGCAGCAACTGCGCGACCGCGCCGCCGGGCTGAACACCGGCGGTTTCGTCAGCGGCTATCGCGGCAGCCCGCTGGGCGGGTTCGACCTGGAACTGTGGCGCGCGCGCAAGCACCTGGACGCGGCCAACGTGGTGTTCAAGCCTGGCCTCAACGAGGACCTGGGCGCGACCATGGTCTGGGGCACGCAGCAGACCAACCTGTTCCCCGGCGCGCGCGTGGATGGCGTGTACGCCATGTGGTACGGCAAGGGCCCGGGCGTGGACCGCTGCGGCGACGTGTTCAAGCACGGCAATGCCGCCGGCACCTCGCGCCACGGCGGCGTGCTGGCGTTGGCCGCCGACGACCACGCCTGCCGCAGTTCGACCCTGCCGCACGGCTCGGAGGACGAGTTCGTCAGCGCGATGATGCCGGTGCTCAACCCGGCCGGGGTGCAGGACATCCTCGACATGGGCCTGCTCGGCTGGGCGATGAGCCGCTACACCGGGCGCTGGATCGGCTTCAAGACCATCGCCGAGACGGTGGAATCCTCGGCCTCGGTGCAGGTGGACCCGTTCGCGCGGCAGATCGTGCTGCCAGAGGATTTCGAGCTGCCGCCGGGCGGGCTCAACATCCGCTGGCCGGATCCGCCGCTGGACCAGGAAATGCGCCTGCATCGTTATGCGGTGCGTGCGGCGCAGGCCTTCGCCCGCGCCAATGGCATCGACCGCACGGTGATGGACGCGCCGCAGGCGCGGCTGGGCATCGTCACCACCGGCAAGAGCTACCTGGACGTGCTGCAGGCGCTGGAATACCTGGGCCTGGACGCGGACGCCTGCGCGCGCATCGGCATCCGCGTGTACAAGGTCGGCATGACCTGGCCGCTGGAGCCGCTGGGCATCGCCGCGTTCGCGCGCGGGCTGCAGGACATCGTCGTGGTGGAGGAGAAGAAGGCCTTCATCGAGCGGCAGATGAAGGAGCAGTTCTACAACTGGCCGGCCAGCGCCGGCCCGCGCCCGAGCATCGTCGGCAAGTACGACGAGGCCGGCGAATGGATCCTGCCGTCCACCGGCGAACTGACCCCGGCCACCATCGCCGGAGTGATCGGCCAGCGCATCCTGCGCCTGCCGCAGTCCGCCGCGCTCGACACCGACTCGATCCAGCAGCGGCTGCGCTGGATGGAGGCCAAGGAAGCGGAAATGGCGCTGCCGCGCGCCAACTTCCCGCGCGTGCCGCACTACTGCTCCGGCTGCCCGCACAACACCTCCACGGTGGTGCCGGAGGGCTCGCGCGCGCTCGGCGGCATCGGCTGCCACTACATGGTGACGTGGATGGACCGCGCCACCGACACCTTCACCCACATGGGCGGCGAAGGCGTCACCTGGGCCGGGCAGGCGCCGTTCACCGACACCCCGCACGTGTTCCAGAACCTGGGCGACGGCACCTATTTCCACAGCGGCTCGCTGGCGATCCGCCAGTCGATCGCCGCCGGCGTCAACATCACCTACAAGATCCTCTACAACGACGCGGTGGCGATGACCGGCGGGCAGCCGGTGGACGGCACCCTCAGCGTGCCCGACATCGCCCGGCAGATGCGCGCCGAGGGCGTGCACACCATCGCCCTGGTCAGCGACGACATCGGCAAGTGGACGCGGCGCCGCGAGCTGTTCCCCAGCGACGTGGACTTCCACGACCGCAGCGAGCTGGACGCGGTACAGCGGCGGCTGCGCGAGGTCAAGGGCACCAGCGTGCTGATCTACGACCAGACCTGCGCCACCGAGAAGCGGCGCCGGCGCAAGCGCGGCAAGCTGCCCGATCCGCCCAAGCGCGTGCTGGTCAACTCGCTGGTCTGCGAAGGCTGCGGCGACTGCGGCGAGAAGAGCTTCTGCGTGTCGGTGCTGCCGAAGGAGACCGAATACGGACGCAAGCGCCAGATCGACCAGTCCAGTTGCAACAAGGACTACTCCTGCGTGTCCGGGTTCTGCCCCAGCTTCGTCACCGTGCACGGCGGGCAGCCGCGCAAGGGCCGCAAGGCCGAGGCCGCGGCGCTGCTGGAGCAGTTGCCGGCGCCGAACTTCCGCAGCGACCTTAGCCAGCCCTGGAACATCCTCATCACCGGCGTCGGCGGCACCGGCGTGGTCACCATCGGCGCGCTGCTGGGCATGGCCGGGCATCTGGAGGGCAAGGGCGCCAGCGTGCTCGACCAGACCGGCCTGGCGCAGAAGGGCGGCGCGGTCACCACGCATATCCGCATCGCGCGGCAACCGGAAGACCTGCACGCGGTGCGCATCGCCGCCGGCGAAGCCGACCTGGTGCTGGGCTGCGACATGGTCGTGGTCAACGATTACTGGGCGCTGTCCAAGGTGCGCGGCGACCGCTCGCAGGTGGTGCTGAACACCTACGAGGCGATGCCCGGCACGTTCACCACGCATCCGGACATGCAGTTCCCGGCCGCCGACATCATTGCCGGCGTGCGCCTGGCGCTGGGCGGGCGCGATCCGCTGCTGCTCGACGCCACGCAACTGGCCACCGCGCTGCTCGGCGACGCCATCGCCAGCAACCTGTTCATGCTCGGCTACGCCTGGCAGCAGGGCCTGGTGCCGCTGTCGCACGCGGCGCTGATGCGCGCGATCGAACTCAACGGCGCGGCGGTGGCGATGAACCAGCAGGCGTTCGCCTGGGGTCGCCTGGCGGCGCTGGACCTGCCGGCGGTGCGACGCGCGGCGGGTCTTGCCGATCCGGCTGCGGACGAAGGCGAACGCCAGGCGCTGGGCCTGCAGCAACTGCCGCCGGGCGAGTGGGAAGGCCACGAGGCCGGCGCGAGCGCCGCTCCGCGCAATCCGTCCAATCCGCGTCCGGCGCGCGAATTGCCGGCTGCCGCCGACAGCGGCGATGCCGGGCACGCGCCGCTGGACGACAGCCGCCTGTCGCGCTCGCTGCACGAGTTGGTCGCGCGCCGCCACGCCTTCCTGGTCGACTACCAGGACGCCGCCTACGCCGCGCGCTACACCGCGCTGGTGGAGCGCGTGCGCGCCGCCGAGCAGCGCGTGGCCCCGGCCTCGACCGCGCTCACCGAAGCGGTGGCACGCTACGCGTTCAAACTGATGGCCTACAAGGACGAGTACGAAGTGGCGCGGCTGTACACCAGCGGCGCGTTCGCGCAGCAGCTGCAGGCGCAATTCGAAGGCGACTACCGCCTGCGCTTCCACCTGGCGCCGCCGCTGCTGGCGAAGAAGGACGAACACGGCCGGCTGCGCAAGCGCGAATACGGCCCGTGGATGTTCACCGCGTTCAAGTGGCTGGCCAAGCTGCGCCGGTTGCGCGGTGGCGCCTTCGACGTGTTCGGCTATAGCGCCGAGCGCCGCGGCGAACGGCAACTGATCGCCGACTACCTCGCCACCGTGGACGAACTGCTGCAGCGGCTGCAGGCCGACAACCTGGCGCTGGCGGTGCAGATCGCCAGCATCCCGGAACACATCCGCGGCTACGGCCACGTCAAGGAAGCGCATCTGCACGAGGCCAAGCAGCGCGAAGCGCGGCTGCTGGCGACCTGGCGCAATCCGAAGGCGCTGCATATCGTGCAGGCGGCCTGAGCGGGGGACGAACGCTTGTCGCCGTGCAGCGGCGGCGCAGTGGCAGCATCGAAGGCGTCTGACCGAACGCGGCGCGGCCGGCGCCTCGCCTGCCGCCCTCCCGCGTTCCCTGGCATCCGTGCATCTGCTGCAGGGGTGGCTGCAGCCGCGACCCGACTCCAGCAGCACGCAGGACGGCAGCATCGCCCAGGGCAGCCGGCCTTGGACATCATCCGCGCGTTGCGTGGATCGCCAGCGATCCACGACCGCATCACCCTCGAAGGAACATCGCGTGAAGCGTTTGGTCAAACTCGTATGCGTGGCGCTGGTGGGCGCCATCCTGCTGTTCTACCTGCTGGCGGAGCACGCCGGCCCCTGGATCATGCCGCGGTTCATCACGATCCGTGTCGTGGCGGGACCCGATCGGCCGCTCTCGGGCGCGAGGATTCGCGTCCTGCAGGACGTGTGGTCGATCCCGTGCCTGAGCTACATGGGGATCTCCGGCGCGAGTTGCGCGTCGGGCAAATGGACGGTCTTCCATGGCCGCCTCGATCGCAACGGCGAAGCGCGGGTGTTGGTCTTTCAGGCGGTGGGGCTGCAGGCGGACTCGTATATCGCCTGCATCAATGGCAACCAGTACGAGGGCTACATCGCCTACACCGAGTGGCCAGAGCAACAGGACGTGCAACGCCTCACCCTGGACTACAAGCGCCTGGAGCAGCAACGAACAGGTTGCATGAACGGCTATGGAGAAGAACCGCTGGCAGCCCCGGCATGGTGGGATGCGGCGTTGAAGGAAGACGCCGAAGCGGATGCGCAGGCGGACGATCCGTTGCAATCGACGGCGCAACAACCTGCGGAGAGTTCGCCGACGTCGGACGGACCGTAGCGCCAGCCTGTAGGAGCGGCTTCAGCCGCGACATGCCATGTCCCCGGTGGCTATGCAGCCTGTGCCAGCGCCTTCCCGCGCACCACTACCATGCAGATGGATGCCGGTCGATCGCGATGCTGTCGATGACGGAAAGGTTTGCGCATCGGGACTGAAGTCCCTCCCACATGGTTGCTTCCGCACACTCCGTATACGGCACAGCGGCCCTAGGCGAGCGGCCGCTGTGTCGTATGGAGACGTCACTCGGTCGAGTGCCGGGCGGCAACCCGAGCGAAGGCACTCAACGGAACGAACGTCGAATCAGACCCGCGGATCGGGCGGGTTGCCGCGGCCCGGGCGATCGTAGCGATCCGAATCGAAGGCTTCGCGTACGGCGGCCTTGGCCTGCGCCCAGCTCAGCCGCGAGCGATCCTTGGCGCGCTCCCAACCGCTTTCCAGATCCGTGTCCAGGCGGTCGTCCCAGACCCGGTCGCGGTAGCGGCTGCGCGCCTGCACGCCGTAGCGGTAGGCCGGGCGGTAGTCGTCGTAGCTGCTGTCGGTCTCGCGGTAGTCCACGGTGTCGAAGCGATCGGCGTAGTAGCGGTCGCTGTCCTCGTAGGTGCGGTAGGTGGCATCGGCGCGCTCCCAGGAATCGCGCGCGGCCAGCTTCGCCTCGTCCCACTCCAGGCGCGAGTCGCCGCGGCGCGTGCCCCAGTCGTGCGACAGTTCGCGCTCGTGTTCGTCCCACGTGCGCGAGGGATACTGCTCGCGGGCCTGCAGGCCCAGGCCGTAGGCCGCGGCGTAGTCGCGATCGTAGTCGTAATCGGCCTTGGCGTAGTCGCGGTTGCGGTATTCCTCGCGCCAGTAGGCGTCTTCGCCGGTGGGATCGATGCGCTCGGCCACGCCCTTGCCCGCAGCCGCGCCAGCGACCACGCCCACCGCTGCGCCGATCAAGGTGCCAAGCGGCCCGAACACGGTGCCGGCCAGTGCGCCCGCGGCCACGCCGCCGGCGGTGCCGCCGATACCGACTCCGACCGGATGCGAACCCGGGGTGCCGGAGATCGGGTCGCGATTGAGATCGCGGGCTTTGTCGTTGTTGTCCATGGGAACGCTCCGTGGCGAAGGAAGGAAGCACCGGCCGCAGGCCCGTTCGGCGGCGGCGGGTGTCGACGCACAGTCGCAAGCGCGCGGTGAATCCGCCGTGGCACAGTGGTGAACCCGTCATGAGGGGCACGGCACGCTTTCGTCACCTGGACGCAACGCGCCGCCGTCGGGCCGATCGCGCACCCGGTTCAGATCGTCGTCGCGGTCAGCCGCGCCTAGCCGCGGCGCCAGACCAGGCAACGGTTGTTGGCCGGCATCGCCACGTCTTCCTGCAACGTCAGGCCCTGCGCCTGCGCCAGCGCGTCCACCGCCTCGGCATCGCGGATGCCGCTGGCCGGGTCGCGCGCCTTCAGCCACGCATCGAAGTCGCGATTGCTGTCGCTGGTGAAAGCGCCGCCGTAATTGAACGGCCCATACACCACCAGCATGCCGTCGGCGCTGGCGGCAAGCAGTTGGCCGACCCCGGCGAAGAACGCCTGCACCGCGTCCCAGCCCATGATGTGCAAGGTATTGGAGGTGAACACCGCATCGTAGCCGGTGTGCGGCCACGGCCCCTCGCGCACGTCCAGCGCCAGCGCCGGCGGCGTGTTCGGCAGGCCTGCCGCCGCCAGCCACTGCGCGATGCCGGGCAGGTGCTCGGCGCGCTCGCTGCATTGCCAACTCAAATGCGGCAGCGCCGCGGCGAAATGCACCGCGTGCTGGCCGGTGCCGCTGCCGATCTCCAGCACATGGCGGCGACCGGCGAAGTGCCGCTGCAGCACCCGCAGGATCGGATCGCGGTTGCGGTCGCAGGACGGGGCGTAGGGTCGATCGCTCATCGTGTCGTGCACCTGTGTGTGCCGTTGCGTGCCGCGACGGCACGCACCAGCGCGAATGGCAGCGACTGACGGCTCATCCGCGCGAGCGCACGAAGATGCGCTTGCCGCCGCCCTCGTTGCCGCGCTCTTCCAGTTCGAAATGCGTCGACAGCCGACGCAGCAGGTCGCTGAGCTTCTTGTGCCCGTACAGGCGCGGATCGAAATCCGGGCGCACCTTGTTCAGATAGCTGCCGACGCTGCCCAGCCCGGCCCAGCCCTGGTCGTCGGAGGCTTCCTCGATGGCTTGGCGCAGCAGGGTCAGCGGCGCCTGCTTGGTCTCGTTGGCGGCGGGCGTCGGCTCGGGTTTGGCCGGCGTCGCGGCCGGCTTCTTGCGGCCCTTGGCCGCCGGCTTGGCGGCCGCAGCGGCGGGCTTGGCCGGTTCGGCGGCGCTGGCCTCGCTGCGCAGCACTTCGGTGTAGATGAACTTGTCGCAGGCCTGCACGAACGCATCCGGGGTCTTGCGCTCGCCGAAGCCGTACACCGTCGGCCCCTCCTCGCGCAGGCGCTGCGCCAGGCGGGTGAAGTCGCTGTCGCTGGAGACCAGGCAGAAGCCGTCGAAGCGGCCGGTATAGAGCAGGTCCATCGCGTCGATGATCAGCGAGCTGTCGGTGGCGTTCTTGCCGCTGGTGTACGCGAACTGCTGCACCGGGCTGATCGAGTGCTTCAGCAGCGCCTGCTTCCACTGGGTCATGCGCGTGCTGGTGAAATCGCCATAGATGCGCTTGACGCTGGCCAGGCCGTACTTGGCGACTTCGGCCAGGAGGCCTTCGATCACCGACGGCTGCGCGTTGTCGGCATCGATCAGCACCGCCAGCCGCGGCTGGTCGTCGTCGCTTTCGGAACGGTGGCGGGTTTTCATGGCGTGCACCTGCGACAAGGAAAGATCGGGAGAAGCGTGGAAGCGGTCACCACTGTGCCAGCGCGCGCTGCCCACAGCCAGCGCAATGCGGCGACCACCATGACTCATCGCCCTGCCGGCAGCGCCTCGTAGGCCTGGCGCACCGCGGCCTCGCCGTAGCGGCGTTCCAGCCGGCGCACGGTGAAGTGGCCGCGCGCCATCGCCTGGAAGTGGGCGATGAACACCGTGTTGAGCAGCGCGCCGCTGGCCGCGCCGACCAGCGGCACCGCCTGCGCCGCCAGCTTCTCGCTGACCGTCACCGAGAACTTGGCGGCGATGCGCGACAGCAGCGACACCAGCACCGGCGCGCCCTTGCTGCCCAGGCCATGCGCGGCGATGTACTGCGCGGCGGCGCTGAGTTGCTGCGCCATCGCCGCACGCACCGCGAAGTAGCCCGATTCGCTGCCGTCGTCGCGCTGGCTGCGGCCGCCATGCGCCAGCACTTCCAGGCAGGCCAGGGCGGTCGCCGGATCGTCCAGGCGCTCGCCCTCGGCGCGGGCGATGTCGGCGATCGAACGCAGCATCAGCGTGGTGGTCAGCGGCAGTTCCACCACCAGCCCGGGCAGGCCGAAGAAGCCGCCGGCGGCGCCGGTCGCCGCCACCGCGGCGCCATGCAGGCGCGGCCGTGCGCGTTCCGGCGCCTGCCCACGCAGGGTCAGCAGCGCCGAGCGCAACGCCACCCGCAGCGCGCGCTGGCTGACCGCATCGATGCGTGAGGACAGCATCTTCGGCAGGCGCTTGTTGATCAGCGCCTCGATCGGCGCGCCCACCGCATTGGCGATCTTCGCCGCCAGGCCGGGGTGCTCCAGCAGGGCGCGCGCCTGGGCCAGGTCGCGGTGGTCGGCGGCATCCATCACGGGGACGGGCAGTAGCGTGGTCATGGCCGAAGCTCGTGGCGAGGGAACCGACAGCATGCACCGGGCGGCGGTGGCATGGTGTCGAGAGCCGATGACCGGTGCGGGACGTTCAGCGGTCGGCGCGCCCGTTCGCCCAGGGCCAGCCCTAGATCCGCTCCAGCGCGCGCTGGCGGGTGCGCGGTCCGAACCGGCCCACCACCCCGGCGGCAATCAGCAGGCTGGCGGCGATGAAGCCGAGCACGCCGCGATGGCCGGTGCGGTCCAGCAGCATGCCGATCAGCAGGCTGCTGGCGGCGGTAGACAGGCGGCTGAAGGAATAGCAGAACCCCACCGCGCGGGCACGCAGCGCAGTGGGGAACAATTCGGCCTGGTAGCCGTGGTAGGCGAAGCTCATCCAGGCATTGCAGAAGGTGACCGCCGCGCCGCAGGCGATCAACAGCAGCGGCTGGCTCTGCCAGGCGAACAGCAGGCCGAACAGCATCGCACCCAGCGCCGACGCCACCACCTGCCACTTGTTCTCCCAGCGCTGCGCCACGCCCATCAGCAGCAGCGGCGCCACGGGATACGCCAGCGAGATGGCGAAGGCGTAGCCGAGCCCGTGCACGCTGTCGGCGCCTTGCCGCGCCAGCAGCGCCGGCAGCCAGTTGCCGAAACCGAAGAAACCGATCGCCTGGAAGATATGGAAGGTCACCAGCATCGCCATGCGGCGCCGGTACGGGGGCTGCCATAGCGCGGAAAAGCGCGGCGGCGGCGCAAGGGAGACAGGTAGCGGCTCCGGCGCCGGCAACGGTCCCCCCAGGTCGGCAGCACAGCGCGCCTCCAGCCGCTGCAGCACCGCGTCGGCCTCCGCATGCCGGCCCTGCGTCGCCAGCCAGCGCGGCGACTCCGGCAGGCGACTGCGCAGCCACCACACCGCCAGCGCGAAGCCGCCGCTGAGCAGTGCCACCCAACGCCAGCCGCTCAGGCCCAGCGGCGCGTGCGGCACCAGCGCCCAGGCGCTCAGCGCCACCGCCGGCACCGCCAGGAACTGCACGCAGAACGCCAGCGCGAACGCCGCGCCACGCATCTGCCGCGGCACCATTTCCGACAGATAGGTGTCGATGGTGACCAGTTCCACGCCCAGGCCGATGCCGACCACGCCGCGCCACAGGATCACCCCCAGCGCGCTGTGCTGCAGGCCCATCGCCACGGTCGCCACGCTGTACCAGAGCAGCGCGAAGGAGAACACCGCGCGGCGTCCGACACGATCGACCAGCGGGCTGAGCAGGCTCGCGCCGAGGAACAGGCCCAGGAAGGTCGCCGAGGCGAACGCGGCCTGGTCGGCGATGCCGAATACCCCCGCCGCACCCTCGGCGAAGATGCCGTCGCGCAGCAGGCCGGGGCTGAGGTAGGCGGTCTGGAACAGGTCGTACAGTTCGAAGAAGCCGCCCAGCGCCAGCAGCGCCACCAGGCGCCACAGGGTGTGGGTGGGCGGCAGGCGCTCCATGCGCGCCGCGACCAGGGCGACGGGATCGGAAGCGGCAACGGCGACATCGCGCATGCGGGTGGGTCCTGGGGGGAGGAAACGCGCCGCCGCATGCTGCCCGATCCGCCGCCGCGCGCGCCACCGCGTCGAGCCAGAACTGCCGATCGCGCCGCATCGGCGTTCAGCCGGGTGTCGGCTTCGGTGCGACCGGACACGGCGGGTGCCGGCAACGGATCAGCGCAGGAACAGAATGTCCAGGTCGCGGTCGGGCATGAAATCACGCTGGCGGAACTCGAAAGTGAGCGCATCGGTGCGCTGCAGGTCGCCGTCGAAGCACAGGCTGAGCAGGTCGCCGGGGGTGCGCTTCTTCAGGGTCAGGTGGAAGTCCTGGATCGGCCCCTTCCAGTTGGCGCCGGTGCGCAGCACGTAGCGCAGGTTGCTCCACTGCAGGCCGTTGGCGCCGGCGCGGCGGCGCAGGCGCTGCTGGGTGGCGGCGTCCAGGCAGGTGGGCTTGGCGTACTCGCCGATCAGATCGCTGGCGGGCATCGGCACGCCGGTGGCGACGCTGGGCACGTAGCTGTGGCGGATCGCCACCGTGCCGCCGGCGGGAAAGCGCTGCTGCCAGACGAAGTATTCGCTGAGGGTGAAGCGCGGCTGCCCGTCCGCATCGAACCAGCGCGCGGGCAGCGGCTTGCGGCCGGCCGGGACGTTGCCGCTCTCGACGTACTCGGCCAAGTCGTCCGGCGTCCAGCCGCTGGCCGCCCAGGCACGCGAGATGTCGCTGCCGTCAAGCTTCGCCACCAGCCGGCGCTCGGTGCGCACCGGCTTGCCGTCCACCCACAGCTTGAAGTCGGTGAGCGCACTGTGGTCGGCCATGCCGAAGTACATCGGCGGCATCGGGAAAGCGATCGGCACCAGCAGCTCGCGCGTGCTGGTGTTGGTGAACACGTAGTCCACCTGCACCCGATCCTCGCTGATGAACAGGTCTTCCTTGCTCATGCGGATGTCCGGCTGGCGGATCAGCTCAATGGAGCCATTGGCGTCGCCGATGCTGCTGTCGTTGGCGTAGGCAGCAGCGGCAGCGAACAGCAAGCACGACAGCAGCGAGGGCAGCAGGCGGCGCGGCAAAGCGTTGGCAATCATGGCGTCGACGATCGGCAAGAGAAGTCACAGCGGCCGCCGCGCGGCAGCGGCGAATGGTCGGCGCCATGGTAACCGCGGCGGCGGGCCCAACCGCATCGCGCCCCGCCACCGCGTTTGCTACGGTAGCCGCCGCCGTCACGGGGGGAAGGCCATCGCCATGTTCAAAGCATTCGCAACGCTGGCGCTGCTGGCGTCCGCCGGGCTGGCCGCGGCGCAGGCGCCGGGCGCGCGCAGCTACGCCAACCCGATCGACCTGGACTACCGCTACAACTTCGAGCAGTTGAACGAAGGCATTTCCTACCGCACCGGTGCCGACCCGGTGTTCGTGCGCTTCGGCGATGCCTACTACCTGTTCCAGACCCTGGCCGACGGCTACTGGCGCTCCCCCAACCTGCTCGACTGGCAATTCGTGACGCCAAGCCGCTGGCCATTCGAGAGCATCGTCGCGCCGGCGGTGGTCGCCGACGGCGACCGCCTGGTGATCATGCAGTCGGCCTTCGAACCGCGCCCGCTGCTGCAGACCCGCGACCCGGCCAGCGGCCAGCTCGACTTCCTGACCCGGCTGCTGCCCACGCTGCCGCGCGCCCAGCCGATCGGCACCGAGATGAAGGGCCGCCCGCTCAGCGACGTGCCGCCCGGCCCCTGGGATCCGGACCTGTTCATCGACGACGACGGCCAGTGGTACCTGTACTGGGGCTCGTCGGACCGCTACCCGCTGTACGGCATCGCCATGGACCGCAGTGCGCAGAGCTTCGCCTTCCGCGGCGTGCCGACGCCGCTGCTCGCGCTGGACCCGGCGCAGCACGGCTGGGAGCGCTTCGGCCCCGATCACCGCGGCGCCCGCTTCCCGGACGGCAGCCCGATCGGCAGCTTCCTGGAAGGCGCATGGATGACCAAGACCGGCGGCCGCTACTACCTGCAGTACGGCGCGCCGGGCAGCGAGTACAACGCCTACGCCAACGGCGTGTACGTCGGCGAGCACCCGCTCGGCCCGTTCGTCTACGCACCCTACAACCCGGTGGCGTACAAGCCCGGCGGTTTCATGCAGGGCGCCGGCCACGGTTCCACCTTCCAGGACGCGCACGGCAACTGGTGGAACAGCGGCACCGCCTGGATCGGCGCCAACTGGACCTTCGAACGGCGCATCGTGCTGTTCCCGGCCGCGTTCGCCGACGACGGGCAGATGCGCGTGTCCACCCGCTTCGGCGATTTCCCGCACTGGATGCCGGACGGCCCGGTGGCCGACCCGGAGGCGCTGTTCACCAGCTGGATGCTGTTGTCCTACCGCAAGCCGGCCAGCGCCTCGTCCACCCTGGACGGCTTCGCCGCCGACCGCGCCACCGACGAGGACCCGCGCAGCTACTGGGTCGCCGCGCGCAACGCGCCCGGCGAGACCCTCACCGTGGACCTGGGCGGGCAACGCAACGTTCGCGCCGTGCAGGTCAACTTCGCCGACTACCGCGCCGGCCGCTACGGCGATGCGCCGGACATCTACACCGCGTTCCGGCTGCAGCACTCGCGCGACGGCCGCCACTGGCTGCCGCTGGCCGAGGTCGGCGACGGTGCCGACCGCCGCGACCGGCCCAACGCCTACCTGCAACTGCCCACCCCGGTGCGCACCCGCTACATCCGCTACCTGCACGGTCACGTCGGCGCCGCGCACCTGGCGATCAGCGACCTGCGCGTGTTCGGCAACGCCGACGGCGTCCCGCCACCGGCGCCGACCGGCGTCGTCGCGCAGCGCGAGGCCGACCGCCGCAACGCCCGCGTGCACTGGCAGGCGGTACCCGGCGCCGTCGGCTACAACGTGCGCTGGGGCCTGCGCGCCGACCGCCTCACCCTCACCTACCAGGTGTTCGCCGACCGCGGCACCGACCTGGAACTCCGCGCGCTCAACGTCGACCAGGACTACGTGTTCGCCGTCGAAGCTTTCGACGAACGCGGCGTCTCCCCGCTGAGCGCACCCATCGCCGTGCCATGAAGCCATCACGGCCTTCCCGTATGCTTGGCGCCACCTCGACCGCGCACCGGCGAAGCGGCGCGCGGCAGGATCGGTTGCCGATCGAAGGAGAAGGACGATGCACCAGCACCAGGGAACCCAGGGCCAGCGCCGGCTGCGCGCATGGCTGATCGCCGCGGTGGTCGCTGGCGTGTGCGGCAACGCCGCCGCGCAGCAGATGGACCCGCGCGACGCGCAACTGCAGCAACAGCAACGCCTGCTGCAGCAGCAGGCCGAGCAGATCCAGCAGATGCAGCAGCAACTGCAGCAGACGCCGCCGGCCGGCGCCGAAGCCGGTGCCCCGAGCGATGGCCTGTCCGCCACCTACCACGACTGCCGCAAGCAGGCCCAGGGCCTGGACGAGAACCGCCGCTGCATCCAGCGCGAACAGCGCGTGCAGCAGGAACGCCTGGACCGCGCCTACGACAAGCTGCGCTACCGCCTCAGCGGCATGGACCGCTCCCGGCTGATGGATGCGCAATACACCTGGCAGCAGTCCAACGACCAGGCCGCAAACCTGGACCGGGCGCTCGGCGCCCGCGGCCAGGAGGCGGGTCTGCAAAGCGCCGAAGCCACCCTGCGCCGGATCAGCTCCCGCGCCGACCAACTGGAAGGCTATACGCGCGGCGGGCGTTGAGGGCAAAGCGACCTCCGCAACAGGGCATGCACTGCGCGGAGCGCAAAGCCGGTATGCGGATTCGAGAGAAACTCCGCGGAGGCACCTTCGACGGCAGCGTCGCAGAACTTGGCATCAACGACCTGCGATTCGAAGACGCCGGCAGCTGAGGCGGCCGAGCCGGCCAGCGCGCACGGCGCGCATCTCACTGCCCCGCCGCGCAACCCCCACCCTGTTCCGCGCACACCTTCATGGCGCGCTGCAGCTCGGCCTCGCTCAGTTGCGGCGGCGGTCGCGCGACGGCGGCCTGGACCTGGTCGGGGCCGCCGGTGAGCGCGTGCAGGCCCTTGGCCGCCTTGCCGGCCAGGTAGTAGACGCCCAGCGCGATGTAGCCGCCGCTCTGGCTGACCTGTTCCACCGAGGGCGGCGGACGCCAGTCCTTGTCGAAGCGGTTGGGCGGCGGGGTCACCGGATTCTTGAAGCGGTACAGGTCCAGCGGCTCGCCCTCGTCCGGCGGCAGCGCGCGTACTTCGCCCAGGGTCTGGATGTCGTCTTTGGCAGCGTCGGTGGCCGGCGGCATCGCGACGGACGGTGCGGGCGTCGCAGCGGCATCGTTCGCAGACGCGGCCTGTTGCGCCTGCACCTGCGCGCACGCCGCCAGCAATGCGATTGCCAGCACCGCGCGCAGGCGCCGGCCGATCGAATCCGCTGTGTCCATGCTGTCCATGGCGCCCGAGCTTACGGACGCGGCGCGGCCATCTCTAGCGCGTCGCCACCGCCGTTCACGTCGGCGACAGCGGGCGCAGGCACAGCCAGATCGCGCACCAGTGCGCCAGCGCGCCGCCCAGCACGTGCGCATGCCAGATCGCGCGGTTGTAGAGCATCGACTTGCGCACGTAGAAGGCCACGCCCACCGTGTAGATCGCGCCGCCGGCGGCGATCAGCCACAGCACCGGCGTGTCCAGCCCGGCCACGATCGGCTTGACCGCGGCCATCCCGGCCCAGCCCAGCAGCAGGTAGATCGCCACCCAGAAGCCCTTGGCGATGCCGGGCAGGAACAGCTTGGCGAACACCCCGAACAGCGCCACGCCCCACACCGCCAGGGTCATCGACCAGACCCAGGCGCCGGACAGCGCCAGCACGAAGAACGGCGTGTAGGAACCGGCGATCATCACGAAGATGCCGGCGTGGTCGAGCTTGCGCAGCACCGGCTGGCGCTGCGGCGGGGCGAAGTTGTACGCCGCCGAGCAGGCGAACATGGTCAGCAGCCCCAGCGCGTAGATGCTGGTGGCCAGGATCAGCGCATCGTTGGCATGGGCGCGCCAGACCAGCAGCGCGCCGCCGACCACGGCCAGCAGCAGGCCGGCGGCATGGACGAACAGGTCGGCGCGGCGGGCGGCAGCGGTGCGGTAGTGCGGGGGAAGCGCGGAAGCGGACACGGACAGGAACAGTGGGCGACAGGGGCCGCCGGTGCCGGGGGGGACGACAGGATACCTGTCGAGGACGACAACGCGTGCAAGGCCACCGGAGCAGCGCGCCGATGGCGCTGCTCCACATGGGCGACGCACCCGCAACCGCCCCGCCTGAATCCGCTCATCTGCTCTCCTCGCCTCTGCGGGCCCCGTCTCATACCCTGAGACGCGATTTCGCTTCCCTGTTCCGCTTTGAGAGCCGTGCCGATGCCCGCCCACGCCCTAGCCCCGCGCACCGAGGACGCCGAGCGCGCCCTGTCCACCACCGACGGGGTGCCCTCGCGCGATGGCGCCCTGCTCAGCGCGCGGCTGGAGCGGCGTTATCACGATCGCATCACCGGCAGCTTCACCATCCCCGGCCAGGCCGGCCGCTACGCGCCGATCCCGGACGACGTGCCACCGGCGCTGGCCGCGGCATTGCGCGAACGCGGCATCACGCAGCTGTACAGCCACCAGGCCGAGGCCTGGGACGCGGCGCAGCGCGGCGAGCACGTGGCCATCGTCACCCCTACCGCCTCGGGCAAGTCGCTGTGCTACACGCTGCCGGTGGTGGCCGCGGCGATGACCGTGCAGGCCAAGGCGCTGTACCTGTTCCCGACCAAGGCGCTGGCGCAGGACCAGGTGGCCGAGCTGCTGGACCTCAACCGCGCCGGCGACCTCGGGGTGAAGGCCTTCACCTTCGACGGCGACACCCCCGGCGATGCGCGCCAGGCGATCCGCCTGCACGGCGACATCGTGGTCAGCAACCCGGACATGCTGCACCAGGCGATCCTGCCGCATCACACCAAGTGGGCGCAGTTCTTCGAGAACCTGCGCTACGTGGTGATCGACGAGATCCACACCTACCGCGGCGTGTTCGGCAGCCACGTCGCCAACGTGCTGCGCCGGCTCAAGCGCATCTGCGCGTTCTACGGCGTCACGCCGCAGTTCATCCTGTGCTCGGCGACCATCGGCAACCCGCGCGCGCACGCCGAGGCGCTGATCGAGCAGCGCGTGCACGCGATCACCGATTCCGGCGCGCCCAGCGGCGACAAGCACGTGCTGTTGTGGAACCCACCGGTGGTCAACGCCGACCTGGGCCTGCGCGCTTCGGCGCGCTCGCAGAGCAACCGCATCGCCCGCATCGCGATCAAGTCCGGGCTCAAGACCCTGGTGTTCGCGCAGACCCGGCTGATGGTGGAGGTGCTGACCAAGTACCTGAAGGACATCTTCGACCACGACCCGCGCAAGCCGCCGCGCATCCGCGCCTACCGCGGCGGCTACCTGCCCAGCGAGCGCCGCGAGGCCGAGCGGGCGATGCGCGCCGGCAGCATCGACGGCATCGTCTCCACCTCGGCGCTGGAACTGGGCGTGGACATCGGCGCGCTGGACGTGGTGGTGCTCAACGGCTACCCCGGCAGCGTCGCCGCCACCTGGCAGCGTTTCGGCCGCGCCGGGCGCCGCCAGCAGCCGGCGCTGGGCGTGCTGGTGGCCAGCTCGCAGCCGCTGGATCAGTACGTGGTGCGGCATCCGGACTTCTTCGCCGACGCCTCGCCCGAGCACGCGCGCATCGCCCCGGACCAGCCGCTGATCCTGTTCGACCACATCCGCTGCGCCGCGTTCGAGCTGACCTTCGTCGCCGGCGAGGCGTTCGGCCCGGTGGACCCGGCGGTGTTCCTGGAAGCGCTGGCCGAGAGCGAGGTGGTGCACCAGGAAGGCGACCGCTGGGAGTGGATCGCCGACAGCTACCCGGCCAATGCGGTGAGCCTGCGCTCGGTGGCCGACGGCAACTTCGTGGTGGTGGACAAGACCGACGGCAAGCAGCAGATCATCGCCGAGGTCGACTATTCCGCCGCCGCGCTGACCCTGTACGAGGGCGCCATCCACATGGTGCAGAGCACGCCCTACCAGGTGGAGAAGCTGGACTGGGAAGGGCGCAAGGCCTACGTCACCCGCACCCACGTCGACTACTACACCGACAGCATCGACTTCACCAAGCTCAAGGTGCTGGACCGCTTCGACGGCGGCGCAGCCGGGCGCGGCGACGCGCACCACGGCGAGGTGCACGTGGTGCGGCGCGTGGCCGGCTACAAGAAGATCCGCTACTACACCCACGAGAACATCGGCTACGGCCCGGTCAACCTGCCCGACCAGGAACTGCACACCACCGCGGTGTGGTGGCAGTTGCCGCAGGCCACCCTGCTCAAGGCGTTCGGCAGCAAGCAGGACGCGCTGGACGGTTTCCTGGGCGCGGCCTACGCGTTGCACGTGGTGGCCACGGTGGCGGTGATGGCCGATGCGCGCGACCTGCAGCAGGCGGTGGGCGACGGCGACGGCGCCTGGTTCGCGGTGGCCGACGCCAAGGGCCGCGGCCAGCTGCGTGGCGGCGACAGCGGCGAGCCGGCCAGCGTCGAACTGCAGCAGTTCGTGCCCACCGTGTACCTGTACGACAACTTCCCCGGCGGCGTCGGCCTGAGCGAGCCGCTGTGGCGGCGCCAGGCCGAACTGGTGCAGCGCGCGCGCGAACTGGTGCAGGGCTGCGACTGCGTGGCCGGCTGCCCGGCCTGCGTCGGCCCGGTGCTGGCGGCGCAGGAGGAAAGCGCGACCACGCCGCGGGCGCTGGCGTTGCACGTGCTGCGCCTGTTGCTCGACGGCGAGGACGACGCGGCGCTGGATGCGCCCGACGCGGCCACGCTCGCCGCCGACGTTGATGCCGACGCGCTGCCGGAGTGGAGCGCATGAGCATCAGCCTGGAGCGCCTGCGCGCGCTGCGCCGGCAGGCCGGCGATGCCAGCGCCGAGCGCACGCCGGCGTCCTCCGGCAATCCCACCGCAGCCGACGCGCCTCGCGCGTCGCGCACGGACGCTGTGGCGACGACGCCTACGCACGCGCCGCGGCAGACAGCGCCGCAGCCGCGCGAGGTCGCATCGCACCCGGCACCGACGGCCGCACGCATGCCATCCGCTGCCCCGCGCAGCGGCGGCACCGACACCGCGGTGGCGCCGCCCATCGCCATCGCCCCGTTCGACCGCGGCGGCACCGATGTGTCCGCCCTGCGGCGCCTGCTCGGCCTGCGCGAGCGCGCGGTCGCGCCCGCCGCGGCGGCGGCCGCACGCAGGCCGATAGCGGCGCCGGACCGGCACCTGCCCGGGGTGGAGATCGCGCCCGGGCTGCACCTGATCGAGGCGTTCCTGCCGCAGCCGGTGCCCGCCAGCGCGCTGTCGCTGGCCTTCGCCCGCCGCGAGGATGCGGTGGAACCGACCGACCTGCTGTTCTTCGACACCGAGACCACCGGCCTGGCCGGCGGCACCGGCACCCGCGCCTTCATGATCGGCGCGGCCGACTGGACCGTGCATCCGGCCGATGGCCCGGGCCTGCGCATCCGCCAGTTGCTGATGGCCACGATGGGCGCGGAGAAGGCGATGCTGGAGGCGTTCCGCGCCTGGCTGCGGCCGGGCACCGTGCTGTCCAGCTACAACGGCCGCTGCTACGACGCGCCGCTGCTGAAGACCCGCTACCGGCTGGCGCGCTGCGCCGATCCGCTGTCGGCGCTGGACCACGTGGACCTGCTGCATCCCACCCGCCGCCGCTACCGCGGCACCTGGGAGAACTGCAAGCTCGCCACCATCGAGCGGCAGTTGCTGCGGGTAGTGCGCGAGGACGATCTGCCGGGCTCGGAAGCGCCGGCGGCGTGGCTGGGCTACCTGCGCGGCGGCAACGCGCGCAACCTGCGCCGCGTCGCCGCGCACAACCACCAGGACGTGGTCACGCTGGCGCTGCTGCTGCAGCGCCTGGTCGCCGCCGAGGCCGAGGAGCGCGCGCTGGCGGCGGCCGCGTCGGCATAGGCGCGGAACGCGGCCGGCGGATCACTCCAGCCGCTGCGCACTGCCGGCGGCGATGGCCGCATCGAACAGGCGGTCGACCTCGCGATCGAGTTGCGCGCTCAATTCGCCCTGGCGTGCCCCCAGTTCGCCCTGCTGCCGGCCCAGCGCGGCCTGCTGTTCGCCGAGCGCGCGCATCTTCGCCGACAGCGCGTCCTGGCGCTGCGCAAGCGCTGCCTGTGCATTCGCCTGCGCCTTGGCAGCAACGGCGTCCATGTCGATGCGCGCCAGCGCCCGCGCTGCGGCCTCCTGCGCCAGCTTGCCCTGTTCCCGGCCCAGCTCGCCCTGCTCGCGGCCCAGTGCACCCTGGCGCTTGCCGAGTTCGCCCTGCTGCGCGCCCAGCTTGCCGATCGGCTCGAACAGCGCGTCGAAGCGGGCCAGCAACGCAGGATCGTGCACCACATAGCGCTTGCCGCCGCGGCGGAACCACAGGCCATCGCCCTGGGTCTCGCGCTTCATGGAGGCGAGTTCGTCGCTGCTGCCACTCATCGTCGAATGGTTGCCCTTGACCCGGACATACGACTGTTCGAGTTGACCGTTGCGGATCTTCTGCACCGACCGCGTGCTGATCCGCGAGCCGATGGCCGGCGGCGCAGCGGGGACCGCCGGTGCCGGCGGCGCGAGCGGCGCGGGCGGCGGCAGCGGCGCGACCGGCGGCGGTGCAGGCTGCGCGGGCGTCGCTGCCGCCACCCTGGCCGCCCTGGACGCACGCGGCGGCAGCGGCGCGGCGGGCACGTCGGCGGCACGCGCGGCATCGCCCATGTCCGCCGCGTCGGTCGCTTCGGCAGCTTCGGCAGCTTCGGCCGCAGCCGCCGCCGCCTCGCGTCCACGTTCCCGCGCGGCATCGGCCACGTCGGCCGCCTGCGCGGCGGCATCGCCGGCAGCATCGGCGGCGGTCTGCGCCGCCTCGGCGGCCGCGGCAGCCGCATCGGCCGCGGCTTCGGTGCCGGCATCGACGTCGGTCGCCACGTCGGTCGCCACGTCGGGCGCCGGCGTGCGCGCCGGCCGGGTCGGCGCCGCGCTCGCCGCCGCATGACCGGGCTGCGCCACCAGGCGCAGTGGCATCACGCCGAGCACGGTCACCGCGGTCAGGATCAGGGCCGCGCCCAGGCGCGGAAAAGCGGACGTGGTCTGCAGCATCTGCAATCTCCGTTTCAGGCTCAGGAAGGTCGGCGAGGCGCTGGCCACGCCGGCGCTGGGCCGCGGCGCCACGCCCAGCTGCACCAGCAGCCGCGCGTAGTCGTGACGGCAATGGCCGTGACCGGCGACCACGGCCGCATCGCAGGCCGCCTCGCGGGCCAGGGCGTACTCGCGGTTGGCCAGATGCACCAGCGGATGGAAGAAGAACAGGTGCTGCGCCACGGCCGGCAGCAGGCCCCACCACAGGTCGCGGCGCTGCAGGTGCACCAGTTCGTGGGTCAGTGCCATGTCCAGATCGTCGGCGCGCAGGCTGTCCATGCGCCGCGCCGGCAGCAGCAGCACCGGCCGCCACGGGCCGATCAGCTGCGGCGAATCGATGTGCGCGCACAGCCGCAACTGCGGCGGCTCGCGCAGGCCATGCGCCTCGGCGGCCAGGCGCAACGCGCCGAGCAGGGCGGCGTCGGTGCACGGCGCCGCCGCGCGCGCGCGCTGGCGGCTGCGACGGTAGGCCAGCACGCTGTGCGCGGCGCAGACCAGCACGCCGGCCAGCCACAACGCGGCCAGCGCCTGCGCCCAGGGCCAGGCCGCCGCGGCCGGCGGCGAGGCGATCGGCGCGACAGCGGTAGCGGCAGTCGCGTTGACGTTGCGTTGCGCGGGCGCCGCGGATGCGGCCTGCACGGACGATGTTGCCGCGCGTACCGGGGTCGCCGGCATCGTGGCGACGACCGCCGGTGCCGTCGCCATCTGCGCCGGCGCTGCCGGCAGTACCGGCAACTGCACCGCGCCGGCCCACAGCAGGCCGAGCACGCTTTGCGCGGCGACCAGCCACCACAGCCGGCAACGCGTGGCCGCCGGCAGGGCCGGCAGCCAGCGGCACAGCGCCCAGATCAGCGCGACCAGCACCAGCGTCTGCACGCTGGTCGCCAGCAGGCGCGACAGCAGGCTCTCGAACACGTCCGTCCCCAACAGGCTGTGCATGGCTCAGTCCTCCCGACGTTGCGATTGCAGTTTGGCCACCAGGGCCTCGAGTTCCGCCAGTTCCGCGTCGCTGACCTCGGCGCGCTGCGACATCCACGCCACGAACGGCGAGACCGAGCCCTGCAGGGTCTTCTCGACGAAGCTGGCGACCGCGCTGCGCACCACGTCGTCCTGGCCGCTGGTGGCGGCATAGCGGTACACGCCCTGCACCTGGCGACGGCGCAGATAGGACTTGGCGCGCAGGCGCTCCATCATGGTCAGCACCGTCGAACGCGCCAGCCCGCGCGCCTCGCCGAAGCCGGCGGCGACCTCGCCGACGCTGGTATCGCCGTGCTCGGCGATGTACTGCAGCAGGGCCAGTTCCTGGTCCCCGATCGATTTGCGGCGCATCCGCCCACTCCGATGACTACAAGTGTCGGCAAAGCTACCCGTGACGACAACTGTCGTCAATAGGTCGCAGGTCATGGGCGACAGGCGGCTGCAGGCCTGGCGATGGTGTCCGGCCGCGAGGCTGGCAGCGCTTATCGCAGGCTGGCGGATGTCTGGGTAGTCGGTTCGTCCACGCCTCACGTCCGCTCGCTCCGACCTCTTCGCGCTGGGTCACGAATGCCCTATACCCAGGTATCGCAACGCATACGCGCGGCACGCATCGCTGTACCAACGCGCAATGGTGCAAGCGCACATGCGGTGCAAGAATTCCCTGCATCGCTTCACGCCGCTGTCTCCACCTCGGGTCACGCGCTGTCGCGCGGATGCGCCGTTCGCCTTCATCGATTGGAGCTAACAGCCGCAAAGCCGCGCGCCACGTCCCCTGGTCCGCGCCGCACCGCCGGCGCCCTTCCATCGCAAACGCACAGCCAGCCGGGCGTCGCCGCAAGGCCGCCGCCCAGCGCTGGGTGCGCGCCTGCGCCACCACTTCCCACTCCACGCCGGATCCGACCATGCACGCGACTTCCTCCCGTCTCCGCGCCACCGCCTTGCCGCCGCCCGCACCGCATCGCCGCATGCGCGCGTGCACGCCGTTGTTGTTGTCCGCGACGCTGACCGCCTGCCTCGCCGCGTCCTCGGCACACGCCGCGGAGGCGACTGCCAGCGGCAACGCCGACACCACGCCGACCACGTTGTCCGCGCTGGACGTGGTGGCCTCGCCGCATGCGGCGGCGGTGGCGCCTACGCAAGTGGTCGGCCCGAACCGCTACGTCATCAATGCCGGCGACATGGACGCCGACGTCGCCGGCAGCAACGGCCTGGCGCGGCTGAAGACCGTGCCGGGCGCCAGCTACACCGCCACCGACGGGCTGGGCCTGGACGTCTCCGCCACCAGCCTGTTCGTGCGCGGGTTCCGCATGAACGAAATGGGCATCACCTTCGAAGGCGTGCCGTTGAACGACAGCGGCTTCCTGTCGTTGACCGGCACCAGCGTGGTCAACGTCGGCGTGCCGGATGCCATCGGCACCATCACCATCAGCCCCGGCGCGGCGCCAGTGAGCGTGTTCTCCAGCAGCGCGAACGGCGGCACGCTGGAGTATCGGCTGGGCGAACCGAAGGACATGCCCGGCCTGCGCCTCAAGCAGGGCGTGGGCAGCGACGCGACCCAGGTCACCACGGTGTCCGCGCAGAGCGGACAGCTCGGCGCCAACGGCCCGAAGCTGCAGGTGGACCTGCAGCGGCTGGGTGCGGACAAATACCAGGGTGGCGGCACCCAGCGCTTCCTGCGCGGCGACCTGAAGGCGACGCAGGCCGTGGCCTGGGGCACGTTCACCGTGTTCCTGTCGGCCAGCCACGCGGCGATGTGGGGCTACAACAACCTGTCCTTCGACATGCTCGGCAAGCTCGGCTGGCGCGCCGACAGTTTCTATCCCGATTACGCCAGGGCCTATGCCGTCGCCCTGCCGCAGAACGCCGGCGCCTCCTGCGGCGTCTACAGCTGCGGCACGCTGGCCGGGCTCTTGCCGTACGACACCGGTCAGGTCACCGACGACCGCATCGCCTCGCTCGCGCACGACTTCCGCATCTCCGACGCGCTCAACGGACATGTGCAGGTCTACAGCGCGCGCAGCCGCACCCACGCCACGCTGAGCGACCCGACCACGCCTTCGCCCAATGGCGCGCCGTTCTCCGAGCAGGTGCAGGCACCGCACCTGCAGCGCAGCGGCGCCCTGCTCAGCCTGAGCTACCTGCTCGGCCGGCACACCCTCAGCGCCGGCCTCTGGCAGGAGCACGCCAGCGCCGACGCGGCGACCTTCTGGTACAGCGAGCCGCTGCTGGGACAAGGCCGGCCGCTGCGCACCATCGGGCCGTGGGACACCTACGGCCCGGCGTTCCAGACCGACAACGGCTCGCAGTGGACGACCCGCGCGCGCCAGGTGTACGTGCACGACGACATCGCCCTGGGCGACACGCTGGTACTGGGCCTGGGCGTCAAGGCGGTGGATTTCCGCACCAGCGGTGGCGGTGTCGGCGATGCGCCGGACCGGCCGGCCTCCGGCACGCTGCGCGCCAAAAGCGCGTTCCTGCCGCACCTGTCGCTGTTCTGGAGCCCGACCGCGCAGACCGACGGCTTCATCGACCTGGGCAGCGCGATGAACGGCTTCCGCGTCGCCCAGCGCGGCAACATCGGCTACACCGCCTCCGCCTGGACCGTCCCCGACCAGGCCACGTTCGACCGCCTCGCCCGCCACCTGCAGCCGGAACAGGACTGGAACCTCACCCTCGGCGGCACCCATCGCTTCGACCGCGCCACCGTCACCGCCGACGTGTTCTACGGCGACATCCGTCACCGCTTGCTGTCGGCCGCGGTCGGCACCCAGTTCGCGCAGGTCAACACCGTGCAGGTGATGCCGAAGATGCACACCTTCGGCGCCGACCTGGGCGTGACCGCCGACCTGACCCCGCACCTGCAGTTCTACCAGGGCGTGGCGCTGGCGCGCTCGGTCTACGACCGCGACGTGGTCGTCGACGGCAACGTCTATCCGATCCAGGGCAAGGCGCAGCCCGGCTATCCGCAACTGTCGCTGGTCAGCGACCTGTCGGCGCATGTGCGCCACTGGCGCTTCGGCGCCACCAGCACCGAGTACCTGCATCAGCCCTTCACCTACGAGAACGACCTGCGCGTACCGGCGTTCTGGCAGGTCAACGCGTACACGGCCTACACGCTTGGCGCGGACAGCCCGCTGCCCGGCCTGGAACTGCGCCTGGACGTGAGCAACCTGCTCGATCGCCACAACATCGGTACCGCGAACATCGCCGGCTCGGCGTTCGCTGGCGACTACCAGACGCTGCAGCGCAGCGCGCCGCGGCAGGTGTTGTTCAGTACCTCACTGGCGTTCTGAGCGGGCGGCGCGCATGCATGGGGCAGACACGGCGTTCACGGCGATGCCACGCCGGCGCGACTAGAAGTTTCCGCACCGGTTCGCCGACGCACGCCGCGTCCGTCGGCACTCGCCGCCACACGCGGCGCCCCACGACCGCAGCGGCTTCTGGACAGCAGGACATCGGCATGAGCGACGACACCCGCAACACCGGTTCGCCCGATCGCGACCGCATCAACCTCCACGAAGACTACGAAGTGCGCTACTGGACGCAGGCGCTGGGCGTGTCCGCCGACGCGCTGCGCGCCGCCGTGCAAGCCGTGGGCAGCAGTGCCGCGGCGGTCCGCGCGCACCTGCGCAAGTGACGCGGGCCGGGCCCGCGCCATGAGCCTCGCCGACTACCGCCGCAAGCGCCGCTTCGACAAGACCCGCGAGCCGGAGCCGGGCAAGCCGGTGCCGTCGGGGCAGCGGCCGATCTTCGTCGTGCAGCTGCACCACGCCAGCCGCCGCCATTACGATTTCCGACTGCAGGTCGGCGATGCGCTGAAGAGCTGGGCGGTGCCGAAGGGGCCGAGCTACGACCCCAAGGTCAAGCGCATGGCGGTAGAGGTGGAAGACCATCCGCTCGACTACGCCACGTTCGAGGGCGAGATCCCGCAGGGCGAATACGGCGGCGGCCACGTCGCCCAGTTCGATCACGGCGTGTGGAGCAGCGCGGACGATCCGGAGGCGCAACTGGCCAAGGGCCATCTACGCTTCGAACTGTTCGGCGACAAGCTCAAGGGTGGCTGGCACCTGGTGCGCTCGGGCAAGCCGGCGCGGCAGCCGCAGTGGCTGCTGTTCAAGGAGGACGACGCCTTCGCCGGCGACCTGGAGGCCGACGACCTGCTGGCCGATGTCACCGCGGCGCCGGCGCAGGACATCAAACGCGCCGGCGCCGGCAAACCGGACAAGCGCAAGGTCACGGCGGTGGCGCCAGTGCGCAAAGGCCGCCGGACGAACTGGGCCAAGTTGGCCGAGGCGCTGCCGGGCGCGATGCCGGCGGCGGCGCCGGACGGACCGTTCGCGCCGCAGCTGGCCCGGCTGGGCGATGCCCCGCCGCAGGGCGCGCAATGGATCCACGAGATCAAGTGGGACGGCTACCGGATCCTGGCCACCGTCGCCGACGGCGTGGTGCGGCTGTGGTCGCGCAACGCGATCGAATGGACCGACAAGATTCCCGAGATCCGCGATGCCATCGCCGCGCTGGGCCTGCGCTCGGCGGCGCTGGATGGCGAACTGATCGCCGGCAAGGGGACCAAGGAGGACTTCAACCTGCTGCAGGCGGTGCTGTCCGGCGAGCGCCAGGGCAAGTTGGCGTTGGCCCTGTTCGACCTGCTGCATCTGGACGGCATCGACATCGCCGCCGCACCGCTGTCCGAACGCAAGGCGCTGCTGCAGCGGCTGCTGCAGGACGCCGATACGCACCTGGCCTTCAGCTCGCACATCGACGGCGACGGCGACGCCGCGTTCCAGCTCGCTGGCGCGCAGCACTTCGAGGGCATCGTCTCCAAGCGCGCCGACCGCAGCTACCACGGCGGCCGCAGCGACGACTGGCGCAAGACCAAGCAATTGCGCTCGGACGAATTCGCGGTGGTCGGCTACACCGCGCCCAAGGGCAGCCGCAGCGGCTTCGGCTCGTTGCTGCTGGCGCGGCCGGATGCCGAACATGGCTGGCTGTACGTCGGGCGGGTCGGCTCCGGCTTCTCCGATGCCCTGTTGCGCGAGCTGACCGCGCTGATCGGCAAGGCCGGCAGCGCCACGCCCAGTGTGCACGTGCCCACCACCGAGACCGATCTGCGCAGCGCGCGCTGGTTCGCGCCGCGCTTCGTGGTGGAGGTGTTCTACCGCGGCATCGGCGGACAGCAGTTGCTGCGCCAGGCCTCGTTGAAGGCGGTGCGACCGGACAAGGACATCGCCGACCTGGGCGATGCCGACGCACCGGCACCGCGCGCGGCGGCGGCGCGGGTGACGCCGGCGGCCAGGAAAGCCAAGGCAGACGCAACGGCCAAAACAACGAAGGCGACCAAGGTGACGAAGGCTGCGAAGTCGAGCGAAACCAAGACCAGCGGTCCTCGGCGCAGCAAGCGCGACGTCGCGACCACGGGCACCGCGCGCACACCGCCGACGCTGTCCAGCCCGGGCCGCGTGGTCTTCCCCGACATCGGCGCGACCAAGCGCGAGGTGTGGGACTACTACAGCGCGGTGATGGACCACCTGCTGCCGGAGATCGCCGGCCGCCCGCTGTCGATCATCCGCTGCCCGGCCGGCGCCGAACGCGCGTGCTTCTTCCAGAAGCACCACACCGCCGGACTGGAACTGGTGTCGTCGGTGCGGTTGAAGGAAGAGAGCGGCACCCAGGCCGAGTACCTGGTGGTCGAGGATGCCGCCGGGCTGCTGGAGCTGGTGCAGTTCAACGCATTGGAGTTCCACCCGTGGGGCGCGCATGCCGCGTCCCCGGAGCGTGCCGACCGCGTGGTGTTCGACCTGGACCCGGGCCCGGACGTGCCCTTCGCCGAGGTCAAGCGCGCGGCCACCGACATCCGCAAGCTGCTCGCGCAGCTGGAGCTGGAGTCGTTCCTGCGCGTGTCCGGCGGCAAGGGCCTGCACGTGGTGGTGCCGCTGGCGCCGGGCTGCGACTGGGACCTGACCAAGCGCTTCGCCCATGGCTTCGCCGACGCACTGGCGCAGTCGCAACCCGAGCGCTTCCTCGCCACCGCCAGCAAGCGCCTGCGCAACCAGCGCATCTTCGTCGACTATTTGCGCAACGGCCGCGGCGCCACCGCAGTGGCGTCGTATTCGCTGCGCGCCCGCGCCGGCGCGCCGGTGGCGATGCCGCTGGCCTGGAGCGACCTGTCCAAACTGCACCGCGCCGACGCCTTCAAGCTGCGCGACGTCCCCGCCAAGCTGAAACGGCGACGCAAGGATCCGTGGGCCGGCATCGACGCGCTGAAGCAGAACCTGGCGCGCTGGGCCGAAGCGGAGTGAGCAAAGCCCCTCTCCCGTCGGGAGAGGGGTTGGGGGTGAGGGTCCGGCGCGAAGCGACTCGCTGAGATTGAACACGAGCGACCCGCACCCTCATCCGCCCCTGCGGGGCACCTTCTCCCGAGGGGAGAAGGGATCAAAAGCCCCTCTCCCACCGGGAGAGGGGTTGGGGTGAGGGTCCGGCGCGAAGCGACGCGCTGAGATCGAACACGAGCGTCCCGCACCCTCATCCGCCCCTGCGGGGCACCTTCCCCCAAAAAAGGGGGCCATGGTCCCAATGGGAGAAGGGAGTCAAAAGCCCCTCTCCCCTCGGGAGAGGGGTTGGGGTGAGGGTCCGACCGCCAGCCAACTCACCCGCCAACCCACTCACCCACTACCCCGTCGGCCCACCCATCACCGGCAGGATCGCGCCATTGATGTAGCTGGCAGTGATCGGCGAGGCCAGGAACACATACGCCGGCGACAGCTCCTCCGGCTGCGCCGGGCGCCCCATCGGGTTCTGCTTGCCGAACTCGGCCACGTCCTCGGCGGACTTGTCGGCCGGATTGAGCGGCGTCCACACCGGCCCCGGCGCGACCGCGTTGACGCGGATGCCGCGCGGCTGCAACTGGCTGGCCAGGGCCATGGTGAATGCATGGATCGCGCCCTTGGTCGCCGAATAGTCCAGCAGCGACTTGCTGCCGAACAGCCCGGTCTCCGAACCGCTGTTGACGATCGCCGAACCACGCTTGAGATGCGGTAGCGCCGCGCGCGCCATGTGGAAATAGCCGGCGATGTTGGTCTGCAAGGTCTCCTGCAGATGTTCCTCGCTCAGGTCCTCCAGCGCATCGCAATGCAACTGGAAAGCGGCGTTGTTGACCAGCACATCGAGCCCACCGAAGGTGTTGACGGTCTGCGCCACCGCGTCCTCGCAGAACGCTGGATCCTTCACGTCGCCGGCGATGGTGATGCAGCGGCGGCCTTCGTTCTCGACGTGCTGGCGGGTGACCTGCGCATCCTCGTGCTCGTCCAGGTACAGCACCGCCACATCCGCGCCCTCGCGCGCGAACAGCACCGCCACTGCGCGGCCGATGCCCGAGTCGGCACCGGTCACGATCGCGCTCATGCCGCGCAGCTTGCCGCTGCCCAGGTACTCCGGCGCTTCGAAGCGCGGTTGCAGCGCCAACTCGTGCTCGTTGCCCGGCTTGGCCAGGTGCTGCTTGGGCATGCGCTGCGGCTGCTTGCGCGGGCCGGCCTGGCCGGCGTCACCCGGCTTGGCGCGCTTGGGCTTGGGCTTGGCGTCGCCGGCATCGACCGCGCGCTGCAGCGCGCGTTGCTGCTGCACGGTCTTGGCGCTGGACGACGCCACGGTGCTACTGCGCTTGGACGGGGCGGACTTGGTGGCGGCAGGACGCTTGCGGGAGGCCATCGGCAATACTCCGGATGCGGGAGGAGGACGCGGTCGCGCAACCCTCCTCGAAGGGAAGGAACGGGCGTCGCTCAGGCGCGGTCGGCGAGACCGCTGACGCCGGCGTGCTGGGCGCAATGCGCGCAGCAGAACATGCGCTCGCCGGCCTGCACGCCGTGGCCGACGATGCGGCACTCGCAGTGGCTGCACCGCGGGGCGAAGGCGTGGATGGCGCACTCGAACGAATCGAAGGTACCGCTGCGCGCGCCCTGGGTCAGGGTGAAGGCCTGGTCGTAGTCGTTTCCACAGACATCGCAGATGGCCATGATCGGCTCCGGTTGCTGGGGGAATCCCGAGTCTGGCCCCGGCGGCGGCCACGACCGGTGAAACCGCCGGCGCGATCTCTTCATGCGGCGCAAACATGCGCCGCGACAGGCTCGCGCCATCGATCAAAGGAGACGCCCCATGATCCGCCACCCGCTTGCCCGCCTCGCCCCGTTCGCCGCTGTGCTGCTGCTCGGCGCCTGCAGCACCACCCAGGTGGCGCAGGTGCAGCCGATCGACGGCGTCATCTCCGGCCAGTGCCATATCGACAAGGTCCGCGGCGCGGTTGGCCTGGCCGCCTCGCGCATGACCGTCGAACGCGCCCGCGTCGACAGCGACAGCCTCAAGGTGCAGGTGGTCAAGAGCAGCGTCGCCGACAACGGCGCCACCTCCAGCGGCGTGGACAGCGCCAACCGTGGCGCCCGCGAGACCGGCGGCGACCGCCTGACCGTCGAAGTCGGCCCGACCAACAACATCACCACCGTGTATTGCGGCTGATCCGCACCGCGGGGCCGTGCCGCCGCATCCGCGGCGGCGCGGCGCTCAGGCGCGCTTGCGCGCCGCGGGCGCGGCCTTGCGATTGCTGCGGTGACCACTGCCCTGCGTGCTTGCCGCCGCACCCTTGCGCGTGGTCCGCGCGGCTTTGCGCAAGGGCGGCGCCTTGGCCGCGGTACGGCCGGCCGCCTTGGCCGCCTTGCGCGCCGCGGTGCGTGCCCGCCCCAGGTACTTCAGCGTGATCAGATCCCACTGCCGCTCGCCGCGCACGCCCTCGCACAGGCCGTGCAGGCGGCCGCAGCGCCAACCGTCGAACACGCACGGGTCGATATAGGCCTTGCGGCACACCGCCGGGGTGTTGCCGAGCGCCTCGGCCACCTCGCGGATCACCGCGTTCTGCGCCTGCGCCAGCGCGCGCTCGCCGCCGGTGTCGGGCAGCGGCAGCGCGGCCAGCCGTTGCAGCGCGGCGCGGGTGCCGCCCCAGGTGCGGAAGTCCTTGGCGGTGAAGCTCTCACCCATCGCCTCGCGCAGGTAGTCGTTGACCTCGCCCGAATCCACCGGCTGCAGCTGGCCGTCGTCGTCGCGGTACTGGAACAGCGCCTGCCCGGGCAGTTGCTGGCAGCCGCGGATCAGCTTGACCAGGTGCACGTCGTCGACCTCGATGTCGTGCTCCTGGCCGCCCTTGCCGCGGAACTGCAGCCGCGCGCGGCCCCCCTTCACGAAGGCCAGGTGGCGGTTGCGCAGCGTGGTCAGGCCGTAGGAGCGGTTGCTGCGCGCGTATTCGGCGTTGCCCACGCGCACCAGGGTCTCGGCCATCAGCGCCACCACCATCGCCAGCACCTTGTCGCGCGGGTAGCCGGGCAGCGCCATGTCGCGGCGCAGGCGCCGGCGCAACCGCGGCAGCGCCTGGCCGAATGCGACGATGCGCTCGAACTTGCCGTCGCCGCGCACCTGCGCCCAGTCGGCGTGGTAGCGGTACTGCTTGCGCCGGCGCGCGTCGCGGCCGGTGGCCTGCAGATGGCCGTTGTCGCGCGTGCAGATCCACACCTCGGTATAGGCCGGCGGGATCGCCAGTTGGCGGATGCGCTGCAGGGTGGCGGCGTCGCGCACCGCGCTGCCGTCGGGCAGGCGGTAGCCGAACCCCTTGCCGGCACGGCGGCGGACGATGCCCGGCTCCTGGTCGCTGACATAGACCAGGCCGGCGCTGCTGGCGGCCTGGCGGGACTGCCGGGCACGCGCGGCCTCGGCGGCGGCGGTGGAACGGGACTGGATGGACATCGGACCTCCGGAAGCCGGAACCGCGGCCCGCGCCGCCGGTTCCACGAGCCTCGATTGTCGGCAGCGCAACGGCTACGGCACGTGATGCCGGCCGGCTGCAGCGCTTAACGAGTGGCGAACGCGCCATGGCCGATGCTGCCGGCGTTGGAACGTGCGTCGCGCCGCAAGGCCGGATCCCCGTGGCCGGCGCGCCGGGGGCGCCGTTCGCCGCCGGTGGCCCTGGGTGGCCTCAAAGCGCGACGCACGTTCTATGCTTCACGCGTCCTTCCCTCCATCCATAGGAGCCCCGATGAGCAACCTCCTTTCCTCCCGTGCGTCCACGCGTGCCGGCCTGCTCGGCACGGCCTGCCTGGCGCTGGCCCTGGCCGCCTGCGGCGCGCCGCCGCCGGACGAGCAGGAACAGGTGAGCGCCAAGGCCCAGGCCGCCGCGCAGCAGGCCGCCGCGCCGGACCCGGCCAACGCGCCGGACGCGCCGCCGGTGGGCAGCTGCGATGCCTCGCAGGCGCAGGGCCTGGTCGGCCAGACCTTCGCCCCGGCGCTGCTGGACCAGGCGCGCAGCGATACCGGCGCCAAGACCGCCCGCGTGCTCAAGCCGAACCAGGCGGTGACCATGGAGTTCAACGGCGAACGGCTGAACATCGAGGTCGACGAAAAGAACCAGATCACCGGCGTTCGCTGCGGCTGAGGCGCCGCCAGCGGCCCTGGTGCGGCGGCGGCGGCAACGCCGCCGCCAGCCCTGAAGTTGCAGGTGTAACGGTGTATTGCGGCACCGCACCAACTATGTTTTAGTCGGGATTCCGGTGACCTCAAGAAGCGCTCCAGGACAGAGCGGGGGCGAGTGTCGCCGCGTTCCTTCGGATCGCTTTCAGAGGCAGACATGGCCCCCCGCAACCGCCACGGGCTCTACGACCCCCAAGACGAGCGCGATGCCTGTGGTTTCGGCATGGTCGCGCAACTCGACGACCAACCTTCGCGGGCGCTGGTGGATACCGCCATCGCCGCGCTGTCGCGCATGACCCACCGCGGCGGCGTCGCCGCCGACGGCCTCACCGGCGACGGCTGCGGCCTGCTGATCCGCAAACCCGAGCCGTTCCTGCGCGCGCTGGCGCGCGAGGCCGGCCTGAGCGTCGGCGCGCGCTTCGCCGCCGGCAACGTGTTCCTGCCGCGCGACGATGCCGATGCCGCCACGCGCTGCCGCCAGGTGCTGGAAGAGGAACTGCGTCGGGTCGGCGCGCAGCCATGCGGCTGGCGCCTTACCCCCACCGACGATGCGGTGTGCGGGCAACTGGCCAAGGACACCCTGCCGCGCATCGAGCAGGTGTTCGTCGACGCCGGCGCCGAGCAGGGCGAGGACGCCTTCGCCCTGGCCCTGTTCCTGGCGCGCCGCCGCGCCGAGCAGCGCCTGCGCGAGGTCGCCGATTTCTACGTCACCACGCTCTCGCCCAACGGCATCAGCTACAAGGGCATGGTGCTGCCGGACAAGCTCAGCACCTTCTACCCGGACCTGCAGCGCAACGACCTGGCCTCCAGCGCCATCGTGTTCCACCAGCGCTTCTCCACCAACACGCTGCCGCGCTGGCCGCTGGCGCATCCGTTCCGCCTGCTCGCGCACAACGGCGAGATCAACACCATCGAGGGCAACCGGCACTGGGCGCAGGCGCGCAGCAAGGTGTGGAAGACCCCGCGCTTCGACATCGCCGAGTTCGACCCGGTGATCTCCATGCACGGCTCCGATTCGCAGAGCCTGGACAACATGCTCGAGCTGCTGGTCGCCGGCGGCATGGACCTGCTGCAGGCGCTGCGCATCCTGGTGCCGCCGGCCACGCAGTCGCTGGAGTTCAAGGACGCCGACCTGGCCGCGTTCTACGAGTTCTACGGCCTCAACACCGAGCCGTGGGACGGCCCGGCCGGCATCGTCGCCTGCGACGGCCGCTACGCCGCCTGCATGCTCGACCGCAACGGCCTGCGCCCGGCGCGTTGGATGCTAACCTCCGATCGGCACTTCCTGGTGGCCTCCGAAGCCGGCGTGTGGGAACTGCCTGCCGAGCGCGTCACCCGCAAGGGCAAGCTCGGCCCCGGCGAGATGATGGCCATCGACCTCAAGCGCGGCGACCTGCTCGATTCCGATGCCATCGACCGCATCAACCGCGGCCGCGCCCCGTACAAGCAGTGGCTGCAGCAGGGCGTGACCTACCTGCAGACCGAACTGATCGACCCCTCGCTGGTCGAGGAGCCGTTCGACGAGCGCACCCTGCGCAGTTACCACAAGCTGTTCCAGCTCAGCACCGAGGAAGTGGAGCAGGTGCTGCGGCCGCTGGCCGAGACCGAGCAGGAAGCCACCGGCTCGATGGGAGACGACACCCCGATGGCGGTGCTCAGCCGCCACACCCGGCCGCTGTACGACTACTTCCGCCAGGCCTTCGCGCAGGTCACCAACCCGCCGATCGACCCGCTGCGGGAAGACTGCGTGATGTCGCTGACCACCCAGCTCGGCAAGGAGACCAACATCTTCCATGCCGGCCCGGAGACGGTGAACCACGTCATTCTCAACTCGCCGGTGCTCAGCCAGCGCAAGCTGCGGCAGTTGCTGAAGATGCCGCAGTACCAGACCCGCAACGCGCAGATCGACCTGTCCTACAGCGTCGAGGAAGGCCTGGAGGCCGGCCTCAAGCGCATCTGCGCCGAGGCCGAACAGGCCGCGCGCGACGGCAAGGTCATGCTGCTGCTGACCGACCGCTACCCGGTGCCGGAACGGCCGATGGCGCATGCGCTGCTGGCCACCGGCGCGGTGCACCACCACCTCTCGCGGGCCGGCCTGCGCTGCGACGTCAACCTGATCATCGAGACCGGCACCGCGCGCGATCCGCACCACATGGCCTGCCTGCTCGGCTTCGGCGCCACCGCGGTGTATCCGTACCTGGCCTACCAAACCCTGTTCGACCTGGGCCGGCGCGGCATCCTGCTGCTCAAGAGCGGCGGCGAGCAGACCCAGATCGGCCGCAAGTACCGCAAGGGCATCTACAAGGGCCTGTCCAAGATCATCTCCAAGATGGGCATCTGCACCATCGCCAGCTACCGCGGCGCGCAGCTGTTCGAGATCGTCGGGCTGGATCCGGACGTGGTGGCGCTGTGCTTCCCGGACACCGCCGCGCGCATCGGCGGCGTCGGCCTGGCGCGGCTGGACACCGAGGCGCGGCAGCTCGCCGCGCGCGCCTGGAACGACCTGCTCAAGCCGGAAGTGGGCGGCCTGCTCAAGTACGTGCACGGCGGCGAGTACCACATGTACAACCCGGACGTGGTGCTGACCCTGCAGCGCGCCACCCGCAGCGGCCTGCAGGCCGACTGGGACGCCTACGCCGCCGCGGTGCACGGGCGCCCGGCCTCCGCCCTGCGCGACCTTCTGCAGCTCAAGCGCGCGGCCACGCCGACGCCGCTGGACGAGGTCGCCCCGGCCGAGGACCTGCTGCGCCGCTTCGACACCGCCGCGATCAGCCTCGGCGCGCTGTCGCCGGAGGCGCACGAGGCGCTGGCGATCGCGATGAACCGCCTCGGCGGGCGCAGCAACTCCGGCGAAGGCGGCGAAGACCCGGCGCGCTACGGCACCGAGAAGCGCTCCAAGATCAAGCAGGTGGCGTCCGGCCGCTTCGGCGTCACCCCCGAATACCTGGTCAACGCCGAGGTGCTGCAGATCAAGGTCGCACAGGGCGCCAAGCCCGGCGAAGGCGGCCAGTTGCCCGGGCACAAGGTCAACGAACTGATCGCGCGGCTGCGCTACGCCAAGCCGGGCATCGGCCTGATCTCGCCGCCGCCGCACCACGACATCTACTCGATCGAAGACCTGGCGCAGCTGATCTACGACCTCAAGCAGGTCAATCCGAGCGCGCTGGTGTCGGTGAAGCTGGTCAGCCATGCCGGCGTGGGCACCATCGCCGCCGGCGTGGTCAAGGCCGGCGCCGACCTGATCACCGTGTCCGGCCACGACGGCGGCACCGGCGCCAGCCCGGTCAGTTCGATCCGCTACGCCGGCGTGCCGTGGGAGCTGGGCGTGGCCGAATCGCACCAGGCGCTGGTCGCCAACGACCTGCGCGCGCGCACCATCCTGCAGACCGACGGTGGCCTGAAGACCGGCCTGGACGTGGTCAAGGCGGCGATCCTGGGCGCGGACAGCTTCGGCTTCGGCACCGGGCCGATGATCGTGCTCGGCTGCAAGTACCTGCGCATCTGCCACCTCAACAACTGCGCCACCGGCGTGGCCACCCAGGACGAGCGCCTGCGCGCCAACCACTTCGTCGGCCTGCCCGAGCGCGTGGAGAACTTCTTCCGGCTGCTGGCCGAGGAAGTGCGGCAGTGGCTGTCGTACCTGGGCGTGCGCTCGCTGGACGAGATCGTCGGCCGTACCGAACTGCTGCAGCAACTGGACATCTCGCCGCGCGAAGGCGTGCGCGTGGACCTGTCGCGGCTGCTCAAGGACGTGCGCCACGACGGCGGCCACTGCGCCGCGCAGCGCCTGTACGAATCGCCGGACAGCCTGGCCACGCAGATGGACGGCCTGCTCGCCGACGCCATCGCGCACAAGCGCGGCGGCGACCATCGCTTCCTGATCCACAACACCGACCGGTCGATCGGCGCGCGCCTGTCCGGCGCCATCGCCCGCGTCCACGGCAACCACGGCATGGCCGATGCGCCGCTGACCCTGCGCTTCCGCGGCTCGGCCGGACAGAGTTTCGGCGCGTTCAACGCCGGCGGCCTGCACCTGGAACTGGAAGGCGAGGCCAACGACTACGTCGGCAAGGGCATGGCCGGCGGCCGCCTGGTGGTGCGCCCGCCGCGCGGCGCGCGCTTCGAGGCGCGCAGCACCGCGATCATCGGCAACACCTGCCTGTACGGCGCCACCGGCGGCGAGCTGTACGCCGCCGGCCGCGCCGGCGAGCGCTTCGCGGTGCGCAACTCCGGCGCGCTGGCGGTGATCGAGGGCGCCGGTGACCACTGCTGCGAGTACATGACCGACGGCATCGTGCTGGTGCTGGGCAAGGTCGGCCTGAACTTCGGCGCCGGCTTCACCGGCGGCCTGGCCTACGTGCTCGACGTGGACCGCGACTTCGTCGACCGCTACAACCACGAACTGATCGACATCCACCGCATCTCCGCCGAAGGCTTCGAGAGCCACCGCCAGCACCTGCACAAGCTGATCAGCCGCCACCGCGAACTGACCGGCAGCATCTGGGCGCAGCAGATCCTCGACGAGTTCCGCGACTACGTCGGCAAGTTCTGGCTGGTCAAACCGAAGGCGGCGAGCATCGAGTCGTTGACCGAGTCGCTGCGCCGAGCCGCCTGATGGCGGCACGCCGCAGCGACGGGATTGGGGAGTCGGGATTCGGGATTGGTAAAAGCAATCCCGCATCGGATCCGACGCCAGTCCTCCGCTTTCTCGAATCCCCAATCCCCAATCCCGAATCCCCGCCCCTATGAGCCGCAAACACGCCTTCCAGTTCCTCGACCTGCCGCGGCAGATGCCGCAGCGTATCCCGGTGGAACTGCGTACCTCCGGCGACTGGAACGAGCTGTACGGCAAGTTCGACAAGGCCGATGCGCAGTACCAGGCCGGGCGCTGCCTGGATTGCGGCAACCCGTACTGCAGCTGGAAGTGCCCGGTGCACAACGCCATCCCGCAGTGGTTGCAACTGGTGCAGGAGAACCGCATCGAGGAAGCCGCGGCGCTGTGCCACAGCACCAATCCGCTGCCGGAAGTGTGCGGGCGGGTGTGCCCGCAGGACCGCCTGTGCGAAGGCAGCTGCACGCTGGAGGAGTTCGGCGCGGTCACCATCGGCGCGGTCGAGAAGTACATCGTCGATACCGCGCTCAACAACGGCTGGCGCCCGGACCTGAGCCAGGTCGAACCCACCGGCAAGCGCGTGGCGGTGATCGGCGCCGGTCCGGCCGGGCTCAGCTGCGCCGACCGCCTGGCCCGCGCCGGCATCCAGGCGGTGGTGTACGACCGCTACGAGCAGATCGGCGGCCTGCTGCAGTTCGGCATCCCCAGCTTCAAGCTGGACAAGAGCGTGATCGGCAAGCGCCGCGAGGTGCTCGAAGGCATGGGCGTGCAGTTCCGCCTGGGCGTGGAGATCGGCCGCGACGTGAGCCTGGAACAGCTGCTCGGCGAGTACGACGCGGTGTTCCTGGGCACCGGCGCCTACCGCTACACCGACGGCGGCCTGCCCGGCCAGGACCTGCCCGGCGTGCTGCCGGCGCTGCCGTTCCTGGTGCAGAACAGCCGCATCGTCGGCGGCAACGATCCCTGGGGCCGACCGATCGCCGGCTGGGAAGACAAGATCGCGCTGCCCGACCTGAGCGGCAAGCGCGTGGTCGTGCTCGGCGGCGGCGACACCGGCATGGATTGCGTGCGCAGCGCGATCCGCCTCGGTGCGGCCAAGGTCACCTGCGCCTACCGCCGCGACGAGGCCAACATGCCCGGCTCGGCGCGCGAAGTGGCCAATGCGCGCGAGGAAGGCGTGCGCTTCCTGTTCAACCGCCAGCCGCTGGCGGTGGAAGCCGATGCCGCCGGCAACCTGGTCGGCGTGCGCGTGGTGCAGACCCGTCTGGGCGAGCCGGATGCGCGCGGGCGCCAGGCCGCGGTGCCGGTGGAAGGCAGCGAATCGCTGCTGGACGCGGACGTGGTGATCATCGCCTTCGGCTTCTCGCCGAGCGTGCCGGAGTGGCTGGCGGCGCAGGGCGTGGAAGGCACCGCCAACGGCCGCATCCTCGCCGGCGGCGGCGAGTCCGACGGCAGCGGCCGCCTGCCGTACCAGACCACCAACCCGAAGCTGTTCGCCGGGGGCGACGCCGTGCGCGGCGCCGACCTGGTGGTGACCGCCGTGGCCGAAGGCCGCGATGCCGCGGCCAGCATCGCCGAATGGATCGGCAACCGCCTGCCGGTGACGACCCAGGCAGCCGCCTGAGCTCCCCGCCCGGACTTCGACAGAAGTCGGGCGTTCGGGACGACGGCGACGGCAAACCTTGCGGGATCGGCGGAAGCGGCCGAAGGCGGCATCCTCGGCCCCACTCCGCCAGCACGTGCCGGGAACATGCTGCGCGCAGGGTCGCTGGTCGTGACGAACACCCCCGCTCTGCCATCGCTGCACGCCCGGGCAGGCGGGCATCGCGACCGCGATCACGCCGCCACTGCCAGTTGCACCACGCGCGCGCAGTGATGCCGGCTGGCGTCCGCGCACGGCCTGTCTGTTCCAGGTGAATGCCCGGCTAACACGGGTGCGTCCAGGCTGGCGATCATGGGGGCGATCCTTGCACGCTTGCGCCTGCCGTCCCGCACTCCCCCGAGCGGGCGGCGCTCCCCCTTCACTCCAGGAAGCTCCCCCATGTCGCTTTCCTCGTCGTGTTCCCCGCGCTGGCGTTCCCTGCCGCTGGCGCTGCTGCTCGCCACCGTCGCCTGCAACGCTGCCGCCGAAGGCCGCAGCGTGCTCAAGTACGCCGGCGTCAACCTGTCCGGCGCCGAGTTCAACTCCGGCAAGAAGCCCGGCGTGCTGTACAAGGACTACACCTACCCCACCGCCAGCGACTACAGCTACTTCGCCAGCAAGGGCATGAACACCATCCGCCTGCCGTTCCTGTGGGAACGCCTGCAGCCCACCGCCAAGGGCGAGTTCGACCCGGCGCAACTGGCGCTGTTGAAGAAGGCGGTGGAGCAGGCCAAGGCCAACCGCATGTACCTGATCCTGGATCCGCACAACTACGCCAAGTACAACGGCGCGCTGGTCGGCAGCGAGGGTGCCCCCGACGACGTGTTCGCCGATCTGTGGCGGCGCCTGGCGAAAGAGTTCAAGGGCGACGACAACGTCATCTTCGGGCTGATGAACGAGCCCAACGCGGTGTCCTCGACCGACTGGGCCAGCGCGGCGCAGGCGGCGATCGACGCCATCCGCAAGGCCGGCGCCAACAATCTGATTCTGGTGCCGGGCACCGCCTACACCGGCGCGCACAGCTGGCGCAGCACCGCCTACGGCACGCCCAACGCGGTCGCGCTGCAGCCGCTGAAGGATCCGCGCAACCACATGGCGTTCGAAGCGCACCAGTACCTGGACCGCGACAACAGCGGCACCAAGGGCGAGTGCGTCAGCGCCACCGCCGGCGCCGAGAAGCTGGCCGGATTCGTCAGCTGGTTGCGCGAGAACAAGAAGGTCGGCTTCATCGGCGAGTTCGCCACCGCGAATACGCCCACCTGCAATGAGGCGCTGGAGAACATGCTCAGCTACATGCAGAAGAACGACGACGTGATCCTGGGCTGGACCTGGTGGGCGGCCGGCGCATGGTGGAAGCCCGACTATCCGTTCAACGTGCAGCCCGGCAAGGACGGCAGCGAGAAGCCGCAGATGCCGATCCTGTCCAAGTACGCGCGCCAGATCACCGGCAAGAAGTGAGCCGCCGTTGCCGGCGCCGCATGCCGGCAACACCTTGCGCATCCCCGCACCTCGGCGTGCAGCGTCGGCGACGGCGCGCCAGGCACAGCGCATGCAGCGCGATCCAGTACCGGATCGCGCTGCCAATCGCCGCACAGATCCATGCATGCGCGCCTGCGACGTATCGCCCTGACCTGGCCAATGCACTACGGTGTCCGCACACCGTTGTCATCAGCCCGGTCTGCCCTGTTTCCATCGGCCGGGTTCCCCCTCTGATGCCGAAGGAGATCCAGCATGATCGCGCGCACCTTGCGGCGGCGGTCGCGGCACGCCTGGCGTGCCGCGCTGCTGCTGTACCTGTCCGTTCCGCTCGTCCCGTTGCACGCGCAGCAAGCGCTGCGTCTTGCCGGCGTCAACCTCTCCGGCGCCGAGATCGCGCCGTCGAAGATTCCCGGTGTCGTCGGTGTCGACTACACCTATCCGCGCAGCAGCGACTACACCTATTTCGCCGGCAAGGGCATGAACCTGCTGCGCCTGCCGGTGCGCTGGGAACGCCTGCAGCCGCAGCCGCAAGGGCCACTGGACGCCGCGCAACTGGCGTTGCTCGACGACGCCGTGCAGCAGGCCAAGGCGCAGGGCATGTACGTGATCGTGGACATCCACAACTACGCGCGCTACGACGGCCGCCTCGTCGGCAGCACCGGCCTGCCGGTCGCTGCCTTCGTCGACCTGTGGCAGCGTCTGGCGCGCGCCTACGGCAGCGACAATGCGGTGGTGTTCGGGCTGATGAACGAGCCCAACGGCATCACGCCGGCCGCGTGGGCCGCCGCTGCGCAGGCCGCGGTCGATGCGATCCGCGCCACCGGCGCCAGCAACCTGATCCTGGTGCCGGGCGCGCTGTGGACCGGCGCGCATAGCTGGTACACGCCGGTGGGCGGCACCTCGAACGCCAGCGCGCTGGCCGCGCTGCACGACCCGCTGCAGCGCATGGCGATCGAAGTGCACCAATACCTCGATGCCGACTCCAGCGGCACCAGCCCGGTCTGCGTCAGCGACGACATCGGCGTCGAACGCCTGCGTGCGTTCACCGGATGGTTGCAGGAGACCGGCCACCTCGGCTTCCTCGGCGAATTCGCCGCCGCCGACAATCCGGTGTGCCGGCGCGCGCTCGATGGCATGCTCTCCGACATCGCCCAGCACCAGACGCTGTGGCTGGGCTGGAGCTATTGGGCAGGCGGCGCCTGGTGGCGCGCCGACTATCCGTTCAATGTGGAGCCCGACGCCGACGGCCACGACCGTCCGCAGATGGCGATCCTCGCGCCCTGGGCGCAGCGCATCACGCGCTGAGCGCGGCACCGCCAGAGCGACGAACGCGCACAGCGCCGCGCGCGAACGCATGACGTGCGACGTGCAATGCGTCGCACATTTCCCACGACGACGATCGCTCTGGCATGGCGGTTGCAGCGTTGTGCACGGCCGCGCACGCCGCATCGCGGCGGCGCCTGCCGCTCTTCCCCACGAAAGGATCCGCCATGCCACGCATGACCCGTGTTTCCCGTTCCCCGCAGTGGCGGCAGCGCGCCGCGCTGTGCCTGCTCCTGGCCGCCTGCGCGCCGTTCGCCCACGCACAACAGACGCTGCGCTACGCCGGCATCAATCTTGCCGGCGCCGAATTCAACTCGGCGAAAAAGCCGGGCGTGCTGTTCAAGGACTATGTGTATCCCACCGACGCCGACTATGCGTACACCGCAGTGCAGGGCATGAACATCGTGCGCCTGCCGTTCCTGTGGGAGCGGCTGCAGCCGCAGGCCGGCGGGCCGCTCGATGCGGCACAACTCGACGCCCTGCGCACCGCCGTCGAACGCGCCAAGCGCTACGACCTGCAACTGATCCTCGACGTGCACAACTACGCCAAGTACGACGGCGTGCGCATCGGCGGCGACGCGGTGCCGGCGGCGGCACTGGCCGATCTGTGGCGGCGCCTGGCGCTGGTGTTCGGCAAAGACAGCAGCGTGGTGTTCGGGCTGATGAACGAGCCCAACGGCCTCGCCTCCGGCGACTGGGCCGCCATCGCGCAGGCGGCCATCGACGCGATCCGCGGCACCGGCGCCGGCAACCTGATCCTGGTGCCCGGCACCGCCTTCAGCGGCGCGCACAGCTGGAACAGCACCTGGTACGGCGTGTCCAACGCACAGGGGTTGCTCACGGTCCACGACCCGGCCGGCAACCTGGCGTTCGAGGTGCACCAGTACCTGGACGCCGACTCCTCCGGCACCAGCGCCGCCTGCGTCAGCACCAGCATCGGCGCGGAACGCCTGCAAGCGTTCACCCAATGGCTGCGCGCCAACGGCTATCGCGGCTTCCTCGGCGAGTTCGGCGGCAGCAGCGACCCCACCTGCCTGGCCGCGCTGGACACCATGCTCGGCTACGTCCACGACAACGGCGACGTCTGGCTGGGCTGGACCGCCTGGGCCGGCGGCGCGTGGTGGCGCAGCGACTACGCGTTCAACCTGCAGCCGGACAAGAGCGGCGCCGACAAGCCGCAGATGGACGTACTGGCGGTGCGTGCGCAGCAAGTGACGCAGTGACCGCGGCAACGCCGGGTCCGCAGTGGCGGCCCGGCGCTCGCGGCGATTGAGTCGACACCGCCATCGGGCGCAGACTGTCGCACCTTTCCCGCACGGATCGACGCATGCGCCTGGGCCTGGCCGCCAACCGACTGCACCACCAGGGCAAGGATGCCGCGCTGTTCCGCTGGCTGCGCGCCAGCGAAGCCGGTATCCGCGAATTGCAGCTCGGCCTGCACGCGGTCGGCCGTACCCACGAGGCGATCGTTCGTGCCGGCCTGCTGGCCGGCCATGCCGGCCTCAGGCGCTACCCGTTCGGCCGCGAGGGCGGACTGATGAAGCTGGTGGCCGAGGTCGTGGGCCTGGAAGGCGCCGAGCGGACCCTGGACGGTGCCATCTACCTGATCGATCCGGTCGACCCGTCCTCGATCTTCCCCGAGGCGATCGCGCTCAAGCGCCAGTGCGTGATCCACGGCAAGCCGTTCATTTCCACCGTGGCCAGCGCCCGCGACTGGGTCGAGATGGAGCGCATCCACGCCGCGTTGCCACCGGATCCCGGCGCCGACGATCTCTACGCGCTGCCGCGGCAGACCCTGGCGCTGATCGCCCATGATGCGATGAAGCCGCAGATGCTGGCCTTCGCCAGCGAACATTTCGACCTGCTGTCGCGCTTCGCCGAGCGCGTGGCCACCGGCACCACCGGGCAGCGGCTCAACGAACTGGCCTGGAGCCGCGGCTGGCCGCAGGGCCAGGACTGGGTGCACCGCTACCAGAGCGGTCCGATGGGCGGCGACGCGCAGATCGCCGATCGCGTCCTGGAACGGCGCTGCCACCGCGCGATCTTCTTCGAGGATCCACACGTCGCGCGTCAGCACGAGGCCGACATCCAGTTGCTGGAACGCGCGGTCACCACGGTCACCGACAGCGCCGTGTGCATCACCTCGCCGGCGATCGCCGCGCGCTGGGCGCAGGCCGCCGAACGCCGGCTCGGATCGGCCTGAGGTTCGACGGTCCCGCGCGATCGCGTCGCGCGTTGACCGTCTGCAGGACACGCCGCGACGCGGCAGTGTCGTGCGTGACCATGCGCACAGTCACTGCGATGTCACGCCGATCGCCAACACTGCCGCGCCTGTCCAGATCCCAGGGGGGATCCCATGTTGCGTTTCACCCTGCGCCTGCTGCTGCTCGGCGCGGCGATGCTGTGCGCGTTACCGGCCGCGTCCGCACAACCGGCCGAACGCCTGCGCGTGCACGGCTCCAACAGCCTCGGCGCGCGCCTGATGCCGGCGCTGGTGGAATCCTGGCTGCAGAGCATGGGCTACCGACAACTGCAACGGCATCGCGTCGATGCGACGACGCTGGAGATCGCCGCGGTCCGCGACGAGGCGCCGCTGGTGGTGGAGATCACGGGCACCGGCGCGGCCGCCGGCTTCGCCGACCTGGTGCATGGCGACGCCGAACTGGCGATGCTGGCGCGCCAGCCCGATGCGCACGAACGCGAGGCCGCCTGGCAGCTCGGCGACCTGGGATCGCCGGACCAGCAGTTCGTCGTCGCCCTGGATGGCGCACGGGTGCTGGTCGCCGCAGACAACCCCATCGCCACGCTGAGTGTCGCGCAACTGCGCGACATCCTCAGCGGCCGGACGACGCGCTGGTCGCAACTCGGCGGCACGGACCTGCCGATCGCATTGCACCGCAGTGCCATTCCCGGCGGTCTCGACGACTTCCTGCGCGAACGCCTGACGCTGACGGCGCTGCGCACGCCGGGGAACGTCCTGCACGCGGACCTGGCCGAGGCGGCACGCGCCGTCGCCGGCCATCCCGACGCCTTGGCGGTCGTCGGCCTGACCACGCCGGTGCCGGCCGGGGCGCGCGCGCTGGCCATCGCCGACGGCGGTATCGCCGTACTCCCGACCGACGCCGCCGTGCGCGGCGAGGACTATCCGCTGGTCCAGCGCTACAGCCTGTACGGCGGCCAGATGATGTCGGCGCTTGGCCGCAGCCTGGCGCTGTACGCGATCGGCCCGCAGGCGCAACGGGTGGTGCGCCGACTCGGCCCGATCGCCATGACGATCGACGTCGATCCGGCCACGCCGCATGGCGCCACCGCCGCTGGCCGCACGGACGGCGCCTATGTCCAGGCCAGCGTCGGCGCCCGGCGCCTGACCACCACGTTGCGTTTCAGCCTGCAGTCGCTCAATGGCATGTACGAAGCGCGCAGCGCACAGGATCTCGACCGGCTGGTCGCCTTCATGCAACAGCCAGCGATGCACGGCCGCGCCCTGGCGGTGATCGGCTTCGCCACACCGGACAGCGCCAACCGGCTGTACCCGACCATCGCCAGCAACGACCGCGCCGACGTGGTCGCCGCCTACCTGGTGCAACGCGGTGTCGCGGTGGAACGGGTACGCGGTCTCGGCGCACTGCGTCCGCTGATCGGCGGTGAGGACGCGGCGGCCAAGGCACGCAACGAACGCGTCGAAGTGTGGTTGCTGGATCGGGCGCGATAGGACAGTCCGAGCGTGGTTGCGGCCGGTTAGGTACGACGTCGCTCGACCGCTCATCCCCTTCGGAACCTTTCCCCGAAAAGCAAGCCATGGTCCCGAGAGGAGAAGGAAAGGCCAAAGCCCCTCTCCCGTCGGGAGAGGGGTTGGGGTGAGGGTACGGAGCGCCCTCGCCGGCGGAAGATGGGAGGTTAGCGTGTCAGGCATTGGCAGCCGCGCACACGTGACGCCGCGCTGGCGCCGATACGACCCGTCGTCATCCGCGCACCGGCGAGCGCATGCTGGCGACCATGCTCCGGACTCAGGCCATCCGGCGTTCACCGCTTCGCGCCTACAGTCGCCCGACACCCTCGCCAGCGCTTCCGGAGATCGCCATGCCTCGTCCATCGCACGCCGTTCTCGGCGTAGTGCTTGCCGGATTCGCGTTGACGCACAGCACGCCCGCCGCCGCGGTGCAGCGGCTGTGGCCGACCGCAGCGCAATGGCAACAGTTGCACGCATCGGCTTCAACCGATGCAGCCTGGCGCGAGATCGAGGCGGCGCAGGCCCGGCTGGCCGATGCGGCGCGGACACAAGGTGCGCACCCGCTCGACACCCTGAGCACCGGCGGCCGCCTGCGCGGCGATCCAGTGAAGGCGGCGACCGAGACCAGCCTGGGCGACATGCCGCGCATCCAGGCGCTGGCGCTGCGCTACGCCCTGGACGGCGAGCGCGCCGACGCCCTGGTCGCCGGCGACCAGCTCGCGCAATGGGCCGCGCACAATGTGCCCAACGGCAATCCGATCGACGAGACCGGGCTGGAACCGGCGATCTTCGCTTACCGCATCGTGCGCCCGGCGCTGCCGGACGCACGACGCCACGCCATCGACGCGTGGATGCGCAAGATCGCCGATGCCGAAATCGGCTCGCGCGACCTCAAGCGCAAGACCGCCACCAATAACTGGCACAGCCACCGGCTGAAGACCGTGGGCATGATCGGCGCCGCGCTCGACGATACCCGGCTACTGGACTACGCCCGCACCGGCTTTCGCCAGCAGATCGCCGACAACCTGCTGCCCGACGGCCGCAGCATCGACTTCGTCGAACGCGATGCGCTGTCCTATCACGTCTACGACCTGCGTCCGCTGGTGACGCTGGCACTGCTGTTCTCCGAACGCGGCGAGGATCTGTACCACTGGCGCGCACCGAACGGCGCATCGCTGGCACGCAGCGTCGACTGGCTGCTGCCGTATGTGCGCGGCGACCGCAGCCACGCCGAGTTCGTCGGCAGCCAGGTGCCGTTCGACAAAGCCCGCTCTGCCAACGGGGAAGCGGGCCACGTGATCGGCGCGCCATACGCGGCCGAGAGCGCGGTGCCGCTGCTGGTGCTTGCGGCGGCCTACGATCCTGCTTGTGCCGGCCTGGCCCAACACCTCGGCCACGGCACGCCGTCCTGGCGCCTGGCGATCAGCACCTTGCCGGATTCGAAGCGCTAGCCCCGTATCCGCCCTGCCTAGCCCCTTCTTCCGCGGGGCAGGGAACCAAGCCCCTCTCCCCCCGGGAGAGGGGTTGGGGTGAGGGTAAGGCGCGCAACACCCGTGTGTCATGTCGCCGCGGGGTCGGGTCGTTTTTTCCAGGCGCAATAAAAAATCCCCGTCCTTTCGGACGGGGATTTGGGGTAAAGCCCCTGGCGATGACCTACTCTCGCATGGCTTGAGCCACACTACCATCGGCGCAGCTGCGTTTCACTTCCGAGTTCGGGATGGGATCGGGTGGTTCCACAGCGCTAATTTCACCAGGGAGACGGTTGGAGTGTCGCCGCGTGCGTGTTCTCGGTTGTTGGACCGAGGACGGCAGGGCGCCAGCCTCTCATGGGGTGTGATGTAGCGAGCGAGTGAGAGCGATCGACGTGTGTCGCGCTAAGGGATGCTTCGAGGAAGCATCTTGAGGTTATATGGTCAAGCCGCACGGATCATTAGTATCAGTTAGCTCAATGCATTGCTGCACTTACACACCTGACCTATCAACCACGTAGTCTACATGGTTCCTTTAGGGGACTTGTGTCCCGGGAGATCTCATCTTGAGGCGCGCTTCCCGCTTAGATGCTTTCAGCGGTTATCGCTTCCGAACATAGCTACCCGGCAATGCCACTGGCGTGACAACCGGAACACCAGAGGTTCGTCCACTCCGGTCCTCTCGTACTAGGAGCAGCCCCTCTCAAATCTCCAACGCCCATGGCAGATAGGGACCGAACTGTCTCACGACGTTCTGAACCCAGCTCGCGTACCACTTTAAATGGCGAACAGCCATACCCTTGGGACCGACTACAGCCCCAGGATGTGATGAGCCGACATCGAGGTGCCAAACACCGCCGTCGATATGAACTCTTGGGCGGTATCAGCCTGTTATCCCCGGAGTAC
>NZ_CM161517.1:0-162500 GCF_056725205.1 Xanthomonas sp. NCPPB 3174 | reverse complement strand
AACCGTTTTTTTGCGAGCCCTTGCGGCGCTGCGCCCTGCCGGCTCTCCTCTCTATTGGTGAAGGCGCGGCCGATCGCTGGCGTTTGCCCGAGAATGCAGCCTGCGCTCCATCATGGGATTCCGCATGACCGCTGTTGCACGCTCGCTCTGGCGCGACGCCTCGCTGCCCGCGCTGATCGCCGGCTTCGTCACCGTGCTGGTCGGCTTCACCAGTTCGGCGGCGATCGTGTTCGAGGCCGCGCGTAGCGTCGGCGCCTCGCAGGCGCAGATCGCCTCGTGGATGTGGGCGCTGGGGCTGGGCATGGGCCTGACCTGCATCGGACTGTCGCTGCGCTACCGGATGCCGGTGGTCACCGCCTGGTCCACGCCCGGTGCCGCGCTGCTGATCGGCAGCGGCGGCGGCCTGCCGCTGTCCGATGCGATCGGCGCCTTCGTGGTGGTGGCCATGCTGTCCACGCTCGCCGGCTTCTCCGGCCTGTTCGAACGCCTGCTGCGGCGCATTCCGCTGTCGCTGGCCTCGGCGATGCTGGCCGGGGTGCTGCTGCGCTTCGGCCTGGACGTGTTCGTGGCGATGCAGCATCAGCTCGGTATGGCGCTGGCGATGTTCGCAACCTATCTGCTCGGACGCCGCGCCTTTCCGCGCTATGCGGTGATCGCCACGCTGCTGGTCGGCATCGCTGTGGCCGCAGTCAACGGCGCGCTGCATCTGGAGGCGGCGCAACTGCGCCTGGCGCAGCCGGTGCTGGTCTGGCCGACGCTGTCGTGGCAGGCGCTGTTCGGGATCGCGCTGCCGCTGTTCGTGGTGACGATGACCTCGCAGAACCTGCCTGGGGTCGCGGCGATCCGCGCGTCCGGCTATGCGGTGCCGATCTCGCCGACCATCGGCTGGATCGGTGTGGTCAACACGCTGCTGGCGCCGTTCGGCGCATACGGGCTGAACCTGGCGGCGATCACCGCGGCGATCTGCATGGGCCGCGAAGCGCAGGAAGATCCGCAGCGGCGCTACGTGGCCGCGGTGTTCGCCGGGCTCTTCTATTTGCTGATCGGCGTGTTCGGCGCCACCGTGGCCGCGCTGTTCGCGGCCTTTCCGCGGGAGCTGGTGATGGCCATCGCCGGCATCGCGCTGTTCGGCACCATCGGCAACAGCCTGGCCTCGGCCTTGCGCGAGGAACACGAGCGCGAGCCGGCACTGATCGCGTTCCTGGTCACCGCCTCGGGCCTGTCGTTGTTCGGCATCGGTGCAGCCTTGTGGGGCCTGCTGGCCGGCGCGGCGACGCTGGCGCTGTGGCGGCGCACGCGCTGAGCGTGCGTCGCCGGCGATGACTCAGCGCGGATCGCGCAACTGCAGCAACCAGTGGCTGGACACGCCGGAGTGATCGGGCAGCGGTTCGAAGTCGAACTGGCGGTGCACGGCCGTGGTGCCGTCCACGCGCAGCGGCAGGGTGACGTAGGCCGCGCGCCCCTGCCGCAGCAGGGTGTCGATGCGCTGGGTTTCGACCAGCACGGCATCGCTGGCGTACAGCCGCTCCAGGTCGCAGCCGATCAGGTCGGCGACCTCGCGCTCGTACAGTGCGGCGAAGGCCTCGTTGACGAAGGCCAGGCGGCTGGGCCGCGGGCCGTCGCCGCGCTCGACGATCGCCACCGGTTCGCGCAACCGCGACAGCGAGGCCTCCAGCAGGGCGAAATCCTGCTGGAAGCGCTTGCGCTCCATCAGCTCGATCAGCACCCGCAGGCTGCGCGCCGACTCCAGGCTGATCGGCGACCACGGCAGCGCGCGGCCGCGCACGGTCTCCTGCCACAGGTCGAAGCTCTTGCGCGGGGACAACCGCGAACCGGCGATGTCCTGCAGCTTGGCCAGCTGCGGATTGCCGGCCCAGTTGACCGTGCGTACCTGTTCGCGGCGGGTCCACAGCAGGGCGCTGCGCGCCTGCGGCATCAGCGGCACGAAGATGAAGCCGGCCGCCAGCGGCGCCAGATCGGCCAGCGCCGGGAAGGTCTCGCCGATCTGGTCCGAGTGCAGTGCGCCGACCGCGTCGTGGCGCAGCGCTTCGTGATGGGTGGACTCGATCTGTTCGCGGATCCGCGCCAGGTCCTCGGTCGACGGCAGCATGCCGTGGCGGGTGACGTGGTCGCCATGGAACACCGCCACGCCGTCGGCATCGACCACGTCGAGCAGGTCCGAGGCCATCTCGTCGAGCATGGGCGCGGTCAGCATCTCGGCGTCGTTGAAGTTGGTGATCAGCTTCTCGCGCACGGTCAGCAGCACCGACTCGGTACGCGCGCGCGCCACCGCGGTGATCGCACCGATGCGCCCGGCCAGGGCGCGGCTCAGCGCATCGGCGACATCGCGCATCTCGTGGTTGCAGAAATACGGGCGGTAGTGATGGCAGGCGATCAGCCCCCACAGCGCGTCGTTGACCACGATCGAGGCCACCAGGGTGGCGGTGACGCCCATGTTGGCCAGGTACTCCAGGTGCACCGGCGACACGCTGCGCAGGCTGACGTCGCTCAGGTCCACCGGTGCGCGCAGGCGCGGATGCAGCGTGGGCTGGATCGGCGACGGTACATAGCCGACGTTGGCGATCTGGCGTACGCGGTTGCGCAGGTACAGCGCGCGGGCCTGCGCCGGAATGTCGCTGGCCGGATAGTGCAGGCCAAGGTACGGCTCCAGCTCTGCTGCGCGCGCCTCGGCGACCACGTCGCCGTTCCAGTCGTCGTCGAAGCGGTAGATCATCACCCGGTCGTAGCCGATCAGGCTGCGCAGGCTCTTGGCGGCGCGCTGGCAGGCGTCCTCGATGCTCTGGTCGGTCTCCAGCCGGCGCAGCACCGGCAGCGCTTCGCGCAGGGTGGCGTCGGCCAGCGGCGCGTCGCGCGGCTCCAGTTCCAGCAGCCACTGCTCCGGATACAGATGCCAGGCGCCGACCCAGCGCTGCGTCGCGGCCGCGCCCTTGAACCCCACTTCGACATAGGCCAGGTCGCTGCGCTCGGCCGCGTCGGGCAGCAGCCGCGTGCGCGGATCCTCCAGCACGAGCAGGGCGTCGTAGCGCTGTCCGAGCAATGCGTCCAAGGGCCGGCCGAACAGGTCGGCGGCACTGGCGCTGGCCTGGACGATGCGCCCGTCCTGCGGCTCGATCACCAGCAGCACGCCGTGCGGCTGCACCGATCCAGGAATATGGATCGGCTCGCGTGCGCAGGCGTCCATGTCCAGGGGCACGACGATGTCGCTCATGCGGCGATCTCCAGGGCGAAGTGGGTATGGAAGTGCGCGAACATGGCGCGGGCGCCGTCGACCGCGGCCTGTCGCAGCGGCGCGCTCGGCAAGGCTAGCTCCAGGCGCTGCTGGAAATGCCGCCAGGCGGCCGGGTCGGCATGGCCGAGTTCGAAATAGGACAGCGCCGGGGCGACGGCGGGCAGGGTCTGCCGCAGGTGCCGGGCGATCACTCGGCCGCCCAGGCGGGAACCTTCGACCACGTAGAGCATGCCCCAACGCGCGCCGGCGTCGGCGGCCGGCGGCAGCGGCTGCGGCGCTGGCGGGGTTGCCTGCAGGGCATGCAGATCCTGCGCCAGCAGCGGCGTGCGCGGCTGGTAACGCCACTGCGCATCGCCGCAGTCGCGCAGCCAGGCCGCTTCGCGCTGTTCCCAGCCGGCCAGCACCGCGTGATGGCGACGCAGCAGCTGCACGTAGGCGGACAGCGACAGCGCCGGATCCATCAGCGCGCGCATCGCCGGCAGGTCTTCCACGGCCTGGTGCTGCTGCGCAGTGGCCTCGCGCAGCAGGCGCGCAGCGGTCAACGGCAGGGCGGTTCCGTCGGGAGGGGACATCATGCAGGCGACTGGTACAGCAGCCGGCCGGCCGCGACGAAAGAGAGGACACAGCGTAACAATCGCGACCGCGCGGTGCCAGGCGAGGCCGCGCGCGAGCCGCGACGCCCATCCCAGCAAGCTGAGCCGTTCATGCCGGCCGCGCTGCCTGCGCAGCGCCTCAGCCGACGGCCACCCCGGCAGCCGGCACCCGCGCACGGCGCCAGGCCACGATCCAGCCGCCGCCCAGCAGCAGCGCCGCCAGCAGCCACGGCACGCCGGGGAAGTGCAGCAGCGCGTGCGGGCCGATGAAGGCGGCGAACACCCATGCGTACAGCAGCGGCCCGATCACCCCGGCCAGGCTGACCAGGCTCATCAGCGCCCCCTGGATGCGCCCCTGCGCATCGGCGCCGACATGGCGGGTGACGATCGCCTGCGCCGCCGGCCCGGCCACCGCCCACAGCGCGCTGATCGGCACGCCGAGCAGGAACAACGCGCCGCTGCCGGCCACGCTGTAGATGGCGAAGCCGATCACGCCGCAACCCAGGCCGAACAGCAGCGCGCCGCGCTCGCCGAAGCGGCGCACCACCCTCGCCACCAGCACGGCGTTGACCACGATGCTGCACACGCCGACCAGGGCCAGCACCCAGCTGACCTGTTTCGGTCCCCAGCCGAAGCGGTAGTCGGCGAACAGCACGAAGATGCTCGGGTAGACGTAGTGCGCCAAGTTGGCCAGGAAGATCACCGCGGCCAGCGCGAACACCTGCGGGTAGCGCTGCAGCAGGCGCAGCGCGCCGAACGGGTTGGCGTGCGCCCAGTCCACCCGCGCGGTTCGCCGCTCCGGCGCCAGCGATTCGGGCAGCACCCACAGGCCGTAGAGGAAGTTGAGCAGGGCCAGCCCGGCGGCGAACCAGAACGGCGCGCGCAGGTGCAGGCTGCCGAGCCAGCCGCCGAGCAGCGGGCCGACCACGAAGCCCACGCCGAACGCGGCGCCGATGATGCCGTAGGCCTGGGCGCGCTTGTCGGCCGGGGTGATGTCGGCGATGTAGGCATTGGCCGAGGTGAAGCTGGCCGAGAACACGCCGGAGACCATGCGCGCCAGCAGCAGCACCGGCAGGCTCTGTGCCAGCGCCATCACCATGAAGTCCACGCCCAGCCCCAGGCAGGAGGCCAGGATCACCGGGCGCCGGCCGTAGCGGTCGGACAGCGCGCCTTGCAGCGGCGAGCTGACGAACTGCAGGGCGGCGAACAGGAAGCCGAACCAGCCGACCCAGCGGGCCGCGGCAGCGAAGTCCCCGCCGGTGAAGCCGCGCACCAGCGTGGGCAGCACCGGGATGATGACGCCGAAGGACAGCACGTCGATCAGCAGGGTGACGAAGATGAAGGCGACCGCGGCGCGGCGTGAGCGGACAGCGGGAGTCGGAGCGTGCACGGCAGGCCTCCTGGCGGACGCGGCAGTGTAATCGGCGCCGCTGCGGGTGCGGGAGGTCGGAGTGGACAGGGCCGCGTGCCTGCCACCTCGCGGTGGCTGGGCTGGGTGCGGTTGGCGCGATTTGGATCGCAAGCGGCGGAGACCGTCGCGTCGGGACTGAAGTCCCTCCCACAATGGGGGCTGGCCGATCGCGGGCCGGACTGAAGCCCCTCTCGCATCACCGCGGAGGCAGAAGGTGGAAGGCGGACGAGACAGGTGCAGCTGCGGCCGTGGAGGGCATTGAACGGCACCTCCAATAACCTGCATCCGGCGCTATCGAGGCCGGATGCGGATTGCACGGTAGGAGCGGCTTCAGCCGCGACCGGGCTTTACCGGGAACGCCCGTCGCGGCTGAAGCCGCTCCTACGGGACGCTTCCTGCGGTGATTGGGGTGCCATGACGTCTGCGCGCTGGCCCGATTGCGTCGGCACCCCGTCCGGCTACACCAAGCGACTCCCCTCTCCCGTCGGGAGAGGGGTCGGGGGTGAGGGTCCGGCGGAGGCAGCGACGCCACTCATGCCACCAAGGCGCGGCGGCGCAGCAGTTACGGCTGGGCCGTCACCAATGCCCACTACCGGTCCGCAGCGGGCGGTGCCGCCGTCCGGCCGGGGTCACTCGGCCGGGGTCACAACGCCACGACGGAAATCGTCTGCTGCAGCACGTGCTGGGCGCCCGGGGCCAGTTCGATCACCTCGGGTCCGGCGTTGGCCGCTTCCAGGCACACGAACTGGCGCCAGTGCGGGCCGACGTCGGCCATCTTCTGTGCGCCGGCCTCGCCCGGGTTCCAGGCCACCAGGGTGCGGCTGCCGGTGGTGGCGATCTCGATGCGGCGCTGCAGGCCCGGGTCCAGCAGGGTGTAGCGGCCGCCGGCGCCGGTGTAGATGCGGTCGCTGCGGCCAGGATCGCGCGGGTCCTGCAGGCTCCAGTCGCCGTGCTGGCGATGCGCGGTGGCGTAGTTCTCGAACTTGTCGAGGTAGTCCAGGCCGTCAAGGCCCTGCACCCGCACCTGGGTGGCGTCGGCGACGCGGAAGTAGTTGTGCAGCGCCTGGGTGAAGCGGGCGGGCGCGGTGCCGACGTTGTCGGTGACCAGGCGCTGCTCCAGGGTGGCGCCGATGCGCAGTTGCATGCGCAGGCGCAGCGGCAGGTCGTCGAAGTCCGGCGGCGCCAGGGTCAGCACCAGGCTACCGTCGGCCTCGCGCCGCGCGTCCTGCAGTTGCCACGGCACGGTGCGCACGAAGCCGTGCGCGGGGACGGCATCGCTCTGGCCCTGGCGGCCGAAGTATGGCCAGCACACCGGGGTGCCGCCGCGGATCGGGGTCGGCGTGGGCTGCGCGCTCGGCGACAGCCACAGCGCGTCGGTGCCGCCCTTGGGTACGAACGACAGCACCTGGCCGCCGAACAGGCTGATCGCGGCGGTGGACTGCGGGGTCTCCACCAGCAGCGAGGGGTAGCCGTGGAAGTCGCCTGTGCTCAGGCCGGGGACGTCGGACATGGGATGGATGCTCCGTGGCGCGGGGGATTGGGCGAAGGCCGGGTAGGCGGCCGGCAGCCGGAACGCGGTGGGCGGGGTGCCGCCGAACGGCGTCGGGGCCGGCGTCCCGGTGGGGACCGGCGTCGGTGCGGGTGCGGGTGACGATGCCGGTGCGGGCGATTGCGGCGACGGCGGCGGCGGCGTAGCCGGTGGCGTCACCGGTGCCGCAGGCGCGCCGCCGGCCTCGCGGCGCAGTGCGTCGAGGATGCGTTGCCCGGCGCGGCCGTCGGCCGGCTGCAGGCCCAGGCGCTGCTGTTCGGCCTGGATCGCGCGGCGGGTGGCGGTGCCGATGGCGCCGTCGGCCTGGCCGATGGCGTGACCGCGCGCCAGCAGCAGGGTCTGCAGTTCGCGCCGCTCGGGGCGGCCCAGGCCGGGGTCGTCGGTCGGCCAGGCGGCGACCAGCCCGGGCTTGCCGCGCAGCCGGTCGGACAGCAGCGCGATCGCCAGTGCGTAGCTTTCGGCGGCGTTGTAGGCGTAGATCGCGTCGTAGTTGCGGAACACCAGGAACGCCGGGCCATGCACGCCGGCCGGAATCAGCACCGCCGCCGGCGTCTGCGCCGCCAGCGCCGGCAGCGCGCTGCCATCGGCGGCGGTCAGGCCGCGCGCGCGCCAGTCCGACAGCGGCCGACGCTGAGTGCGCCCGGCCAGCGCCGGGTCGAAGCCGTCCGGCAGCTTCACCTCCAGCCCCCACGGCTGGCCGGTCTGCCAGCCGGCCAGCTTGAGATAGTTGGCGGTGGAGGCCAGCGCATCGGGAATGCTGGCGACCAGGTCGCGACGGCCGTCGCCATCGCCGTCCACGGCGACGCGGGCGTAGGTGCTGGGCATGAACTGGGTGTGGCCGAAGGCGCCGGCCCAGGACCCGGTCAGGCCCTCGGGACGCAGGTCGCCGGCCTGCAGCAGCTTCAGCAGCGCGAACAGTTCGCTGCGGAAGAACGGCTGGCGGCGGCCTTCGCAGGACAGGGTCAGCAGCGACACCAGCAGCGGGCGCTTGCCGGAGATGCGGCCGTAATCGCTCTCCACGCCCCACACCGCGACCACGGTCTCCGGGTCCACGCCATACTGTTGCGCCACCTGCGCGAGCAAGTCGCGGTGCGTGGCGAGCATGGCGCGGCCGTCGTCGATGCGCTGGCTGTCGACCAGGCCGGCCAGGTAGTCCCAGATCGGCGTGGTGAACTCGGGCTGGGCGTCGAGCAGCGGCAGCACGCTCGGGTCCGGCTGCAGGCCGGCGGTGAAGCGGTCGAAGGACGCTTCGGCGACGCCCGCCTTCGTCGCGGCCGTGCGCAGGCCGGCCACGCAGCTGGCAAAGGCCGGATCGGGCGTGGACGGCGCCGCCGCGGGTGGGGTCTGCGCGAGCGCGCACGGGGCCGCCAGCAGCAGGATCCAGGCCAAACGCATCATCGCAACATCCTCGCCGACGGCAGGGCCGACATCATAAACAACCGCCGCGTGTGCACTCCGCTCACGTGGTGTGGGCGGAAGACGGCGCGCGACCGGCACTGCATTCTGCGTGTGGCTTGGTTGGCGGATCGCGCGACGCGGAGCCTCGGCAGGCATGGCGTTCGCTATCCGCAGCGCCCGTTCCAAGTGCAGCAGGATCGACGACAGCCCTGCGAACGAACGGGCGGAGCGCGTTCGTCCGCACCGCCAGCGCGACGCGTGCCGGTTCAGTCCAGCGCGTCGAGGTAGTACCAGCGCCCGTCCTCGCGCACGAAGCGGCTGTGCTCGGTCATGCGCACGGCACTGCCGCCGCCGATGCGATAGCGCGCCAGGAAGGCGACCTCGGCGCTGTCGGCGCCGGTCTGCAGCACGCGCTGCACGGTGAGGCCGAGCCAGACCGTGCGCGGGTCGATTTCCACCTGCGGCGGGCAGGTGGACGGATGCCAACTGGCGCGCAGGTAGTCGGCGTCCTGGCGCACGTAGGCGCTGTAGCGCGAGCGCATCAAGGATTCGGCATCCGGCGCCGCGGCGCCGGCGTGGTACGGCCCGCAGCACTGCGCGTAGTCGCGCGGACGGCCGCAGGGACAGGGATCGGCAAGGCGCGGGGCGGACGGTGGCATGTGCCGATTGTGCCGGCTGGCGCGCCAACGCGCACGCCGCGCGCGCGTTGCGGACGGTGGCGGCTATGCTTGCGGGCCCTTGCGCGGAGCGCCGGCGTGCTCGAGTCGATCCCCACCGAACTGCCCTGGCTGCTGTGCATCGCCTTCGTCGCCGGGCTGGTGGACGCGGCGGTGGGCGGCGGCGGCCTGATCCAGTTGCCCGGGCTGTTCGCGACCTTGCCGCAACAGGCACCGGCAGTGGTGCTGGGCACCAACAAGTTCAGCGCCATGGCCGGCACCGGCACCGCCGCCTGGCGCTACGCGCGCCATGTGCGCCTGCCGTGGCGGCCGGTGCTGTACGCGACCGCGACGGCGTTCGTATTCGCCTTCCTCGGCGCCACCGCAGTAAGCCTGCTGCCGAAACAGGCGGTGCGCCCGCTGATCCTGGTGCTGCTGATCGCGATGCTGGGCTACACGCTGGTCAAGAAGGACTTCGGCGCGTTGCACCGCCCACGCCACATCGGGCGCCGCGAACTGGCGATCGCGCTGGCGATCGGCGCGGCGATCGGGTTCTACGACGGCTTCTTCGGCCCGGGCACCGGCAGCTTCCTGATCTTTCTGTTCATCCGCTTCTTCGGCCTGGATTTCCTGCGCGCCTCGGCCGCCTCGAAGGTGGTGAACCTGGCCACCAACCTGGCGGCGCTGTGCTTCTTCGTGCCCAGCGGCAAGATCCTGCTGGCCGCGGCGGTGCCGATGGCCGTGGCCAACGTGGCCGGCGCGGTGACCGGCACGCGGCTGGCGCTGCGCGGCGGCACGCCGCTGATCCGGCAGTTGTTCCTGGTGCTGGTGGTGGTGCTGATCGGCAAGATGGGCTGGGATCTGCTGCACTGAGTGCAGCGCGGTTGCCGCGTGCCTGTCCTCCCAACGCGGCGGCCGCGCGCGTGCCCGTGGGCACACGCGGGCCAGCACCGGCTCAGCCGTCGCGGCGCTTGGCGGTCGCGGGAGGCGTCTTGCGCGCCGCAGGCTTGGCAGCCTTGGCCGGCTTCGCAGGTTTGCGGGCTGCGGCGGCTTTCGCGGTCTTCGCTGACGCCGACCGCGTGGCGGGCTGAGTTGCCGTGGACGGACGTGCCGCCGCTGCGGCGGACTTGCGTGGCGCCTTCGCCGACGCGGCCTTGGCAGCAGGCGTCGTGGCAGCCGTGCTGGCACGTTTGCCGGGCGTCGCTGGCGAGGTCTTGCGCGCGGTCGGTGGTTTGCCGCTGTTGCGGCGACCATCGTCCGCCTTGCCAGATGCGCGCGCCGGCGTGGCAACGGCGTCTGCGGTGGCCTCCGCGGTTGCGTCCGCTGCGGCAGCGGTCGGCGGCAACGGCAGCTCGGCGCCGGCCTGGTCCACCGCCGCGCCGGACTCCACCGCAGGCGTCGTCGCCTCGTTGCGGCTGCGCTCGGGCAGCTTCAACCGATGCGCCTGCTCGTCGTATTCGATCAGCAGTACGCCGGAGTTGTGGCGGCCGCTGATCTCGACGAAGCAGGCGCCGCCGATGAACGGCTCCAGCGTCATCACCGACTTCAGCGGCGTGGCCACCACCATCTGGAAACCGAAGTTCTCGAAGATGTTCATCGCCAGCGCGGTGAACTCGTTGTCGGCCTTGTCGAACGCTTCGTCCAGCACCACCGCGGCGTAGCGCGGCAGTTCGCCGTCCTCGCCGCCGAGCTGGTAGCGCAGCGCCGCGGCCAGGCAGGTGGTGGCCAGCTTCTGCCGCTGGCCGCCGGACTTGCCGGCGCCGCTGCGGTAGATCTCCACCTGCGCACGGCTGTCCGCGTCCAGTTCCACGCCGACGAACTCCACGTGCTGGCGCACGTCCAGCACCTGCTCGCGCCAGCGCCGCAGTTCCGGCTCCTGCGCGCCGAGCCGCTGCACCAGGCCGCGCAGCATGGCGAACTGCGCCTCGGCAAGGGCGCGGTCCTCGGTCTGCTGATGGCCAAGCACGGCGCGCAACTGCTGCTGGAACTCCTGCACCTCGAGCAGGCGCCGGTCGCTGACTTCGATGGTCAGCAGGGTGCCGCGGTTGAACGGCACCTGCTCCAGGCTGGCGTTGACCTCGTCCATGCGCTGCTTGATCGCCTTGTGCGCTTCGGCGGTGTAGCGCTGCAGGGCCAGCAGATTGTTCTTGCTCTGGGTCTGCAGCAGGTCGAAGAAGCGGCCTTCGTGGCGCGGCAGGCCGTCGCTCTCCAAGCGCTGCAGGCGCGCCAGGAAGTCGTCGGCGCTGGCCAGGCTGACGGTGAAGTCGCCGCTGTCCTCCGGCCACTGCTGGCAGTAGCGGCGGAAGCAGTCCAGCACCTGCTGGCTCAGCCGCGCGTCCTGCGCCTGGCTCTGCGCCAGCTGTTCGCCGAGCCCGCGCTCGACGCTGCGCAGATGCGCTTCCAGGTTATCCAGGCTCAGCGGCGGCAGCGTGGCCAGGCGCGCGTCCAGCCCTGCGACCTGCGCCGGGCCGATCACCGCGGTGGCCACGCGTGCGGCGCAGGTCTCGCGCTGCGCCTCCAGACGCGCGCGCTCGCGGTTCACCTGCGCGCGCTCCAGGCGCACGTCCTCGTAGGTGCGGCGCGCCTGGTCGCGGCGCGCGCGGACAGTGGCGATCTGCTCGCCCAGCGCACGCAACGCGGTGTCGCCTTCGCGCAGTTGCAGCAGTTGCTCGGCGATGTCGCTGAGGCGCTGCAGCTTGGGTGCCACGTCGATCTCGTCCCACTCGCGCTCGGCCAGGGTGTGCGCGGCCAGTTGTCGGCCCTGGTCCTGTTCGCGCTGCTTGCGCAGGGCGGCGACGTCGGCATCGCAGGCGGCGATGCGCTGCGCCAGGGTCTGGCCCTCGCGCTCGTAGACCTTGAGCTTGTCGCGGTTGTCGTAGCCGAGCAGCCAGCGCTTGCGGTCGCCGACCGCGTGGCGGTCGTCCTTCTCGTAGCGGTCGCCCGGATGCTTGACCTGGCCCTCGCGGGTGATCGCACGCTCGGCATCGCGCAACTGCGCCACGGTGTCCACGCAGGTGTAGTCGAAACGCCGCGCCAGTTCCTGGCGCAGCCACGGCGCATAGGCGTGGTCGCGCAGCTCCAGCTTGCGCAGCAGCGACTTGGCATCGGGCTCACGCTGTTGCAGCGGCGCGTTGTGGCGCACGCGGAAGTACACCAGGCGGGTGCCGAGCTGGGTCTTGTTGACCCAGTCGGCGACGCTGGCGTAGTGGCGTTCGTCGACCAGCAGCGACTGCGCGAAGCCATGCAGCACGCGCTCGATCGCGCCGCGCCAGGCAGCCTGCTCGGCGTCCACCTGAACCAGCTCGCCGACGAACGGCAGGGCGGCTTCGGACAGTCCCGTTTCGGCGCACAGCCGCGCGCGCAGCGCCTGCATCGGCGCGGGAATGCTCGAGGGCGCCTTCAGCAGCGCCTCGATCTCGGCGCGGATGACCGCGAAGCGGCGCTCGTCCTCGCGGCGCTCGGCCATGCGCTCGGCGATCGCTTCGTCCAGGCTGCTGGCCTCGCCGGCGACGCCGTCGCGCAGCGCGCGCGCTTGCGCCACCTGCTCGGCAAAGCCGGTGGCGCTGCCGGCCAGGCCCATGCCGAGTTGGCGGCAGGCCTGTTCGACCTGACTGCGGCGGCGCATGCGCTCGTCGCGCTCGCGCTCGACGCGGCCGCGTTCGCGCTCCAGCGCCTCGACCTGTTCGCCGCCCTGCGCGCGCTGCTGGGTCTCCAGCTCGGCCAGGGTCTGCTCGTGGTTATCCAGCGCTTCGCGGCGCTGCCCTTCCTCGCCGGCCAGGCCGCGGTCCTGGGTGTCCAGTTCCTGCAGGCGCGCGTCCAGCAGGCCCAGGCGGCGCTGCTCGCGGTAGCCGTCGATGCCCAGCTGCAGTTCGCGCAACTCGCCGACGCTGTGGCGCAACGCCAGCAGTTCGGCGTGGTAGTCGCGCGCCGGGGTCAGGGTTTCCACCTGGCGCCGCGCGGTCACCACCGCGTGGTGCGCGCCGTCGAGTTCGGCGAAGTCCTCGACCAGGCGGTCGGCCGCCTCGAAGGTGCGCGGCTCGTCGAGCATGAAGCTGCGCAGGAAGGCGTTGAGGTCGCCCAGGTTCTTCGCCGACTGGGTCTTGTGCAGCAGCCGCAGCGCCATCTCGTTGCCGATGCCGAGCAGGTGGCGGAAGCGCTCGGCGTAGCCGGCGAAGCTGTCGAAGTGGTGCACGTCCTCGCCCAGGCGCAGCTTGAGCCGGCGCAGGTCCAGGTCGAAGCCGTCCAGCTCGGCGGCCACGTCGAAGCCACGCGGGACCACCATGTAGTGCTTGCGCACGTCGGCCGCGGCGGTGCCGCTGCCGGCGATCCAGAACAGCCGCACCAGGCTGACCGCCTGGCCGTGGGCATTGCGGTACTCCAGCGCCAGCGCCGACCAGGTCGCGCCCTTGCGCAGGTACTGGGTGGCGATCTCGCCGGAGGCGCTGTCCTGCTGGTCGGCCCAGGCGCCGCGCACGTAGGACACCAGGCTGCGGTCGCGGCCGCTGCGCTCGGCCTCGCGCGCGGCGGCGTTGAAGTCGACGATGCTCGGCGGCGTCAGCAGCGCCGACATCGCGTCGAGCAGGGTCGACTTGCCCGAACCGGAGCGGCCGACGAACAGGAAGCCCTTCTCGGCGATCGGCACGTCGGTCAGGCCGTTGAAGGTGCCCCAGTTGTGCACCTGCAGGCGACGCATGCGGTACTGCTGCGCGCGTTGCTCGGCCAGGGTCTCGGCGAACAGGGACGGGGCGACGGGGACGGTGGACGATTCGGACAGGGACGTCATCGGAAGCTCATCGGGAAAACGGACGCGGCCCCAGGGCGGACCGCAGGGCCGGCGCGCAGCGGCCGGCAGGCGCAGGTACGGCCGCTAGCCGTGCACGCCACTCACGGCGCCGCCTCGGCCGCGCCCTCACGCAGGCCGCGGTAGGCCGTCGCCAGCGCCTGCACGTCTTCGGCCGAGAACAGCAGCTTCAGCGCCGGCGAGACTTCGTAGCGGTCCTCGCTGCCGCGCAGCTTGGACAGCAGGTGGTTGTCGCGCATCTTGGCGATCGCCGCCAGCACCCGCCGCGCGAAACCGGCGCGATCGGTGGAGACGTTCTTCTCGTACACCGACAGCACTTCCAGCAACTGCGCCTCGTCGACCACCGCGCGCTCGCCGCGGGTGTCGGCCTCGGCCAGTTGCTGGCGCAGGAACAGCAGCAGCACCGACTCGATGAAGGTCAGCGGCGCCGTGCGCAGCAGCGCCGGGGTCTCCAGTTCGCCCGTGTCGGCCTGGCGCGCGAACGCCACGCCGCCGTCGCGGTCCAGTACCAGTTCCAGGAACAGCTCGCTCAGCACGCGGCGGATCGCCGCCTCGTGGCGCAGCAGCGCCGGCCACAGCGGGCCGTGCCGGTAGGCATCGACGCTGGGGCCGGACAGCAACTGGCACAGCGCGCGCCGCGCCTCCAGCGGCAGGCTGCCGCTGTCGCCGGCGAACAGCGCGGTGCCGCCATCGGCCGCAGCGGAAGTGGCGGCGACATCGCCGGCATCGGCGTCGTGGCCGTGGAATTCGTCAGACCAGCTCATTGCGTTTTTCCTTGGTGAACCACACCAGCGGGATGCGTGCGCGCCGGACCTGGCCGTCGCCGCCCTCCCATTGCACCGCTTCCCATTCGCCGTCGACGACCACGCCGTGGCGGGTACCCAGCGCCAGGTAGCCGATCACGCTGCCCAGGCCCTGTGCCGCCGGGCGCTGCCGCAGCGCCTCGCCGATGCTCAGTTGCGGCTGCCGGCCGAGCAGATCGTGCAGGTCGTTGCGCAGGCCGCGCAGGTCGATCTCCGATTGCGCCACCAGGTCGCCGACGCTGTCCAGCGAGATCGTCGCCGCCTCGGCCGCCTGCACCCGCCCGTCCACCTGCTGGCTGCGCGGATCGTGCAGGCGCCACTGCGACAGCGAGCGCAGCCGCGCGCTGCTCAGCGGCAGCACGTAGCCGGTGGCGGCGGTGGCATGCAGGTGATCGCGCAACTGCAGCGCCTCGCCCTGCGCCTGCTTCAGCAACTGGTTGAGCCGGCGCTGCTCCAGGTAACCGCGGCTCTGCACGAACCCGCGCAGGCTCCGCGCGAAATGCTGCATCACCTCGTGCACCTGGCCGCCGCGTTCGAGCAGCGTGCCGGTGAGCCCGCGCAGGAAGGCGCGCTCGTAGCGGTCCAGGCGGCGGGCGAACCCACGCGCCAGCAGCGCCTCCAGCGCCGCATCCAGCTGCACGCTCTGCTCGGCATCGTTGAGCAGGCTCCAGAACGCCTGGAAACTGCGCCCGGCCTCGCTCTCGCCGATCACGTCGATGCCGGCGAACAGCTTTTCCAGTACGTCGCCGCGCGCGCCCTCGTCGTCGATGATGCGCTCGCGGAACTCGCGGTTGAGCCGCTCGAAATCGTCGCGGACGCGGCGAAAGTCCTCGGTCAGGTCGTCGGACAGGCGGATGATGTCGCGGGTGCGTTCCAGCGCGCGCTTGCCGTCCAGCGCAGCCAGCTTGCCGGCGGCCACGCGCTCGATCTCCGCGTCCAGGCGCTCGCGCTCGGCGCGCAGCGCGGCCAGGCGCGCGTCCGGATCGGTCTCGGTCTGCCCGGCCAGTTGCACCAGCTGCTGGATCACCAGCGACAGTCGGCTCTCGGTGGCCACGCTGGCGCTGTCGCGCACGCCGGCGATGAAGCGGATCGCCTGCGCCGCCTGCCGCGACAGTTCGTACTCTTCCTGCGCATCGCCTTCGGGCAGGCGCCGCTCCAGCCAGCCCTGCGCCAGCCAGTGCGCCACGTAGGCCTGCGCGGTGCGCGGCAGTTCGCGCGACAGCTGGTCGTCCTTCAGCGCATCGAGCTGGCGCTGCAGGCGTTCGTGCAGCACATCGGCCGGCAGCCGCCGCTGGGCGTCGCCCAGCAGGGTCTGCAGCAGGCCGATCAGCTCCGGGGCATGGTCGGCGGCGAGCAGCTTCCACAACGGCTGTTCGCGCAACTGGCGATAGCCGGCGATCCGGACATGCGGCTTCATGCAGGAACCGACCGCCACCGCATCCGCAAGACTCAGCGCGCCCGCTCGATGAAGCGCAGGAACTCGGCGCGGGTGCGCGCGTCCTCGCGGAAGGTGCCGAGCATCTTCGAGGTGACCATGCTGACGCCGCGCTTGTGGATGCCGCGGGTGGTCATGCACTCGTGCGCGCCTTCCACCACCACGCCCACGCCCAGCGGCTGCAGCACGTCCTGGATGCACTGGGCGATCTGCGCGGTCATCTTCTCCTGCACCTGGAAGCGCCGCGCATAGGCCTCGACCACGCGCGCCAGCTTGCTGATGCCCACCACCTTGCCGCGCGGCAGGTAGCCGACGTGGACCTTGCCGATGATCGGCGCCATGTGGTGTTCGCAGTGGCTTTCGTACTCGATGTCGCGCAGCACGATCAACTCGTCGTAGCCGGCCACTTCCTCGAAGGTGCGCAGCAGGTACTCGCGCGGATCGGCGCGGTAACCGCTGAACCAGTCGCCATAGGCCTCGGCCACGCGTCGCGGGGTGTCCAGCAGGCCCTCGCGGGTCGGGTCCTCGCCGGCCCAGCGCAGCAGGGTGCGCACCGCGTCTTCGGCCTGCGCCTGGGTCACCGGGGAAGTGGAGTTGTTGTCTGGATCGGCCATGGGGGGAACGCCCGTGAGGGGGCTGCATGGTACCCGAGTCGCCTGGCAGCCGCCGCATGCGCGGCACCTGCACAGCGGGGCGACCCGGCCGATACCGGGTGCGCCGTTCAGCGTCCGCCTGCGCCGCGCGCGGGCGACGCGTGCACCGCCCTGGCCACCCCCGCGCCGGTCAGCGCCGGCGCGCGTGCATCTCGCCCTCGTGGTCCAGCCAGTTGGACCCCTTGTTGGTCAGGAAGAACATGTACACCAGCAGCGACACCGCGATCACCGCCGTGGCGTACCAGACGAAGGTGGTGACGTGGCCGGTCTTCAGCGAGGCCTGGTACAGCAGCGGCGCGGTGCCGCCGAAGGCCGAATTGGCCAGCGCATAGCCCAGGCCCACGCCCAGCGCGCGGATGTGGGTGGGGAACAGTTCGGCCTTCACCACCGCGTTGATCGAGGTATAGCCGGTGAGGATGACGAAGCCGGCGGTGAGGATGGCGAAGGCGCTCAGCCAGTCGCTCTGCCTGGGCAGCTCCAGCACCAGGAACCAGGTGTAGAGCACGCCGCCGATGCCGAAGAACACCAGCAGGGTCTTGCGCCCGATGATGTCCGACAGCCAGCCGCCCACCGGCTGCATCAGCATCAGCACGATCAGCGCGGCCAGGTTGATGATGGTGCCGGCCATGACGTCGTCGCCGGCGAAGGCGGTCTGGATCATCTTCGGCCCGGTCACCGAGTAGGTATAGAACGCCACCGTGCCGCCGGCGGTGATCAGGAAGCACAGCAGCAGCGGGCGCCACTGGTGCACGAACAGCTCGCGCAGCGAGCCGGAGGACCTGTCCTTGCCCTGCTTGGCCGCGGCGATGGACTCGGAGGTCAGCGACTCGTCCATCGTGCGCCGCAGCCAGAACACCACCAGCGCGCCGATGCCGCCCAGGCCGAACGCCACGCGCCAGCCCCATTCGGAAATCTGGCCCTTGTCGAAGAAGTGCAGCATCCCGAACAGCACCGCCTGCGCCAGCACATGGCCGCCGACCAGGGTGACGTAGTGGAAGGAGGACAGGAAGCCGCGCCGCCCCGGGATCGCCGCCTCGGACATGTAGGTGGCGCTGGTGCCGTACTCGCCGCCGGTGGCGAAACCCTGCAGCAGGCGCGCCAGCAGCAGCACCACTGCCGCAGCGCCACCGATGCTGGCGACGGTGGGCGTCACCGCGATCAGGAACGAGCAGGCCGCCATCACCGACACCGACACCGTCAGCGCCAGGCGGCGGCCGTAGCGGTCGGCGAAGCGGCCGAAGTACCACGCGCCGATCGGGCGCATCAGGAAGGTCACCGCGAAGATCGCCCACACGTACAACGTGGCGTTCTTGTCCTCCTTGGAGAAGAACTGCGACTCGAAGTAGGTGGCGAACACCGAGTAGACGTAGACGTCGTACCACTCCACCAGGTTGCCGGCCGAGCCCTTGAGCGTGTTGGACACCGAACGGCGCAGGCTGCCCGGTGCGGCGGCGGCGGACGAAGAGGTGGGTGCACTCATGCGGTGGGCCTCATGGATGGACGTGCGGAAGTGTAGACAGGCGCGTGCGAGGATCCTGTCGCGACGGCGGCCACGCCAGGCGTGCGCGCCATGCCCTCATTGCGCCTGCGGCGCGGCGAAGGCCTTGCTGTACATGCCCGAGCGGTCGAAGCAGCAGACCCGCCGCTTGCCCGCAACGAGCATGTCGCAGGTGCTGGCGATGCGCTTGACCCGCGTCTGCGCCTGCTTGCCCGCGCCGATCCAGAAGATCCAGTCGCGGCGCGCCACCGTGGTCAGCGTGTCCCAGGCCGCGCGCGCGGACGGATGCGCGGCCAGCGCGAGCGCCAGATCGTCGGGCACCGCCGGTTCCGGCTCCACCGCCACCGGCGCGATCTCCAGGGCCACCGTGGTGCCGACCTCGGCTGCCACGGCCGCGCGCAATGGCGCCTCCACCCGCAACCAGTGACCACCGTGCCCATCCGGCTGCAACGTGGCCTGGAACGGATGCCCGGCGAACAGGCCCTCCACGCTGGCCAGGCCGCGCGTCGGCAGGGCCGCGCTGGCCGCCGCGGGCAACCGCAGGAAATACCAGGTCGCGTCGGGCGGTGCGGCCGGACGCAGCAAGGTCGCCTGGAAGCGGATCGGGTCGGGAGTGCCGGTCATGCGCGGACCATAGCACCGGGCATGGGCCTGGCCATGCTGCACCTGCGCGCGGCGGTGGCGCGGCGCGACCCCGGTCCTGCCGGGCAGCAAACGCAGCGCCCTGCCCGACGCGGGCCGCCACCGTCGGCGCCGCAGACAGGCACAGCGTCACGTTCCCCGCACCGCGCCGCGGACACCCAGGCCCCATCCCTTCAGTTCGACCCGGCATCGCCGCTATTCATGCGCCGGCCCCGGGACCAGCGCCATGCGCGCGTCACGCGGGCGCAGGCAACCTGCCTGCCCGTCCGCCGTCACCCACCGTCGATCCCTCTTCCTTCCCCCACTCCCCCGATCCCATGCACGTCCTTTCGCATCTGCGCATCGGCCAGCGCCTCGCGCTCGGCTTCCTCACCATCATCGTGCTGATGGTCCTGCTCACCGTGGTCGGCATCCAGCGCGTGCACAGCATCGACCGGCGGCTCACCGCGATCAACGAGGTCAACAGCGTCAAGCAGCGCTACGCGATCAACTTCCGGGGCAGCGTGCACGACCGCGCCATCGCCCTGCGCGACGTGGTGCTGCTGGACGATGCGGCCAGCCGCCGGGCGACCGAGCAGACCATCGACAAGCTGGCCGGCGACTACGCGCGCGCCGCGCAGCCGCTCGACGCCCTGCTCGCCGCCTCTACCGACGCCCAGGAAAAAGCGATCCTGCAGCGCATCCAGGGCATCGAGGCGCGCACCATGCCGCTGATCGCGCAGGTGCGACAGTTGCGCGATGCCGGCGACACCGTGCAGGCGCAGGCGCTGCTGCTGCAGCAGGCGCGCCCGGCCTTCGTCGACTGGCTGGCCAGCATCAACGCCTTCATCGACCTGCAGGAAGCCAAGAACCGCCAGGCCGCCAAGGAGGCGATGGCCACCGCGCGCGGCTTCGCGTTGCTGATGGTCGGCTGCACCGTGCTGGCGCTGCTGCTGGGCACGCTGATCGCCCTGCTGCTCACCCGCCGCGTGGTCCGCCCACTGCGGCAGGCGCTGGGCCTGGCCGAGCGCATCGGTGCCGGCGACCTGAGCAGCCCGGACACCGCCACCACCCACGACGAGGCCGGGCAGTTGCTGCGCGCCATGCAGCAGATGCAGCGGCGCCTGCACGAGGTGATTTCCGCGCAACGCGAGATGGCCGCGCGCCACGACGCCGGCGCCATCAGCTACCGCATGGACGTGCAGCGCTTCCCCGGCGAGTACGGGCGCATGGTCGCCGACACCAATGCGCTGGTCGATGCGCACGTGCAGACCCAGTTGCGCATGACCGAGGTGATGGGCCGCTACGCCATCGGCGACCTCAGCCAGGACATCGCCCAGTATCCCGGCGAGAAGGCCGCGATCACCGCGGCGATGCGGCAGGTCAAGCAGAACCTGCACGCGATCAACGTGCAGATCCACACCCTGGCCGAAGCCGCCTGCGCCGGCAACTTCGCCCACCGCGGCCAGCCGGAACAGTTCGAGCACGCCTTCCGCACCATGGTCGAGAACCTCGACACCATGATGGCCACCGCCGACGCCAACCTGGCCAAGTTCTCGGCACTGCTGCGCTGCATCGCCGACGGCGACCTCACGGTGCGCATGCGCGGCAACTTCCATGGCGTGTTCGCGGCCATGCGCGACGATGCCAACAGCACCGTGCACCGCCTCACCGACATCGTCGCGCACATCCAGCGCACCACCAACAGCATCGGCTTCGCCGCCGAGGACATCGCCAGCGGCAACCAGGAACTGGCCAAGCGCAGCGAGCAGCAGGCGGCCAGCCTGGAAGAAACCGCCGCTTCGATGGAAGAACTGACCTCCACGGTGAAGCAGAACGCCGAGCACGCCCAGCGCGCCAACCAGCTGGCGCTGGGCGCGGCCGGCGTGGCCAGCGAAGGGCGCGACGTGGTCGGCCAGGTGGTGGCGACCATGGACGGCATCCAGGCCGCCTCCCGGCGCATCGCCGACATCATCGCGGTGATCGACGGCATCGCCTTCCAGACCAACATCCTAGCCCTCAACGCCGCGGTGGAAGCCGCCCGCGCCGGCGAGCAGGGCAAGGGCTTCGCGGTGGTGGCCGCGGAGGTCGGCACGCTCGCGCACCGTTCGGCCGGCGCGGCCAAGGAGATCAAGACCCTGATCGACGACTCGGTGCAGCGCGTGGCCCACGGCGCCACGCTGGTGCATCAGGCCGGCGCCACCATGGACCAGGTGGTGGCCAGCGTGCAGCACGTCACCGACCTGATGGGCCAGATCTCCGCCGCCTCGCACGAGCAGGCCAACGGCATCGCCCAGGTCAACCAGACCATCGCGCGCATGGACGAGACCACCCAGCAGAACGTGGCGCTGGTGGAAGAAGCCAGCACCGCGGCGCGCTCGCTGGAAGAGCAGTCCGCGCAACTCACCCAGGCGGTGGAAGTGTTCAAGGTCGGCGCCTACGTCTGACCGCGGGCGGCCGTGTCGTTCGCCCAGGTGGGCGACGCGGGGCCGACCGCCCCCAACGCGTGAACGCCAGGTGTCGGGCGATGCCGGCCATCGCATCGGTTGTCATGGCCGGGGTCGGCGCAGGCGGTACGATGGCGGCCTCCCACGTTCGCCCCCTCCCCGGAACCGCATGAAGGCTGGCCTCCCCGACGCCGCCGCGACGGCATGAGCCGCGCGTCGCACCGCGCGCCCGTCGCTGCGGAGACCCGCAGCGAACGCTGGCAGCGCTGGATCGCCTGGCTGCTCAGCGCGCTGCTGCACGTGCTGATGGCGCTCGCCCTGCTGTATTCGGCCAAGCCCACCATGTCCACGCCGCAGGGCGCGGCCGGCGGCAGCCGGATCCGCGTGGACTTCCTCGGCGAGAGCGACAAGCCGGCGAAGCCGCTGCCGCCCAAGCCCAGCCCGCCGCCGGCGTCCGCCGCGCCCAAGCGCACGCGCGCCACCACCACCGTGCAATCCACGCTGGTCGCGCAGTCCGACGACCCGGTGCCGCCGCCCGATCGCGTCGATACGCCGAAAGCGGCGGACACGCCCACGCCCGCCCCGGTGCCGCAGCCGCGTCCGGCACCGCCGGCGCCCACCCCGCCCGCGGATGCCCCGGCACCGAGCCCGGCGCAGACCGCCGACAGCAACCCGCCGCCGCCGACGGAGCGGCGTCCGCAGACCTGGACCGGGCGCCCGCCCGGCGCGCTCGACACCGACACCGCGCCGGACAACAGCGGCCTGGCCGCCGGCCCCGGCAGCCGCGGCAACCGCCACGACATGGATGCGGCCCAGCCCAGCCTGGAAGTCGGCGGCTACCTGGTCTATTACGACCTGGGCAGCGAGAGCCAGCTGCGCACCTGGCAGCAGCAGGGCATGAAAGAGATGTTCATCCTGCTGCCCGGCACTCAGTACCGCATGGTCTGCCCGCTGGAGATCGCGCTGACCCGCGGCTCCGGCAAGTGCCGCGCCCTGCCGCCGGATTCGCCGGAGTTGAAGGACATCGGCGATGCCCGCCAGGTCATCAGCATGCTGCAGGTCTACCACCAGGGCGAACTGGTCTGGCGCGGGCCGGGGCCGTATCGCTGAGGCTTCGCGCTGGCTTCGCGCTGGGGCATCGATGCGGCAGCCTCCGCGCAGTCGGGACTGAAGTCCCTCCCACACAGAGCGCGCATCTGCTATTGCTGCCGGCAGCGCTTACTTCGCAGAAAAGCGCCCGCGCGGCCTGCGTGGCCACCACACGTGCTCGGTAGCGTCGGCTGCCGCCCCCGTAGGAGCGGCTTCAGCCGCGACGAGCGAAGCCTTCGTCGCAGCCGACATCACTGCAGTCGGGACTGAAGTCCCTCCCACAACGCGCCACCGGCCTTCCGTACTGCGTCAACGCCGGCAGGCCCACTCAGGCTGCAGGAGCGGTTTCAACCGCGACCCAGGCGATGCGAAGCGCGGGCCACATGGCGCATTGCACCTGCCGTCGCCACCACCGGCACCCTCACGCCCGCTTTGCATTCGTCGCAGGCGCGGTTGCTAGAGTCTGCCCGCGCCGCTGCGGCCGCCTGTCCCTGCTTTGCATGGACCGCCCGGTTCGGCGTCTTTCCTCCATTGAAGGAGTCTCGACATGCCCTGGAAATCCCCCCTCGCAACGCTTGCCCTCGCCGCCGTCGCCCTGCCCGCGCTGGCCCAGTCCGACCGGCAGGTGGTCGAGGACATGCTGACCCGCTCGGCCAACGTCTGCCCCGGCCACAGCACCGAGCGCACGTCCCCCACGGTGAAGGCCGTGCCGGTAGGCGCGCTGCGCGTGATGCTCGACCGCGGCCTGGTGATGTGCCCCGACCGGCGCCTGGACGCCACCGCCCCGGCCGTGTTCTACGGCAGGCTCGGCGTGTTCGCCTGGAACCCCGAGGTCGCCGCCGGCTCCAGCGTGATCGTCAAGCAGATCGACGCGATGACCCGCAAGGACGAATACCCGTCCGAAACCCTGGTATGGGACGCCAAGGGCACCGCGCTGAAGCAGCAGACGGTGCCCGCGTTCGAACCCAAGCCCGGTGCTACCGTGCTGTATCAGGTGCGTTGAGGCCCTGCAGCGGCTCGTGCATGGGCCTGCGATGAAGCCGGTGCGGCCCCATAGGGTCCGCCGGCTTTTTTGTGCCGCATGAAGGCCTGTATTTCGCCGGGCGCGCCGGCGCCGCGATCGCGGGGACAGCCGTGCCGCACCATGCCGTGCAGAACCACCATGCTGTCCAGTTCATGTCCTGTCGCCTTCCCCTTCTCCACACTGGAAATGGCGCAACGACACGCTCAATTATTTTGCTCAACTTCCGATTATCTTTAAGATCAAGATTATTAACTCCTGAAACATCCATGCGCGCGCCGTAGACAAATGCGGCCACACAGGCCCCACCTGCGCACAACATCCGCATTCGGCCGAATTCGCGCGAAAACCAGCGGATTTTTCATCATTTCCTCCACGTCACTGTGGCGCATCGCACGCCATCGCCTCGACATGCGACCGGATTTTCCGGCATTACATGTCGATTCCTGCGACCAAATCCCACGCGAATCAATACCGCGGATAAACATTACCCCGACGTGTCGCGAAAATAATACCAACGACATAGTAGCGTCTGCGCCCTCCCCCACCCCCGGGCGACCGGGCATCACTGCGAGGATGTTTCCATGGCCACACAGCGGAATCGGCTGGCGCTGCACGCACTTTCCCTCATCGGCATCGCGGGCGCGTTGCTGCCCATCGCCGCCACGGCGGCGCCGGCGCGCGGCACCCTGCTCAAGAGCAATGTCCTGACCAGCTATACCCGCCAGGCGATCGGCACCCTGCTGGCCAACGACCAATCGCCCGACCAGGCCAAGTGCGACGTGCGCGTGGCGGAGTTTACCTACGCCACCATCGGCGTCGAGGGCGAACCCACCACCGCCTCGGCCGCGCTGCTGGTCCCGGGCGGCAGCCAATGCCCCGGTCCGTTCCCGCTGGTGAGCTACAGCCAGGGCACCGAGTCGCAGCGCCGCGCCGAGCAGGCCAAGGAGATCCGCGACGCCAAGGGCGACGACACCATGGTCACCCACCTCGCCACCCAGGGCTACGTGGTGGTGAGCAGCGACTACCTCGGCATCGGCCGCTCCACCTATGCATTCCACCCCTACCTGCACGCCGCGTCCGAGGCCAGCGCCACCATCGATGCCCTGCGCGCTGCGCGCCAGGTGCTGCAGCGGCTCAACACCCCACTGTCGGGCAAGGTCATGCTGACCGGCTACTCGCAGGGCGGGCATGCCGCCATGGCCACCCAGCGCGAGATCGAAGCGCACCTGTCCAACGAGTTCAATCTGGTCGCCAGCGCGCCGATCTCCGGCCCGTATGCGCTCAGCCAGACCTTCCGCGACAGCTGGAGCGGCCGCAACGCGGTGGGCGAGAACACCTTCGGCATCGTGCTGGCCAGCTACGCCATCGTCGGCATGCAGCACACCTACAAGAACATCTACCTCGACCCGTCGCAGGTTTTCCAGGATCCGTGGGCCAAGCAGGTGGAGAAGCTGTTCCCCGGCAACCAGAGCCTGACCGACCTGGTGCTCGGCGACACCCTGCCGGGCGTGGACAAGATCCGCCAGTACTTCCAGCCCGGGTTCTACAAGGACTTCGCCAGCAACGCCAACGACCCGTTCCTGCGCGACCTGGAGCGCAACGACCTGCTCGACTGGGCGCCGCGCACCCCGACCCTGCTGTGCGGCTCGGACAACGACGCCACCGTGCCGCTGAAGAACGCCACCACCGCCGTCGCCGCGTTCAAGGCCCGCGGCAGCAACCAGGCGACCGTGCTCGACCTGGGCACCGGCAAGCCCAGCGACAACAGCGCGCTGGAGCACCTGTTCACCCAAGAGGCCTGCACCATCGCCGTGCGCCAGCAACTGTTCGACAAACTTCGCTGAGGTCGCGGCGGACGACAACGCAGGCGCACTCCTCCCCCGGCGCCTGCGACCGTCCGTCCCGCTGGCTGCCACGCCTGGGCGCAGGCGTGGCGGCGTTTTTCTGCGTGATGCGAGCGGCGCACGTGCCGGCGTCTCACGGCGATGTGGGCGACGCCGATGAAGGCGGGTTGTGCTTCGCAACGCCAAAGCAGAAACACCGACGCAGGAGTCACAACTGACTCAGAAATCCGTATGACCGCAGATCGGAGTGGCGATACCGGCAGCGACAATCACCGGCCGGCACTCGATCCCACACGCCTGGCCATCACCCCGCGCCGAGACCGGCGCCACGCGGCAGCATCGCCGATTGCTTGCGCCGGCCCCGTTCGTCGGCAACCACGCGGCCCACGCCATACACCGACAACGGCACCACCCAGCTCGCCCACAGCAGCAGCGCGATCAAGCCCGGCGACGGCGTCAGGCCTAGGCCGATCGCCGACGGCAACGACACCCGGAACACCACCGGCGCCAGCGTCGCCAGATAGGCGCGCACCATCCAGCGCTGATGCCGCAGCACCTGCCCGCGCCAGATCGCCACCAGTCCGACCGACCCGGTGACCAGCCACGCCAGCGCAGTGGCCGCGAAAGCCACCCGGATCGCAGGCGGCGCCGGCGATGTCGCGATCAGCCCGACCGCCCCGACCATCGCCACCACCATCCCCGCGAAATACGCCCGCCCTACCCAACGATGCAGCCGCGGCCAGCGCCGCCACCGCTGCGTCGCGAACTGCAGCGCCCCCAGCAACAGGCCGACCGCTCCGCCACCTAGATGGCACCATAGCCACCCGCGGCGGGTCAGGAACATGGCGTACGCAGGTGAATCTAGCGCCGCATACTTCAAGTACACATGGCGGACGAACTCGACCGAAACCGCAGCCAGCGCCAGCCACAACAATGCCAACACGACGCGCGCCACAAGCCTGCGTCGACGCAGCTCGACACCCTCGCGTATCGGATCGACCCGCATGTCCGGCTCCCTCGGCCAGTCCGCTCTGGCGATGAAAACGCTAGCATGCCAACTACACTTTTTCTTGAGCTAGCCATGAAGGCAACGAAAGTCCATCTCGCCCTGCTTGCCTTGCTCGTTTCGGGGATCGCTGGCGCCTCCGAAAGAAGCGACCGTCCCGATTTATCGCGCCTATTGTCCGATTCTGCGGATTTTTGCGAGAAAACTGGCAGTTTAGACAGGTCGTGCATCGATAGGCTTGACTATTACTTCGGAGTAATTTACGAGATGGACGAAACCGATTTGTCGACCAAGATCGATGAGCGCGCGATATTGGACATCGCGGAACTGCTGAAGAGCGACTACCCAAAGCTGTTCAGAGCGGCACGGATTCTTGGCGCGATGGGAAAGCGGGCAACGGTAGCGTTGCCGAGTTTGCGAGCCGCAGAAGCCAAAGCTGGCGTCGCGAGAGATCTAGACAGCTTGATCGGCAGCGAAGCACTTCAAAAGTCTCTCAGACTTGATATACAGCGGATAGAAGGCAAGCGATGACTGTCCATATGCCTTGTGAATCCAGCACTCACCGGGTTCGCCTGCGCTGCCGAACCATCTGCCGCGCCGCATCCAGCAACCAGTAACCCATTGCTGCCGCCAGGGGAATCTCGATCACCCGCGAGGTGAGCGCGACGAAGCACACCAGCAGCAATACCGGCGCCACGCGCCACACGGGCTGGTGGAATGGATTCAGGTAGTGCCGCTGGAAGCCGCGGACGCACGCGACGATCAGCAAGGCGATGGCCAGTGCCCAGGGGATCGGCCACCAGACCCTGTCGGCCAGAAGCAGGGTCAATGCCGACAGCACGGGAATGCACAGCAGATGCGCCCAGCGCCAACGCCGGACCGCCGTTTCCGGCAGTGCCTGCCAATGACAGAACTCTACGGCGACCGCGCAGGCGACGACGATGGCGCTCAGGCTCATCCAGGCCACCGCGGCTTGTCGCAGCACATCCCACACGGTGGAGGCATTGCGAAGGGCCACGATCGGCACGACGAACAGCGAAAGAATCGCGGTGACCAGCAGACAGCGCGCGGCGTAGACCAGGACCCGGTCCAGGCTGAACCGGGTCGGATCGGCGGCGGCCTGCCAGAACACCCGGTTGCGCTCACCGATGGGCGGCACCAATGTGCCGTCCGGCACGCGCTGCAGACTGTCCAACAGGTCGCGCATGCGGTCCGCCTCACCGATGGGAATGGCATTGAACAGCGCGCTGCGCCATGCGAACGGAGGCGCGAGCTGGGCGAGGTCCTTACGCAGCCGCCAGGCCGGGACGTCGGCCGGGCCCTGCGCACTCAAGGTATCGGCCAACACCTCCAGCGCATCGGGGCGCAGTTCCCAGGCATGGTTGGCGTCATGACGCGCATCGTCCAGGCGCATCGGATCCACGTCGCCGCCGAGCGTATCCCACTCGAAGAAACGCTGCAGTATGTCGAAACGGGCAGCCTCGATGGGTCGCGATTCCTGGTCCAACACCCCGAACAGCGCCTGGCCCACACGCATCTTGTCCTGCAACGACCACATCACCGGATGTTGCTCAAGCCAATGCTGCAGGGCCGGTGCCGTGCCCTCGATGGCATGGGCGACGATCTCGCGCGCCACCGCCTGCGGATCGCAGGGTGGCTGACGGCGTGGTAGCGACACCGGCTGTGGCATCTCACGCGGTTCCTGCGTGCGCGCTATTGCCGGTGGCCGCGGCATGTCGCCCAGCGGTTGGCGCGGCGGTGGCGCCTGTTCCAGCGCCGCTGGTTCGTGGGTCGCCACGCCAGCGTCGCGCGGTTTCGCGCCACTGGATCGACGGCACCACGCCAGGGCCTGTTGATAGGCCTCGTACAGCACCTGGAACCCCGCCGGATCGGTATCCGGCCGATGCTGCTTCAACAGGCGGGCGTAGGCACGCTTGATGCTGGCTTCATCCGCGTCCAGCGCCACGCCGAGTCGCTCCAGCGCGGCGCGTTGCCCAGGACTCACGCGTCACCCCATGGGCGCCCGACGGCGCGATGAAGCGCCACTGTGTCTCGCCAGCGGCCGCGATGCCCTGTGTTGTGTTGCATCGCCATGCCCCCCACCTGGCTACTGGATGCGTTTAGTTGCGCATGCTGTCATAGCGTCGGCGTCACATCCAGGGTCACGCGCCTCCTCGTCCCCCTGCTGCAGGCTGGGCGCCCTGCCTGCCGCCTTCTCTCTGGCGCGCCGGCAAGACAAGGGAGCGAGTGCGCCGTCGGAAACCGCTCCTCCCCATTCTTGACCTCCCATACATCCAACCCATCGCATCCTCGCCCCGATTCCAACACCGGAGGCGGGGACATGACGAAGTGGATGGGGGCGGCGCTGGCCGCGGCGATGCTGGTGACCGGCTGCGCCAGGGTGGAGGGCGAGAAGTTCGTCGGCCACTGGGTCAACGTGGAGTCGAAGGACGACACGATCGACATCGAGCGCAACGGGGAGTCGTTCATGGTGCGCAACACCACCCCGCGCTTCTTCACCCGCAAGCCCAAGACCGAGAGCTATCCTGCCATCTACAAGGACGGCGTGCTGCAGGTGAGCAACGACGGCGAGACGGTGAACTTCGCCATCGACGAGGCCGATGGGCACCTCAACACCGGCAGCGACGAGTACCAGCGGGTTCCGGCCAAGTAAACGCGTCGTCGGCGTGCGTCGTCTCGGATGACGCTACGCCCAGCCTGACATCCACACTGCGTGTCGCGCCAGCGCGGCGCGCAGCATCGTCTTGCTTGCACTCGGGGCAGCGCCTGGCGCGCGCGAGTGCGGATCTCTGAAGTTCTTGCAGGCTTGCGGATGGGCCTCACGCATCACGCCGACAGCATCGCTGAAGCCCTGCCCGCGCGCCGCTGGTTCACCGGCTAGGCGCGCGGCGCCGGCGCGGCGATGCCGTCGACAAACAGCCCGATCAGATGCGCGATCCGCGATTTCGGCGAGCCGAGTTGCTCGGTGGCCAGCGAGGTCGCGGTGGCGACGACGACCAGATCGTCGAACGAGACGTCGCGGCGGACGACGCCGCTCTTCTGCGCGCGCCGCAACAGCTGCTGCCCTTCCTTGCTGACGGCCTCGCAGCCCGGCGTACCGCTCTGCAACACCGCGCCGAGCGAAGTGGCCAGCCCGCGGTAGACGCACGTGTGCAGCGCCAAGTCCTCGAGATACGCGCGCAGTGCGGCCAACGCATCGAGTTCGCTGGCGCGCGCGTGGCTGGCCGCGGCCAGCGACAGGAAGCGGCCGCTGTAGGCCGCGGCGAACAAGGACTCGCGTGTGGGGAAGCGTCGATAGAGCGTGCCGATCCCTACGCCGGCGCGCTTGGCGACGTCTTCCATCGACGCCTCGGCGCCGCGCTCCAGGAACACCTCCTCGGCTGCGGCGAGCAGGCGCTCGCGGTTTCGCTGGGCATCGGCGCGCAGGGGGGTGTCGGCAGTCAAAGGGGGCTTTCCGATGTGGCTTGTGGAAACGGAGGCTACCTCCGTATAGTAAGTGGAGCAATCCTCCACTTATCAAGGGAAGCGAAATGGACAAGCGATTCGAGGGCAAGGTGGTCGCGATCACCGGTGGCACCGACGGCATCGGCCTGGTGACGGCGAAGGCGTTTGCGAAGGAAGGCGCGCAGGTCTACATCACGGGGCGGCGGCAGGACCGGCTGGACGCGGCCGTAGCAGAGATCGGCGGCGGCGCGGTGGGCGTGCAGGGCGATGTCGGCGTTCCCGAGGACATGGATCGGCTCTATGCGCGCATCCAGCAGGACCATGGCCGGCTGGATGTGGTGTTCGCCAACGCGGGCATTTCCGAGTCGGCGGCGCTGGGCGAAATCGACGTCGCGCACCTGGAGCGCCTGCTGGCGACCAACATCAAGGGCACGGTCTTCACCGTGCAGAAGGCGCTGCCGCTGATGACCACCGGCGGCGCGGTGATCCTGGCCGGCTCGGTGGCCGGCAGCAAGGGCATCGGCGCGCTCTCGGTGTACAGCGCCACGAAGGCGGCGATCCGCTCCTTCGCGCGCACCTGGACCACTGACCTGAAGCACCGCGGCATCCGCATGAACGTGGTGTCGCCCGGCATGGTCCACACGCCTGCGATGCAGGCCTACCTGGAAGCCAATGCCGATGCCGAGGCGGCGTTCAAGCAGATGATCCCGTTCGGGCGGCTCGGCGACGCGGAGGAGATCGCCGCGGCGGTGCTGTTCCTGGCCTCGGACGCGTCCAGCTTCATCGCGGGGCACGAACTGTTCGTCGATGGCGGGGTCATGGCCATCTAGCCTGCCCGGGAGCCCGTGGCGGCCAGCACGATCCGGCCGCCAGGTGGATGCCGCTACGGTTCGCGAAACGCGTCCCGCCACTGCGGAAACACGGGCCGGTAGTCCACCGCCCACTTCCTGCCGCCCAGTGCGATCGCGCCCTTCTTCTTGCGGGTCGCAAGGAAGGCGATCAGCGCCGGCTCTTGCGTGCCTGGCAGGAAGATCGAATAGTCATCGCCACGCTTCAGCGTGGTGGGGTCCTCCAGGCCTGGCCAACTGGCCGGCCAGACGATGGAGGCGCCCGGTGCGTAGTTGTAGTCCCAGAACATGACCTCCAGCCGATCGGGGATCCACTTGGTGGCGCTCGCCACGTGGAAGTCGGCGAGATACCGATGCAGGCCGGCGATGTTGGCCGGCAACACGTCGGGCTGCTTCTCGCCTTCGCGGCGCAAGGCGACGCCCCCGGTAGCATGGCCAAGGCCGTGCACGGCGGTCACGACCTTGCGTCCATCCACATCCAGGAACAGATGCGACGTGGGTTGATCTGTCCAATTTGGCCGCAGGTCGATCTTCTTCGGAACCGGTTCCGCGATGAAGCCACGCAGCGTGGCCTCGACGTCGGCCAACTGCGCGGGGCTCAAACGTGCGGCCATATGGGTGTACGCGCCCGCGGCGGTCTTCTCGACGAAGATGACGCGGCCATCGTCGTAGAGCGCGAACCAGGGCGTGTCCGCGCCAATGACCATCGCCCACGGATCGGTGATGAGCAGGACGGCGACCGGACGGGCACTGGCGGGGTCCTGGATCGCCTCGCCGGCAACGCCAGCGAATGACGCAAGCAAGGCGACGAGCGCGAAGACGATCCTGAGCATGCGGGCCGGACACGAGAAGGTGGCCGGATCATCGCATGGCGCACCGATGGCTAGAACAGCGACCCCTGTACCGGCGCTGCGGCCGGCGGAGCCACTTCCGGCGACGCCGCGATGCGCTCCCCATCCAACCGCCACGCCAGGCCCGAGATCCGCGCCGCATGCCGGGCCAGCGCGGCGCGCAGCACCGGTTCGCTGGCAGCGATGTGCAGCGCGCGGCGGGCGCGGGTGATGCCGGTGTAGACCAGTTCGCGGCTGAGCACGCGGGCGTCGCGGGCCGGCAGTTGCAACCACACTTCGTCGAATTCGCTGCCCTGGGCCTTGTGCACGGTCATGGCGAAGGCGCTCTCGTGCGCGGGCAGCGCGGCCGGGTGGAAGCCGCGGACCTGGCCGTCGCCGGCGCCGTCGAACCAGGCGACCAGAGTGCCCTGTGCGTCCTTCAGGCAGATGCCGACGTCGCCGTTGAACAGGCCGTGGCGGTAGCTGTTCTCGGTGATCAGCAGCAGGCGCCCGTGGAACCAGGGCGAGGCGGCGCCGAGGCGGCGTGCGCCGCTGGCGGTCTCGGCCAGCAATTGTTCGATGCGTGCGTTGAGCCCGCGCGCGCCCTGCGGGCCGGCGCGCACGGCGGTGAGCAGGCGCAGGCGCGCGGCGGCGCGCAGGGCCTGCGCCGGATCGTCGGCGTCGCCGAGGGCGCGCCAGTGCGCGAGCAGGGCGTCGCCGCCGGCGGCGAGCGCGTCGTCGACGCCGTCGTGGAAGTGCACGCCGGCGAGTTGGCCGTCGCGCAGCAGGCGCAGGGCGCCGTCGGCATCGCCGCTGCGGACCGCGTCGGCCAGCGGCGCCAGGGTGAAGTCCTGGGCCTGGCGGTAGCCGCGCAGCAGGTGCACGCGGTGCCCGACCAGGCCGCCATCGTCGCGGGCGACCGCGCTGTGGCCGAGCAACGGCTGCAGCGCCTGGGCGTCGTCGGCCTGCAGTGCGTCGCCGGGGCCGGCGGCCTGCAGGATCGCGGCAAGCACGTCGCCGGCTTCCACCGAGGGCAACTGGTCGGCGTCGCCGAGCAGGATCAGCTGCGCGCCGTCGGCCACGGCGTCGACCAGCTTGCACATCAGCGGCAGATCGACCATGGAGGCTTCGTCGATCACGATCAGGTCGAACGGCAGCGGGTTGTCGGCGTCGTGGCGGAAGCGCGGCAGGTCGGGGATGACGCCGAGCAGGCGATGCAGGGTGCTGGCGCCGGCCGGCAGCGCCTCGGCCAGGGCCGGATCGACGCCGTCGGCAAGCGCGCGCGCCACCGCGGCGCGCAGGCTCTCGGCCATGCGCTCGGCGGCGCGGCCGGTGGGCGCGGCCAGGGCGATGCGCGGCGGCGGCAGGCCGGCGGCGCGGGCCTGGGCCAGGCGCAGCAGCAGCAGGCGGGCGATGGTGGTGGTCTTGCCGGTGCCGGGGCCGCCGGTGACCAGCAGCAATGCGCGGCGCAGGGCGAGCGCGGCGGCTTGGGCTTGGCGGTCCGATGGATCGTTGGCGGCCGTGCCCTCACCCGCCCTGCGGGCACCCTCTCCCGGGGGGAGAGGGAAGAGCTGGGCGAACAGGGGTGCGAGGGCGGCTGGGTCGCTGTGCGGCAGCGGCTGCGCGGCGAGGCGGCGCAGGCCCAGGGCCAAGCGTCGTTCGTACTCGCGGTAGCGGCGCAGGTAGAGCAGGCCGTGTTCGAGTACGAGTGGGCAGTCGGCGCTGGCCGGGTCTTCGGCAGCGGGTTGTGCGACCCAGCGCGAGGCGGCCAGGGCGCGGGTCCAGTCGTCCGCGGTGGGCAGCGTCGGGGCGGCGCCGTCGCGGGTGTCGAGCAGGAGGCTGGCGCGTGCCGGGTCGAGGCCGGCGTGGCCGCTGGCGATTGCCAGTGAGGCCAGGGCGGCGCCGGCCAGGACCGGGTCGGGGGTGGCCGGGTCGAGGCGGGCCAGGCTGTGCGCGAAGGCGTGGTCCAGCGTACGCAGGGTGCCGCTGCGGTAGAGGGTGGCGAGGAGGTTGGTGGGTTGGCTCACGGGGTGGCTCCGTGGGCGGACGCACCCTCACCCCAACCCCTCTCTCCCACGGGGACTTCCTGCGGTCGCCGGGGGGAGAGGGGCTTGAGCGGGCGCGGAGCGACGGTGCGGTGGCGGGCGGCCGGGAGGTTGGTGGGTTGGCTCACGGGGGGGCTCCGTGGGCGGGCGCACCCTCACCCCAACCCCTCTCCCGGGGGGAGAGGGGCTCAAGCGGGGCACCGGCGAAGAGGGCGTCGACGCCTTCGATCAGGTCCGGGTCGAAGCGCCAGGCGTGCACGCCTGGCGACGGGTCGCGGGCGGCGTCCAGGCCGCGGCAGAACAGGTAGCGCACGCCGCCGAAGTCGCGGGCGTAGTCGTAGCCCTCGCCCAGGCGGAAGCGCAGCCAGCGGTGCAGCGCCACGGTGTAGATCAGCGCCTGCAGGGTGTACTCGCTGTGCGCCATCGCCCGCGCCAGGGCGTCGGGGTCGTAGGCCGGCAGGCGGTTGGACTTGTAGTCGAGCACGTACCAGCGGCCGTCGTGCTGGTAGGTGAGGTCGATCAGGCCGGTCATCAGCCCCTCCAGGCGCTGACGCGTGCCGAACGCCTGGCGCTCGCCGGCCACGCCGAAGCGGTGCAGCAGCGCCAGCAGCGCGTCCACGCGCGTCGGGCGCATGGCGAAGTGGAATTCCATTTCGTTGCGCCGCTGCGCGTCCGGCACCGCGGCCAGGCAGGTGCCTTCGGGCAGCGCCACGGTGAGGGTGTGGCCGACCAGGGCGGTGAGCATGGTGGTGCCGTCTTCCAGTTCGTCCTCGGTGTAGCCGCCGCGCTGCAGCGCTTCGACGATGGCGGTGGCCTGCCCGGCCGGCGCCGGCTGGCCTGGGCGCCAAGTGCGCCAGGCGGCGAAGTCGCAGCGCTCGAACACGTCGTGCATGGCCACGCCGAAGCGGTTGCCGACGAAGCGGCGGTCGACCATGTCCACCTCCACCGCGGCGCTGACCGGCTCGCTGGCGGCGGGCTCGTCGCTGCCGCCGCTGCTGGGCACCGTGGCGCTGGCCATGGGGTCGCTGCCGGCATCGGCATTGGCCAGTTGGGTGAAGCTGTACACCCACCACTCCGGCAGCACGCGCCGCTGCGGCACGCGTGCCGGCGGCACCGGCGGCGCCGGCTCGGGTGGCAGCCGCGGCAGCTGCGCCGGCGGTGGCGTGGTGTCGAGGGCGACGGCGACGGGCGCGGCGGCGGCCTGCAAGGCGTCAAGGTCGCGCAGCATCGGCGCCAGCGCAGTGCGCTCGTGCTGCGGAAAGGCGCCGGTGGCGATCCACAGCGCGTGTTCGGCGCGGGTCAGGCCGACGTAGAGCAGGCGCGCGTCCTCGGCGCGCTGTTCCTGTTTCCACGCGGCTTCGGCGGTGTCCCAGGCCGGGTCGGCGTCGCCGCCGCTGCGGCCGGTATTCCATTGCAACTGGCGCCCGCCCTGCGGCGCCGGCACCACGCAGTGGCGCCCGGGGCTGCGCTCGCTGCGGCCGATGCCGACATACGGCAGGAACACCAGCGGATACTCCAGGCCCTTGCTCTTGTGCAGGGTGACGATCTGCACGCGGCGCGCATCCGATTCCAGCCGCAGTTGCTGCGCCTCGTCGCTGTCGTCGGCATTGGCGATGCGCCGCGCCAGCCAGTCGACCAGGCCATGCGGGCCGAGCGCGCGGGTGTCGGCTTCCTGCAGCAGCTCGGCCAGCTGCAGGTAGTTGGTGAGGCGGCGCTCGCCGTCGACCAGCGCCAGCAGGCGTTGCCCGTGCGCGGCACCGAGGTCGCCGATCAGGGCCAGCGGGCCGCCGCGCTGCCAGCGCTCGCGCCAGTCCAGCGCCTGTTGCTGCCAGCGGCGGTGGCGCTCGCCATCGTGGTCGAGCGCGGTGATGGCCGCGGCGTCCTCGCCGATCAGCACGGTGGCCAGCGCGGCGCGCAGGCGGCCGTCGTCGCCGGGATCGAGCAGTGCCTGCAGCAGCGCCAGCAGTTCCAGTGCTTCATCGGTGGCGAACAGGCTGCGGCGGCCGGCGGCGACCGCGGGAATGCCAGCGGCGGCCAGCGCCTGCTGGATGCGCGTGGCCTCGCCGTGGCTGCGCACCAGCACCGCGATGTCGCCGGCCTGCACGGGGCGGCCGAGCAAGCTGGCGTTGCCGTCGCGGGCGTCGGCCAGCCAGCCGCGGATCGCCGCGACGCAGGCGGCGGTACACAGTTCGCGGGCACGCCCGGCGCTCCACGGCTTGGGCTTGCCCGGCTTGGCGGTGGCCGGTGGCGGTGGCGGTTCCGGCGCGCGCCACACGGTCAGCGCCGGGGCCGGCATGCCATTGCGCTGCAGGTCGGCATCGATGCGTTTGCTGCCCGGCTGCACCGGGTGGAAGGCGATGCCGTCGGTGAGGAAGGCCTCGGCGTAGCCGGCCTGCGCGTACAGCGCGTCGATCGCCGCCAGCAGCGCCGGGCGCGAGCGGAAGTTGTGCGCCAGCGGCGGCGCGCGTTCGGCGTCCGCGGCGGCGGCCAGGTAGGTGCGCACGTCGCCGCCGCGGAAGCCGTAGATGGCCTGCTTGGGATCGCCGATCAGGGCGAGCAGCGGCGGCGTGTCGTCGGGCGCGAACAGCGATGCGATCGCCGCATCGTCTTGCGCCGCCGAGGAGCCAGCCGTCTCCGGGGCGAACACCTTGCGGAAGATCGTCCACTGGCGATCGTCGGTGTCCTGGAATTCGTCGACCAGGGCCACCGCGTACTGCGCGCGCAGCCGCTGCGCCAGGGCGGCGCCGTGCGGGCCTTCCAGCGCGCGCGCCACGCCTTCGACCAGGTCGTCGTAGGTCTGCACGCGGCGCTGGCGCTTGAGATAGGCCAGCCGCTCGGCCGCGTCGGCGCGCAGCGCGTGCAGCAGGCAGATGCGACGTTGCGTGCGCCACTGCGCCAACTGCGCCAACGCGGCGAGGTAGCCGTCGATGGCGTGACTCAGCGGCGAGGCCGGAGTGCGCTCGGCGTGCTTCTTGTTGGTGCCGGCGGCCAGTTCGGCGGCGGTGAGCTTGACCAGCTTCGGATGCGGCGGGACGTCCGCCGCTGGCGTCGCGGCGAAGACGTCCAGCCAGTGCCACAACGCGGTCAGCCAGTCGGGTTTGTAGCTGACCTTGCTCAGCACGCCGGCCTCGATCGCCGCGGCGATCGCCTCGAAACAGGCGGTGCCGTGGGTGCGGAACGCCTCGGCCAGCGCCACGGCGGCGCGCTGCGCGGCCTGCTGCAACACGGCGCCGTCCTCGGCGGAAAAGACCGGCGCGGCCGGCAACAGCGTCGGATGCCGGACCAGTTCGCGCAGATCGATCGCCATGCCGTCCGGTCCGCCCGGCCACAGCGCCACCAGGTCCTCGGCCATCGCCGGATCGGCGGCGCGTTGCCGCCACAGGTCGGCGGCGACGTCGCGCAGCAGTTCGCGGTCGTCGGTGAGCAGTTGCGGCGCGGCGAAGGCCTGGCCGCTTTCCAGCGCATGCTCGCGCAGCACGCGCGCGCAGAAGCCGTGGATGGTGAAGATGGCAGCGAGGTCGATGTCCTCGGCGGCCTGCTGCAGGCGGCGACGCAGGGCAGCGGGGGTCTCGGTGCTGACGGCCAGGTGCGCGGTGAGGATGGCGCGGGTGAGGGCGACGTCGGGTGGGTCTTGTTGCGGGGTTGGGCGCGATGGGTCGGTCGCGGCTAAAGCCGCTCCTACGAGGTCCGGGGCAGCATCCGGCACCAGGCTGGCCGCCAGCGCCAGGCGCTCGCGGATGCGCCGGCGCAGTTCCTGGGTGGCGGCCTCGGTGAAGGTGACGGCGAGGAGTTGGCCCAGGCGCAGGCCGCGTTCGACCACCAGGCGGGTGAACAGCGTGGCCAGGGTGAAGGTCTTGCCGGTGCCGGCGCTGGCCTCGATCAGGCGCACGCCGTGCAGCGGCAATTGCAGGTAGGGATCGCGTTCGGGTGCGGCGCTCATTCGGCGTCTTCCTGGGTGCCGCGCCAGCGCTGCCAGCTTTCGCTGAGCCGTTCGGGATCGAGCGCGGGGCCGGCGTCGCCCTGTTCGAGCAGGCCGAACACGCGCTGGCTGGTGGCGGCGAACTCGGCGAAGCGCTGCGCGTCGGCGAACGGGTCGCGGCCGCGGCCGACCAGGCGCAGTTCCGGGCTGTCCGCCTCGCTCCAGCCAAAGCTGGCCTGCCACTGCGCGGCGGCGTCCTTGATCGCCTTGTCGAGATCGCCGGCGCGCGCGGCCTGGTAGTACTTCCAACTGCTGTACGGCGCGAACGACAGCGGCGCCTGGCGGCCGTGGCGATACAGCTGCAGCAACTCGCCCAGTGCCTGCTGCGCCTGGGCGGCCGGCAGCGGCTCGCGGTCCATTGGATGCGGGCCGAGGCTGTCGTCGTGGTCGAAGAAACGCACGTAGGGCGCGCGTTCGCCAGCGGCGCGCAGCAGCAGCCATTCCAGCCCGTGGCGGATCGCGCTGCGCCCGCTCAAGGCGCCCACCTGCACGCGCGCCACGCCGGGCGCGTACCAGCCCGGCAGGCGGCCGTGCAGCGCGGTGCCGTCGAGGTCCACCTGCAGCCGCGGCGCCAGCGGCGCGTCGTCGCCGCCACGCCACTGCCGGAACGCCTCGGCGTACGGGCGCAACTGGCGCACGCGCTCGTCGAGCTGGCGCCGGCCCAGTGGCCCGGACGGCAGCAGCGCGCGGGCGCGCAGGCGTTCGTACAGGGCCTCGGTGTCCTCGCGCAGCACCGCCTCGAACACCTGCTGCTGCAGGCCGTACTGGTCGAGCCCGCGGCTTGGCGCCAGCAGCGGTTCCAGGTCGCTGTCGGCCTGCGCCGGATCGGGCAGGCGCAGGCCCAGGCGCTGGCGCAGGAACTGTCCGGCCGGATCGACCAGCAGCCGCCGCAGGTCATCGATGGACAGCTGCGCCGGCGGCGCGTCGTCGGCCGCGGCCGGCAGATCGTCAATCCACGGCGCCAGCGGCTGGCGCTGGCCGACCAGGCTGTCCACTGCCGGCCGCCACTGCCGGCGGTAGCTGAAACGGCGCGGGTCGGCATCCTCGGCACCGGTGGCGCCGAACGCGGCGGCAGCGAACGGCTGCAACGGATGCCGCACCACCAGTGCCGCAGCCGCGGCCGGGTCGGCGTGGTATTGCGCGGCACAGGCCAGCAGCTCGCCGACCAGCGGCGAGGGTTCGCGCACGCTGCCGTCGCGCGCGTCGGCGCCCAGGTAGCTCAGGTAGAACACCTCCTGCGCCGAGGCGAACAGCTGCAGGAACAGGAAGCGGTCGTCCTCGCGCGTCGAACGGTCGCCGTGGCGGCGGCGCGTGGTGCCCAGCTCGGCGGTGAGGCGGTTGAGACCGGCGGCGGGATCGCGGCGCGGGAAATCGCCGTCGTTCATGCCCAGCAGGCAGATCACCCGGAACGGCAGCAGCCGCATCGGCACCATGCGGCCGAAGCTGATGCCGCCGGTGAGCAGCGGCGCGCGCGTGTCCGATTCGCCAAGCACAGCGGCGAAGTGCGCACGCACCACCTCGGCCGGCACCGCGTCGGCATAGTCGGCGCGGGCGGCGTCACGCGCGAACTGGTCGATCAGCGCGCGCAGCCGTTCCAGCGCGCGCTGCTGGCGCGGCGCCGACGGACTCTGCGGCAGCAGCGCCTCGAGCAGGCCCAGCAGCACCTCGCGCCACTGCGCCGGCGGCATCGGCTCGGCCAGCGCGGCCTGGTGGCGATCGAGCACGCGCAGCAGGCGCAGCAACGTGTCCAGCGCCGCCAGCGCGCTGCCTTCCAGTTGCGGCCACGGCGCCACGCCGTCGATGTCATCCTCGGCGCCGCTGGCGTGGCCGAGCAGCAGCCGGTCCAGGGCGAAGCGCCAGGTGTAGGCGTCGTCGGCCGGCGCCTGGTGGCGCTGCCGATGCGCCGCGTCCAGGCCCCAGCGCGCGCCGGCGGCGTGCAGCCAGCTGCGCAGGCGTTCCAGCCCGGCCTCGTCCAGCCCGGCGGCCTCGGCGATCGGCGCGCTGGCGATCAGGTCCAGGATCTCGTGCAGGCCGAAGCGCGCGATCGGCAGGCCGAGCAGCGCCAGGAACACTTCGGCCAGCGGCTCGCTGGCCAGCGGGCTGGCGTCGGCCAGCGCATAGGGCAAGGCGTCGTCGCCGGCGTGGCCGCCGAACACTGCGTCCAGGTACGGCACGTAGGGATCGATGTCCGGCGACAGCACCGCGATCTCGCGCGGCTGCAACGGCGGATCGAAGCGCGGGTCGTCCAGCAACGCGCGCAGTTGGTCGTGCAACACCTGCAGTTCGCGCAGGCGGGTGTGGCAGGCATGCACCTGCAGGCTGGGATCGTGCGGATCCACCGCGGCCAGGGGCGCCGGCCGCGCCGGCGCGCGGCGATGGAACAGATCGCTCTGCATGCGCCGCAGCAGGCTGTCGCCGAGGCCGCCATCGGCCAGCGCGCGCCGGCCCGACTCGAGCGGATCGGCGTAGACCGCGATCTCGGCCAGCGGATGCACCACTTCGTAGTCGCCGATCAGCGCCATGAAGTCGCGCCCGGCCGCGCCCCAGGCCTGCAGCAATGGGTTCTCCTGCACGTGGTCGGCGAACAGGTCCACCGCCCCACCCTCGCGGCGGCGCTGCCACAGCGTCTGCAGATCGCCCCAGTAACCTTGCGCCGGCGTCGGCAGGTAGAAGTGCAGCGTGCCGGCGCGCGCCTGCGTGGCCAGCACGCGCAGCACGTCCGGGGAGATGTTGAGCACGGCGAAGGCGAACAGGCGCCGCGGCAGGCCCTGCGGCAGCGGCCCGTCCGGGCGTGCGTAGCGGTCCAGGTACTGGCCGATGCGCCGCGCGCGGTAGGCGCGGCCGCTGGCGATGCGCCGCCACAGCCGTGCCTGCGGATCATCCGGGTCGGCGCCGCCTTCCCAGCGCAGCAGCCAGTCGCGGCGCCAGGCCTGGTACTTCTCGAACACGTTGCTCAGCTCGCCGGCCAGGCTCCACGGCTTGAGCGCATCGCCGTCGGCCAGATAGCCGGCCAGCGGCGCCAGCGCCGCATCGCTGCCCAGGTCGCCCTGCAGCGCCGCGTACAGGCGCCAGTGCATGGTCGCCATGTCCAGGTCGTCGGCCGCCGCGCCGAGATTGCGCTCCAGCGCGCGCGCGACGAATTCGCCGGGGGTCAGGAATTCCAGGTTCGCCGCCACCCCGTGCACCGCGGCCAGGGTCGACTGCAGCCAGCGCCGCATCGCCACCTGCGGGATCAGCACCACCTCCGGCGCAAGCAAGGGCTGCCCCGGCGGCGGCCGGCGCAGTTCTTCGGCGAGCAGGGCGGCCAGGGTATCCAGCGCGTTGGACGGATACAGCCGGAAATCGGGCGCGGACAGGGCAGGCATGTGCCGGGCATTGTGCCGGATGCGGGCAGGTAGCGCTTTCGGGCGCAGCCTTGTGCACCCAAACATCGCGCGTCGCTTCGCGCCGGACCCTCACCCCAACCCCTCTCCCGATGGGAGAGGGGCTAGCCGCTCCCTTCTCCCCTCGGGAGAAGGTGCCCCGCAGGGGCGGATGAGGGTACGGGCGCCAGCCTCATGCACCCAAACATCGCGGGTCGCTTCGCATCGTACCCTCACCCTAACCCCTCTCCCGGAGGGGAGAGGGGCTAGCTATTCCCTTCTCCCCTCGGGAGAAGGTGCCCCACAGGGGCGGATGAGGGTACGGGCGCAGCCTCGTGCACCCAAACATCGCGCGTCGCTGCGCGCCGGACCCTCACCCCCAACCCCTCTCCCGCGGGGAGAGGGGCTCAAAGCGTCAGTACTTCTTCTCGACGTTGAACATCCAGGTCTGGTCGCTGCCGCTGTCGCCGTCGGTGACGCCGCGGTATTCCACGCGCGTGGACAGGCCCTGGTCGGTGCTGAACACCACGCCCACGCCCAGCATCAGCCGGTTGCGGTCGTATACCGTCTGCCCGGTGCGATACAGGGTGCCGCCGATGATGTCGGCATATCCCAGCGCGGCATCGCCACGGCCCTGGAAGTCGTGCTGGTACTCGAGCCGGAACTGCGGGGTCAGCCGGCCCCAGGTCATCTGCCGGCGCCATTCCAGGCGCAGGCCGAGGTTGCCGGTGGTGGTGGCCACGTCCATGTCCTCGTAACGCAGCGCGTACGGCGCCATCGCCGCTTCGCTGTAGGCGTCCAGCGTGGCGCGCGCGGCATCCACCCGCGCATACGGGGTGATCTGCCAATCGCCGCGCTGCAGGTCGGCACCGGCCGACAGCGACGCGATCCACTGGTGGCCGCTGCGGTCGCCTTCGGCCAGCGCGCCGTTGTCGGTGACGTAGCGGCGCAGGTCGTAGGACAGCAGCTGATAGCCGACCAGGGTGTCGAAGAACAGCGTCTGGCCCGGGTGATAGCTGGCATACAGCGCTAGCGTGTACGCGGTCGACTTGCTGCGGCTGCCGTCGCGGCCGACGTCGCTGTCGTCGCGGCCGAAGCCCACGCCCGCGCCCAATGCGAAGGACGAGGAGACGCGGTAATCGGCGCCCAGGCTCAGGCCATCGGTCTGGAAATCCACACCAGCGCGCTGCGACTGCTTGTCCAGGCTGCCGGAGCGGATCGCACCACCCACCCACAGGCCGAGATCGCCTGCCGCAGTGGCATCGCGTGGTGCCGCCGACGCGGTGTCGGCGCCGCCGTCCATGGCACCGTCGCGCAGGTCGCGGTTGGCCGGATCGCACGCTTGCGCGTCCAGGTTGCGATCGCTCTGCAGCGTGCGATCGCGCTGGCGGCATTGCGAGCCGGCCTGGAAGCTCACCCCGTTGTCGAAGCCGCGCGCACCCCGGTGGGTCGCCTCCAGGCGGCGCTGGAAGTTGTCGATCTGCGCCTTGGCGAAGCGCCGGGTCGACTCGGCCTGCGCGTCGATCAGGCCGCGCACCTGCGCATCCTGGGTCGGATCCGGGCGCGGCGCGATCATGAACACGATGTCCGCCTCGGCCGAGGTCGCGTACGCATTGGACAGGGTGAAGCGCACCGTGGCGTTGCCGGAGAAGGCCGGGTTCGGCACGAAGGTCAGCATGAAGCCCGGGCCCTCGTCCGCGGCCGCCGTCGGCACGCCGGCGGCCTTGGCGGCCGCACGGGTGATCGTCGCAGTACCGGCATTAGCCGGCAGCACCGCGACCACGGCGGCCGCCACGAACGGGCCACCGGTGGCGTCACGAGTGACGTCCAGGGTCTGCGCCTGCCCGGTCACCGCCGGCACCGTCACCGACACCGCGATGGGGCGGGCGTTGACGGTGATGGTGACCACGGCCGGGGCCGAACTGCCGCCGGCGCCGATGGCGGTGTAGTGCACGCTGTCCACGCCCACGTAGCCCGGCGCCGGCGTGTACACCAGGCGCACGCCATCGACGGTCGCGGTGCCGTGGCTGGGCGCCGTGGCGATGGCGATGCTGTCGATGCTGCCGGTGTCGTTGCCGGTCACCGCCAGGGTCAGCGCGGTATCCACGAGGGTGGCGCCGGTGTCGTTCGCCGCCACCGGTGCCGGCACCGCCGAGGCGATGGTCAGGGTGTAGGCCGGCGTCGCCGAGAAGCCGTTGGCGTCGCTCACCTTGATGCTGAAGGCGAAGCTGCCGGCCGCGCTCGGTGTGCCGGACAGCACGCCCGCCGTGGTCAGGCTCAGCCCGGTCGGCAAGGCGCCGCTGACCACGCTGTAGCTGTACGGCGCGGTGCCGCCGCTGGTGCTCAGGGTCTGGTTGTATGCCGTGCCCGCGGTGCCGGCAGGCAAGGTCGGCTGCCCCGGGGTCAGGGTCGGCGCGGCGATGCTCAGCGTGTAGCTGCGGCTGGCCTGGCCGGGGACGCCGGCGGTGCTGTCGGTGACGGTGGCGGTGAAGACGAAACTGCCCGCCTGGGTCGGGGTACCGGACAGTACGCCGGCGGCGCTCAGGCTCAGCCCGGCCGGCAGCGCGCCGGTGGTGAGGCTGTAGCTGTAGGGCGAGGTGCCGCCGGTGGCGCTGAGCGCCTGGCTGTAGGCGCTGCCCGCGGTGCCGGCCGGCAGCGCCGGCGGCGACAGCGTCAGCGTCGGCGAGGCCACGGTCAGGGTGAACGCCTGCGCCGCAGTGAAGGCGTTGGCGTCGGTGACGCCCACGGTGAACGCGAAGTTGCCGGCCGTGGTTGGCGTACCGGACAGCACGCCGCCCGCGCTCAGGCTCATCCCGCTCGGCAAGGTGCCGGCATTGAGCATATAGCTGTACGGCGCGGTGCCGCCGCTGGTACTCAGCGCCTGGCTGTAGCTGGCGTTGATCGCCGCTGCCGGCAACGTCCGCGGGGTGATGGCCAGGGTCGGCGCGACGATTGTCAGAGTGTAGGCGTGCGAGCCGCCGAAACTGCCTGCATCGGTGACGCTGACGACGAAGGTGAAACTGCCGGCCACGGTCGGGGTGCCGGACAAGGTGCCGGTGTTGCTCAAGGTCAGGCCCGTGGGCAAGGCCCCGGAACTGAGCGCATAGGTGTAGGGTGCCGTCCCGCCGCTGGTGCTCAGCGTCTGGCTGTAGGCGGTGCCCGCGGTCCCGGACGGCAGCGTGGACGGGGCGACGGTCAGGGTCGGCGCCACGATCGCCAGCGTATAGCTGCGCGCCGCCTGGCCCGGGGTGCCGGAGGTGCTGTCGGTCGCGACCAGGGTGAAGCTGAAATTGCCGGTCACGGTGGGCGTGCCGCTGAGCGCACCGGTCGCACTGTTGACGGTCACGCCCGCCGGCAAGGCGCCGGCCGTGACCGCATAGGTGTACGGCGCGATGCCGCCGCTGGCCTGGGTGATCGCCGCGCTGTAGGCCTGGCCGGCGGTGCCGTTGGGCAGGGTCGTCGCCGGCAGCGACACGGTTGGTGCCGCCACCGTCAACGTGTAGGCACGGCTACCGCTGATGGGCGACGCGCCGCTGTCGGTCGCGGACACGGTGAAATTGAAGCTGCCGCTGCCGCTGGGCGTGCCGGACAGCACGCCGGCGGAACTCAGCAGCATCCCCACCGGCAATGTGCCGGTGGTGATCGCGAAGCCGTACGGCGCGGTCCCACCACTGGCCGTCAAGGTCTGGCTGTAGCTGGTGCCGGCGGTGGCCGCCGGTAGCGACGTCGGCGAGATCGTCACCACCGCATCGTCGTTGAGGATCGTGCCGGTCGCGGTGGCGCGGGCAATGGTGGCGTTGCTGGCGCCGGACAGGTTCACGGTGAAGGTTTCGTCCGGCTCGACCGTGGTATCGCCATTGATGGTCACCGCCACGTTCTGCGTGGTGATGCCGGGCAAGAAGGTCAGGGTGCCGGAGTGGGCGACATAGTCGCTGCCGGCGTTGGCACTGCCGTCGGTGGTCGCAAAGTTGACCGTGACGGTCTGGCCGCTGGCGGCGCTGAGGGTGACGGGGAATGTGGCCGTGGTGGTGCCGCTGTTGCCTTCAGTGACGCTGACATCGCCGATCGAGAGCGACGGCTGCGCGTCGTCGTTGTTGATCGTGCCCACTCCCTGCCCACTGGTGATCGTGGCGCCATTTGGATTGGTGACGTTGACGTAGAAGGTTTCGTTGGGTTCGTTGAGCGTATCGCCGACCACCTGCACGGTGAAGGTGGCGCTGCTGCTGCCGGCCGGAATGGTCAGCCCGTTCACGCTGGAAGCGATGTAGTCCGAACCCGCAGTGGCAGTACCGTCGGCAGTGGCGATGTTGAAGCTGACCCCGCCGCTGCCGGCCGGCTGGCTGAGCGAGACGGTGAAGGTGAACGCGGTGGTGCCGGAATTGCCTTCGTTCTGCGACACGTTATTGATCGACAGCGCCGGCAGATCGTCGTTGAGGATGGTGCCGGTGGCACTGGACGGCGAACCCACGGTGTAGCCGCTGCCCGCGTTGAGACTGATCACCACGGTCTCGTCAGGCTCCACCGTGGTGTCGGGGGTGGGACTGACGGTGATCGTGCCGCTGGTCTGGCCAGCCGCAATCACCAGCGGCGAGTTGACCGCAGCGTAATCGCTACCGGACGTCGCGGTCCCGCCCACGCTGAAACCGATCGAGAGCGCCGATGGCGACGGCTGGCTCAGGGAGACGGTGTAAACCAAATTAGTGCCGCCGTTCTCGTACACGCTGGCCGGCGACACCGCGATGCTTGCTGAGGGATAGTCGTCGTTGACGATGGTGGCGGTGGCGCTGGAGGGGTTGCCGATCGAGTAGCCGGTACCGTTGGCCACCTGGAAGATCACTGTCTCGTCCGGCTCCACCGTGGTGTCGGCGACCGGGGTGACGCTGAAACTGGCGGACGTCGCATTGGCCGGTACCACGACGCTGGTGACCGTACCGGTGTAGTCGGTCCCGCTGGTCGCCGTGCCGCTGCGGGTCAGGTTCACCGTGGTCGCCGAACTATTGGTCGAGCTCAGCGTCACCGTGTAGACGAAGGCCGTGCCGCTGTCCTCGTTGGCGCTGGACGGGGAGACCGTGATGCTGGCGGTGCGCGAGGGGTTGATGGTGATGTTGAAGACGATCTGGTTGTTGTACTCGTCCAGCAGGTAGAACGAGTCCGAGGTCGCGCCGTCGCCGTTGTTGGTGTAGGTCACCCGCTCGGTGCCGGCGGCGTCCAGTTGGCCGGTAAGCACGTAGTTGCCGTGCGACGGCTGCGCACCATCGGTCATGCCGGTATTGGAGGTACCGTCGCAGTCGCTGACGTCAAAGGTCACCGAGCCGCCCGAATTCACGCTAGCGCTCTGAGGAGTCGTACACGCCGGTCCAGGCGCAGGCGCGGCAGCAGCCAGACAGAGCTGGGATGTCGTGAGCAACAGCAGCGCCATCAGCCAACGCAACATCAGCCGCATACCGCTAGACGCGGTGCAATTCGTAGACATATTTCGATTCCCCTAAAACGCGCCACCCCAATGGGCGCTGGCAGCCATCCTGGTGCCTCGGACTCCGCAGAACATCGGCCCTGCAAGCATCGGCCATGCGCGTCGCGCGGCCATTGGAACAGCAAATCCGGCGCGACGTAAAGCAACAAATGCGTCATGTCTGTCTGGTTCAGCGAAATCGTCTCTTGCATGTCGCCGAAGTCGTGATTAAGTAGATGCGCGCCAGACACGAAGTCTGTGCCATCAACTCTGGGGGGAGATCCGCATGAGCGAGTTCTTCATCGGTCAGATCATGCTGACCGGTTTCGCGTTTGCGCCAAAATATTTTGCGCAGTGCAACGGGCAATTGCTGCCGATCAATCAGAACCAGGCGCTGTTCAGCCTGCTCAGCACCCGCTTCGGCGGCGATGGCAAGACCACGTTCGGTTTGCCGGACATGCGCGGGCGCACGCCGATGGGCTATGGGCCATCGGCCGATCCGGCGTGGCAACCGCCGGCGCTGCCGATGGGCCAGGCCGCCGGCACGGAGACAGTGACCCTGGTGGGCGACAACCTGCCCGCGCATACCCACCTGCTGGATTGCAGCAGTGTCAACGGCGACAACCGCACGCCAACCGGCCGCCTGTTCGCGAACAACAACATGGCCACCGGGACCCCGCATGCGTTGTATGCGGCGCCCGGCGCGACGATACCGCTGTCGCAGTCCACCATCGCCAACAGCGGCGGCAGCCAGGCACATCCGAACGTACAGCCGTACACCACGATCAATTTCTGCATCGCACTGTCCGGCATCTTCCCCTCGCGCAGCTAGGCGCATCCGCATTCGGGCGCGCAGCGCGAATCCGTGCGCGTGGCGCCTCATCGACCAGGAAGCATCTCATGGGAACCCCTTTCATCGGCGAAATCCGCATGTTCGGCTTCGGCCGCACACCCCAGGGCTGGCAGGCGTGCGACGGCTCGCTGCTGCAGATCTCCGAGTACGAACCGTTGTATGTGCTGCTCGGCACTGCGTACGGCGGCAATGGCACCACCACCTTCGCGGTGCCGGATCTGCGCGGTCGCCTGCCGATCCATCAGGGCCAGGGGCCGGGGCTCAGCAACTACGTGCTCGCCCAAAAGGCCGGCACCGAGACGGTGACGTTGACCGACCTGCAGATGCCGGCCCACACGCATACCGCCCAGGCCACCACCGTGGCGGCGACTGCCACCGCGCCCGCCGGTCTGCTCCCAGCCGCCGTGAGTGGCGCCCTGTTCTATGCCAGCGACACCAGCGGCACCACCACGCTGGCCATGTCCACGCAAAGCACCTCGTTCGCCGGCGGCAGCCAGCCGCACGACAACACCATGCCGACGCTGACGGTGCAGTACTGCATCGCCACCACCGGCATCTTCCCGCAACAGGCCTGATCCCTGCGCCGCGCCGGCATGGCTGCGGCACGCATCCGCTGCATCGGAGGAATCCGCTCATGACCGAACCCTATCTCGGCGAAATCCAGCTGTTCGGCTTCGACTACAACCCGTATGGCTGGGCGCTGTGTAACGGCGCCATCCTGCCGATCACGCAGAACAGTGCGCTGTATTCGCTGCTCGGCGTGGCCTACGGTGGCAATGGCAGCACCACGTTCCAGTTGCCGAACTTCACCGCGCGCGCCGGCTGCCAGCAGGGCCCGGGGCCCGGCCTGACCGCGCACACGCTGGGCAGCAACTTCGGATCGGCGGGCGTCAGCCTGCAAAGCACGCAGATCCCGATGCACCAGCACGGCGTCAATGCGTTCTCGCAACCGGATCCGGCAAAGAAGACCGGCACCCCTGCCAGCGGTGCCGCCCTGTCGTCACTGAACAGCACCAGCGAACGTCCGTTCCTGGCGGTCGCGCCGAACACGCAGTTCTCCCCGACCATGCTGATGCCCACCGGCATCGGCCAGGCACACGAGAACCGGCAGCCGTATCTGGCGGTGAACTTCTGCATCGCGCTCAGCGGGGACTACCCCGTCTTCAGTTGAGCGGCCACATGGCTAGTGCTGCGCGAGTGCCGGAGTTTCCCGCCAGGCACGAGGCCATCGAGGCGCCGCGCGCGCTGCGAACGCGTGGCGTGGTGCTGCGCGCCGCGCACGCGGGCGACCTGCCCTGGCTGCGCGACCTGTACGCCAGTACGCGCCGCGACGAACTTGCCGCGGTGCCGTGGCCGGAACCGGCCAAGCGTGCCTTCCTCGACCAGCAGTTCGCCTTGCAGCATGCGCACTATCTGCAGCATTTCCCGGGTGCCGACTTCCTGATCGTGGAAGACGCACGCGCGCGACTGGGCCGGCTGTATCTGGACCGCAGCACGGATCCGCACGTCCTGGTCGATATCAGCCTGTTGCCGGACTGCCGCGGCCACAGAATTGGCGGCGCGCTGATCGCGCAGGCACAGGCGCTCGCGCATGCGGATGGGCGCGCACTGACGCTGCACGTGCTGCACGCCAATCGCGCAGCGCAGCGGCTTTACGCGCGGCTGGGCTTCGTCGCCGGCGAGGCCGGCCAGACCCACCTGGCGATGCGCTGGGATGGCCCCGGCACGCGGCCGAATGCGTGCGTCAGTTGAACACCGCCTGATACAGGAAACCGTCGCGTTCGCGCGCCACCGGCACCAGGAAGATGCCGATTTCGCCCAGGCGCGGATGGCGCATCTGGTAGGTCTGCTGCGGAAACAGGAACGACGAGCCGTTGCGGAACAGGAGCGAGAACGGCGCACGCCGTGCCGCGGGCGGCGTCGGCAGCGGCCGCGCCTCGACCAGCACGAATGCGACCTCACCTTCGTTCAACTGCGCCGAGAACGTCTCGTTCACGCTTCCGGCGAAGTGTTCCAAGCTCAACAACTCCATCCTTGACTCCAGGTGTGGTTCGGCACGGTCGCCCTGCCGGCATCGTCGCGTGCCGTGACGAACCGCACAAGCGCTGTTCCGGCATTTGTCCACAACCGGGCGTGCTGCGGCGGCGCACCCAGCGCGCCACCGGCCCGAACACCGACGCGGCGGCATGACACGCTGTTGCATGAACAGGGCGAAGCGGGCGCGCACACCGGCCCGCGCGGTGCCACAATACTGCACGGGCCAGTTCGGTTAAGTTCAGCCGAACGGATCGATCCTATGTTGTATTTTCGTTAAAGGCCGCGATGGCGTCTTCCGAATCCAATCTGGTGCAGTTGTCGGGCGTGCGCATCGACCGCGGCGGCCGCGCGATCCTGCGTGACGTCTCGCTGAGCGTGCCGCGCGGCAGCATCACCGCCGTGCTCGGGCCTTCCGGCAGCGGCAAATCCACGCTGCTGGCCGCCCTGACCGGCGAACTGGTGCCCGCCGCGGGCACGCTGGAAGTGTTCGGCAAGCCGCTGCCGCACGGCAGCCGCGCGCTGCGCGAGACCCGCAAGAGCATCGGCGTGCTGCTGCAGGGCAACGGCCTGCTCACCGACCTGAGCGTGGCCGAGAACGTGGCGCTGCCGTTGCGCGCCCACACCCGCCTGCCCGAGCCGGTGCTGCAGCGGCTGGTGGCGCTGAAGCTGCACGCGGTGGGCCTGCTGGCCGCCGCCGATGTCTGGCCGCGCGAGCTGTCGGGCGGCATGGCGCGGCGCGTGGCGCTGGCGCGGGCGCTGGCCCTGGATCCGCCGCTGATGATCTACGACGAACCGCTGACCGGCCTGGACCCGATCGCCTCCGGCGTGATCATGAGCCTGATCCAGCGCCTCAACCACACCCTGGGCCTGACCAGCATCATCGTCAGCCACCACGTCCACGAGACGCTGCCGATCTGCGACCAGGCCGTGGCCATCGCCAACGGCGGCGTGGTCTTCGCCGGCACCCCGCAGGCGCTGCAGGCCAGCAGCGATCCGTTGCTGCAGCAGTTCCTGCATGGCCGTCCCGACGGCCCGATCCCGTTCGATGCGCCGCAGCGCGCGCGGAGCGCCGCCTGATGGCCATCGTTGCCCCGATCCGTTCCCTGGGCCGCGCCGGGCTGTTCTTCCTGACCGTGCTGCGCGGCTCGCTGCCGACCCGCGACCTGCTCGCCGAGCTGATCCGCGAGATCTACAAGGTCGGCGCGCGCTCGCTGCCGATCATCGCCGTGGGCGGCGCCTTCGTCGGCCTGGTGCTGACCCTGCAGGGCTACCGCACCTTGCAGACTTATGGCGCCTCCGATGCGCTGTCGACCCTGCTCGGCCTGTCGCTGTACCGCGAGCTGGCGCCGGTGCTGACCGCGCTGCTGTTCATTGGCCGCGCCGGCAGTTCCATCGCCGCCGAGCTCGGCCTGATGCGTGCGACCGATCAGATCAAGGCCCTGGAACTGATGGCAATCGACCCGGTGGCCAAGGCGGTGGCGCCGCGCTTCTGGGCGGCGGTGCTGACCGTGCCGCTGCTGACCGGCATCTTCTGCTCGCTGGCGATCAGCGCCAGCTATTTCGAGGCCGTCGGCGCGCTCGGCCTGGACCGCGGCACGTTCTGGTCGGCGCTGTCGAGCAGCGTGGATTTCTGGGACGACTTCGGCGTGGCGATGCTGAAGTCGGCGGTGTTCGGCGGCACGGCGGCGCTGGTGGCGGCCTATGTCGGCTTCCATGCCGAGCCGACCATCGAGGGCACCTCGGTGGCCACCACCCGCGCCGTGGTCAATGCCTCTCTGCTGGTGCTGATGTTCAATTTCGTCATGTCGGCGCTGCTGTTCCGCTGAGCGGCGCCAACGCGGGGCCGGCCGGCGACGGCAGGCCTTGCGGCAACATCCCGGTCGCGGCACTGGCGCCGCGGCCACGCTGAATCAACAAGGTAGACACGTTATGGCTCTCCGTGGTCCCCGTCTCGAGTTCGCCGTCGGCGCCTTCCTGCTGCTGGGCCTGGCCTCGCTGCTGGTGCTGGCGCTGGCTTCCACCAACCGCCAGTGGGGCTTCGGCGGCCACCGCTACGACCTGGTCGCGCGCTTCTCGCAGATCGGCCAGTTGCGCGCGCAGGCGCCGGTGAAGATCGGCGGCGTCATCATCGGCCAGGTCGCCAAGATCGACCTGGATCCGACCAAGTTCGACTCGGTGGTGACCCTGTCCATCGACGACAAGTACAAGGATCTGCCGGCCGACACCTCGGCGGCGATCCTGACCAGCGGCCTGCTCGGCGAGAGCTATGTCGGCCTGCAGCCCGGCGGCGACCCCGACACGCTCAAGCCCGGCCAGGAAATCGCCTTCACCCAGCCAGCGGTGGACCTGATCCAGCTGGTCGGCAAGTACATGTTCGGCGGCGGCAGCGCCGGCGGCGACAAGAACGCAACACCCGCTGCCGCACCCTCGGCCGACCCCACCACGCCCGCAACGGAACCCAAGCCATGACGATCAAACTGCTTTCCGCCGCTCTCGCCGCCGCGCTGGCCGTGGCCGCGCCTTCCGCCGCCCTGGCCCAGGCCGCCGCGCCGGCCGCCTCCGCCACCCAGGCCGGTTCGGCCAGCAAGGTGGTGCTGGAGAACAGCACGCGCATCCTGACCACGCTGGAACAGCGCCGCAGCGAGTTCAAGAGCAACCCGACCGCACTGCGCCAGTTCATCGACAGCGAGATGAACAAGTCCTTCGACCGCGACTACGCCGCCCGCCTGGTGCTCGGCGTGCACGGCCGCGGCGCCTCCGACGCCGACGTCAAGCTGTTCGGCGACGCGATGGCCGACAACCTGATGCAGCGCTACGGCACCTCGCTGCTGACCTTCGAAGGCAAGCCGCAGGTGCGGGTGAAGTCGGAAACCCCGCTGCCGGGCGGCCGCGGCGTCAAGGTCTCCACCGAGCTGCTGCGCAGCGGCGGCGACCCGGTGCCGGTGGACTACCTGCTGCGCAACACCGGCGCGGGCTGGAAGATCTTCGACGTGATGGTCGAGGGCGTGTCCTACGTGCAGACCTTCCGCAACCAGTTCGACACCCCGCTGCGCAACAAGTCGATCGCCGAGGTCGCGGCCGAGTTGCGCAACGGCACGCTGCAGGCGGCGCCGGCGGGCAACAGTGGCAAGTGATGCGCCGCAGCTGCGCCGCGACGGCGACACGCTCGCGCTGAGCGGCGTGCTCGACCGTGCCGCGGCCACCGCGTTGTGGCCGGCGGCGCTGCGCGCGCTGCCGGGCGCACGCGTGCTGGACCTGCGAGCGGTGTCGCGGGTGGACAGCGCCGGCCTGGCGCTGCTCGCCGAACTTGCCGCGCGCCTGCGCGCCCAGGGCCAGGCCGAGGTCGCCATCCATGGCGCCCCGGCCGGCCTGACCGATCTGAGCGCCGCCTACCGGCTGGCCTCGACCCTGGATTTCCACTCTCCCCCTGCGGCGAGCTGACACATGAACGTGCTGCGTATCCTCACTTCCCTCACCCTGGCCGCCGCCCTGGGCGCCTGCGCCGGCGCGCCCAAGCGCACGCCGCCCCCGTCTCCGCCGCCCGTGGCGCAGTCGGCGCCGGCCGCCAGCGACAACGTTGCGCTCACCGATGCGAATGCCATGGCGGCCACCTCGGACGGCACGACCGGCATGGACGCCAGCGTCCCGGCAGCATCGAGCGCGCCGGCGGCGGCGCCCCCGGCGAATGCCACGGGCACTGCGTCGGCCAACGGCACGCCGACCTCGGCCGAGGACGACTACGCCGCACTGTACGGCGGCGACCCGTACAACCCGGTCGCCGATCCGACGCTGCCCGCGGGCGTGCCCGCACCGCAGAGCTACGACCCGTGGGAGAAGTTCAACCGCAAGGTGCATGCCTTCAACAACGTGGTCGATCGCGGCGTGGCGCGGCCGCTGGCGCGGGCCTACGTCAACGTGGTGCCGCGGCCGGTGCGGCTGGGCGTGACCAACTTCTTCGACAACCTCAGCTCGCCGCTGACCATGGTCAACCAGTTGCTGCAGGGTCGGCCGCTGCAGGCGGGGCAGACGCTGAGCCGGTTCCTGATCAACAGCACGCTGGGCATCGGCGGCATCTTCGACCCGGCCACCGATGCCAACCTGCCGCGCCGCAGCGAGGACTTCGGCCAGACCCTGGGCGTGTGGGGCTGGCGCCGTTCGCGCTACCTGGAACTGCCGCTGTTCGGTCCGCGCACGGTACGCGATGCGTTCGGCCTGGTCGGCGACGCGCCGCTGTCGCCGCTGCAGCAGATCGAGGAGGACCGGGTGCGCGTCGGCCTGCAGGGCCTGCAGTTGGTCGACACGCGGGCGCAGTTGCTGTCGCTGGACAGCATGCGCGACCAGGCGCCAGACGAGTATCAGCTGACCCGCGATGCGTGGCTGCAGCGCCGCAACTATCAGATCGAGAGCGACATGCGCGGGCACAAGCGGCAGGACGACGATCTGCCGGCCTATCTGCGCGAGGAAGAGACCAATCCGACGGTGCCGGTGGACGCGATGCCGGTCCCGGAGTGGCGCGGCGGTCGCTAGTCCGCCGCGCGACGCACCTACGAAAAGCCCGGCTTCGGCCGGGTTTTTTGTGCCTGAGGATTTGCTGGTATCGCCTGTGGCCGCGGCGCGATGTGCGCGAATGAGTGCGAGGTTTGCAGTGGATGAGCGAGTATCGCGGCGGATTAAGGGGTGCAGGCGGCTTTGCTGTTGCTCCTGCTGTTGCTGTTGATTACCGGGGTCCCCTCGGCGCGGCAGCCGCGGCGGGCGAATACCCGAAGGGCGACGCGCAGGATGCGCGTCGTTTTTCGCCGGCACATGGGTGAGCCGGATAAAGGCGAAGCACTGCTTCGCCCCGGCGAACGGGCTGGCGCCGTGAGGCGCCTGCCCCGGGCTTGGCCGCGTAGCGGACAGTGCCGTCGAAAAATGCCCGTCGTGGCTGCGAACCTGGAGCGCGAAGCGCGGAAGGCGCGCTGCGGGGTGTGCTTTCTTTTGGTTACTTTTCTTTGCACAAGCAAAGAAGCGCTCCTCAGCAGCCGAAGGCTGATCAAAGTAACTCGCCGCTAGGCGAAAGCTTTGCTCTTGCACTTGCTGCCACGGTGGCGGCCGCTGAATCGTAGGAGCGGCTTTAGCCGCGACAGGTAGAGCGAACTTAGGAGCGGCTTTAGCCGCGACAGGTAGAGCGAACTCTCGCTGTCGCGGCTGAAGCCGCTCCTTGTATCTGGACATGTCGCCCCTAAACAGGCGTCATGTCTTCCGACTGATCATCGGAGGAGGTGTAGGAGGTCCAGTCGCTCCTAAAGCTTCGAGCTTGCATCGTAGATCGGCTCCGCCCTCCACATGCTGGCCTTTGTGTGTCCGAACGGTATCCAGAGTCCGCCCCCGGGCGTGAACTCGCATCGACAAGGCAGGACCGGGCCCAGCGCCGATCATGACCCTGACACGATGGAGGAATCGCGTATGTCTCCCGTCATCGGCATCGACGTCGCCAAACGCAGTTTCGATGTGGCCATCGATCTGACCAATGGCAAGCACCGTACCAAGGCCAAGTTGTCCAACGATGCCAAGGGCTTCCAGGCCCTGCAGGCATGGCTGCAGACGCATGCGCAGCCCGATAGCTGGATCGCCATGGAGGCCACCGGCACCTACCACCAGGCGCTGGCCGAGTTCCTCCACGCACGCGGCTATCGGGTGTGCGTGCTCAACCCGGCGCAGACGGCCGCGTACGCACGCAGCCAACTCAGCCGGGTCAAGACCGATCGCAGCGATGCCAAGCTGATCGCCAGTTATGCCTTGCGTCACCGCGAGCAGTTACGCCGTTGGTCCCCTGATCCGCCGGCGCTCAAGCAGCTCAAAGCGCTGGTGCGCCGGCGGCAAGATCTGCAACAGATGCTGCAGATGGAGCGCAACCGGCTGGACGTCGCTCCGGCTCAGGTGAAGGACTCGATCCAGGTCCATCTGGCCGATCTGCAACACCACATCGCCCAGATCGAGCAGGCCATCGATGACCATATCGACCAGGATCCGACCTTGCGTGGGCAGCGCGAGCTGCTGGTGAGCATCCAGGGGATTGCCGACACCAGCGCGGCCTTGATGCTGGCCGAGCTTGGCGATGTGAGGCGCTTCGCCGATGCCTCGGCGGTGACCGCCTTCGCGGGCCTGAATCCGTGCCTGCAGGAGTCGGGCGAGCGCAAAGGCCACGTCTGCATCTCGCGCACCGGCTCGCCCCGCCTGCGCGCCGGCCTGTTCATGCCGGCCCTGGTGGCCATGACCCACAACCCGATCATCCGCACGCTGAAACAGCGGCTGAGCGAACGCGGCAAAGCCGGCAAGCAGATCGTGTGCGCCGCCATGCGCAAGCTCCTGCACCTGGCCTACGGGGTTCTCAAATCGGGCACGGCGTTCGATCCGAAAAGGGGCCTTGCCTGCTAGGGGGTAAGACGGTATCTACGGTTCTTCTTTTCGCCCGACAAGAAAATCTCAAGCGAAAGCAAAGGCTTTCGCCCTTTCGGGCGAGTTACTTTGATCAGCCTTCGGCTGCTGAGAAGCACTTTCTTTGCTCGCGCAAAGAAAAGGTAACCAAAAGAAAGCGCGCCCTGCCTTCGCGCCCTCCGCGCTGCGCGCTCCGGGTCCGCGTCCAGCGCGGGGATCCGCGGAAGGGGCTTGGCTGCTTCGCAGCCAAGTCCGGGGCAGTCGCCTCACGGCGCCAGCCCGCCCGCCGGGGCGAAGCAGTGCTTCGCCTTTTTCCGGCGAGCCCTGCCCTGCCGCGGACGGCGTACATCCATGTACGCCGCCCTTCGGGTTTTTCCCCGCGCTGGCCGCCGCTTCGGAAGGGAACCCGGCAAGTCCAAAGCAACAGCCAAAGCAACAGCAAACGGCAACGGCAACGGCAACGGCAAGCAGCTACAAGCCTTGCATGGCGGGCTAGCCCCTCTCCCCTCGGGAGAGGGGTTGGGGTGAGGGTGCGGGGCGAAGCCCTCAGTTTCAGCCGCGATGAACGACGCCGACAATCACTGGAGCACCGACAACGTTTCGGCTCGGCCAACAACGATCTGCAACCCCAAACGACGCGTCCAGCTCACAGGCGGCGCCTCTTCGCGTCGAACACCGCAGACCGTTACCCCAGCGCCGCGTCGATCGCCGCGCGCAGGCGCGGATCCTCGGCGGTGACGTCCGGAGCGAAACGCGCGTGGACCTGGCCGTCGCGGCCGACCAGGAACTTCTCGAAATTCCACAGCACGCCCGGCGCCGGATTCGGCTCGATGCCGTAGCCGGCCAACTTCTCGCGCATCGGGCCCTCGCCCTCGGTCTGCGGCTGCGCGGCGATCAGCGCGCGGTACAGCGGATGGGTGTCCTCGCCGGTAACCGCGATCTTGGAGAACATCGGGAACGTCACGTCGTAGGTGAGCTGGCAGAACTGCTGGATCTCCGACTCGCTGCCCGGCTCCTGGCCCTTGAAATCGTTGGCCGGGAAGCCCAGCACTTCCAGCCCCGCAGCCTGCTTCTCGCGATACAGCGCTTCCAGGCCCGCGTACTGCGCGGTGAGGCCGCACTTGGAGGCGACGTTGACGATCAGCAGCACCTTGCCGGCGAACTCGGCCAGGGTGGCCGGCTGGCCATCGATGCGGATCAGCGGAATGGCGGTCAGCGACTCGGACATGGGGCACTACCTCGGTCGAAAGGAAGCGCCAGCATAGTCGCTGCCGGCACAGCATGCGCAGTGCCGTGACCGCGTGACTCAGCGCACCGACAGCTCGCCCGTGTCGGCACGTGACATCCGCTTTTGCTGCGGATCATGCGCTCCGGTAGGAGCGGCTTCAGCCGCGACAGCCGCGCCCGCAAAACCTGCTCGCGACTGCCACAGGAGGAACAAGAGCCGCCGCTACACATGTGCCGCTCGTCGTGATCAGAAGCGCGCGTAGCGGCCAGCGAGCGAGCAGGCGAGCGGCCTGGAGACGACAACCTATCCGCGATGTCGAATCGCATCGACACTGCAGGCAAGACAACGACACCTGCGTGCTGCGCGATCGGCACAGCGCGCGCATACGAAGCGGCCGCGCTGGCCCCGTCCAGGTCGCGGCGCTGCATCCAACATGGCGCGTGCTGGTCGCACGCCATCCCGCGTCGACGAAACCGCCACGACGCCCTGCCATCCCAACTCGCCGCTGCGCACCGCAAGCCCTCATTCCCGGTCGTCGCCCGCCGCCTCGTCCGCCTCGGCATCGTCCAGCGGCAGCGACAGTTCCAGCAGCGGCGCGGCCTGCGCATCGGCCAGGGTCTCGACGCCGCGCAGGCGGCGTTCGATGGTGCGGGTCTTGCGGCTGGCCTCGCCCAGGCTCTTGCCGACGGTGCTGATCTGCTTCTCGGCCTTTTCCAGGATGCCGGCGAACTTGCCGAACTCACTCTTGACCGCCGCCAGCACGCCCCACACCTCGCTGGAGCGCTTTTCGATGGCAAGCGTGCGAAAGCCCATCTGCAGGCTGTTGAGCAGGGCGGTGATGGTGGTCGGCCCGGCAACGACGATGCGGTGCTCGCGCTGCAGCAAGTCGGCCAGGCCGGGGCGGCGCAGGGTCTCGGCGTACAGGCCCTCGGTAGGCAGGAACATCACCGCGAAATCGGTGGTATGCGGCGGGGCGATGTACTTGTCGCCGATCGACTTGGCCTGCACCCGGATCGCGCGCTCCAGTTGCGCGCCCGTCGCCTGCACCAGTTCCGGATCGCCCTGCTCCTGCGCGTCGAGCAGGCGCTCGTAGTCCTCGCGCGGGAACTTGGCGTCGATCGGCAGCCACACCGGCGTGTCCTCGTGGCCGCGGCCGGGCAGGCGCACGGCGAAATCGACCATCTCGTTGCGCTCCGGGCGCACGCGGACGCCGCGCGCGTACTGCTCCTGGGTCAGGGTCTGCTCGAGGATGTTCTCCAGCTGCACCTCGCCCCAGCCGCCGCGGTTCTTGACGTTGCTCAGCACGCGCTTGAGGTCGCCGACGCCGGTGGCCAGCTGCTGCATCTCGCCCAGGCCGCGCTGGACCTGCTCAAGCCGTTCGGAGACCAGCTTGAACGAGGCATCCAGGCGCGTGTTGAGGGTGGTCTGCAGCTTCTCGTCGACGGTGCCGCGCATCTGTTCGAGCTTGGCCGCGTTGTCGGCCTGCAGTTCCTTCAGCCGCTCCTCCAGGGTGGCGCGCATCTCACCCATCCGCTGCTCGTTGCGCTGGACCAGGTCACCCAGCCGCTGGCCGAGCGTGTCGGCAAAGCGCTGCTGCGCGTCCGCGCCTTCCTGGCGGCCCTTGCGCGCGTCCTCGAGCAAGGCCTCGCGCAGCGCACCCAGCTGCGCGTCGATGCGCGCGATCAACTCGGCCTGCTGCTGGCCGAACTGGGCCATGCGCGCGTCCTGCTGCTGACCGAAGGCGTCGAGCTGGCCACGGATCTCGACCAGGCGCTGGCTCAGCAGTTCGGCCATGCGTTGCTGCGCGGCGCCGGCCTCGACCCGGCCGCGCCGCGCGTCCTCGGTCAGCGCCTCGCGCAGCAGGTCCAGGCGCTGGTCGGTGCGGGTGGACAGATCCGCCAGATTGCGGGCGAAACCTTCGCTGCGCGCGTCCTGCTGGCGGGCCAGGCTGTCGAGTTGCTCACGCAGCTCGCCGCGGCCGCTGCGCTGCTCCTCGCGCAGGGCCGCCTCCAGCGCGGTGTGGTTGCCCCGCCGCAGCAACACGGCCAGCAACAGGGCGATGACGGCACACAACAGGCCGGCGAGGATCAGGAAATGGACATCGTTCTGCATGCGGCCAGTGTAGCCGGCCGCGTCTCAATCGCTGCGCCACGCGCCGGCAGGCGGAGGAGAGCGGATATACCTTGGTATCGCCGCCATGGCCTCATGCAGGCTGGTACGGGCATGAGCCGCATGCCAAGCTTTGCGCCACCCGCTCCTGGCCCAGCCAGTGGGCGGTAACGCGGCATCCGACACCGCGCCAGACCGTCGCGCTCCGCGCGATCCGTTCCCCCTGACACCGGAGGCGAGCATGGACCCCGATCCGCATCGACGCGGCGTCAGCGCCGCATTCCCCCACCGCTCCCCTCGCCTGGTCGCTGCCCGGCGCTGAGCCGGAAGACGCCCGCTGCCCGCACGCTGCGACGTCCTTTCCGGCCACGCGCCGCAAGGAGGTCGTCATGTTCGTGTTCTCGCTGTTTTCCCGTCGTTTCCGCCTGCAGCGCTGCCTGCAGCGCGCGCTGCGCGCCGCGGTCGCCATGCGCCGCACCGAGGCGCTGCGCCATCTGCTCGCCGCCCACGGCGCCCGCGCCTTCGCGCTGGCGCTGTCCGCGCAGTCGCCGCGGGTGATGGCCGATGCGCTGTCGCTGCTGTCCGTCGCCGACCGCATCCGCGTCCGTGCGCGCTTGCCGCATGCGGCGCAGCGGCGCCTGCACGAGGTCTGGGCGAACGCTCCGGCCGCGCACTGGCTGCATGCCGCGCTGGCGTGGTGGCCCGGCATGCACTGAAGCGCATGCGCGTGCCAACGGTACGAGTTGCCATCTCGCCGCGGCATCATCGGCACCCTGTCCCTGCCCACTCCCTTCCCCGGAGCCGCCGTGCTCGCTCCCCTCACCTACCGGAACGCGCCCTGATGGAAGCCCTTCGCCTGTTCAATCTCGGCTCGCTGCTCGACACCCTGGTGAGCCTCACCGCCGCCTTCGTGCTCGGCGCGATCATCGGCTTCGAGCGCCAGGTGCGCCAGCGCACCGCCGGGCTGCGCACCAACACCCTGGTCGCGGTCGGCGCGGCGATCTTCGTCTCGCTCGGCGACCGTCTGTTCGAGATCCATGGCGGTACCCAGGGCGCGGTGCAGGTGGTGGCCTACGTGGTCTCCGGCATCGGTTTCCTCGGCGCCGGCGCGATCATGAAGGAAGGCGCCAACGTCACCGGGCTCAACACCGCGGCCACGCTGTGGGGATCGGGCGCGGTCGGCGCCTGCGCTGGCGCCGGGCTGGTCGCCGAGGCGGTGCTGGCGGCCGTGTTCGTGCTGCTCAGCAATACCCTGCTACGGCCGATGGTGAACCGCATCAACCGGCATCCGCTGAAGGAATCCTCGCTGGAAGCCACCTACATGTTCTATGCGATCTGCGCGCGCGAGGTGCACGGCGAGGTGCGCGAGCGGCTGATCGAACTGCTGGAGGAGGCGCACTACCCGGCGCGCGAGGTCGAGCAGCATCCGTTCGGGCAGCGGGACGTGGAGATCGCCGCGACGCTGTATGCCACCGCGGTGCGCGCCGAGGAACTGGATGAAGTTGTGCAGCGCCTGGAGGGCGAACCGGGTGTACAACAGGCGTTCTGGAACGCCGGCGCCGAAGCCTGAGCCAGCCATGCCCAACCTCATCACTTCCATGCCACGCCGCCGATGATCGCCTGGTTCAAGCCGCTGCCGCCGCACCGCCGCCTGCTCGGCCTGGCCGCGCTGGGCCTGGCGCTGGGCGCGATCTTCGTCGCCGACACGGTCACCGACTACGCGGTGGCGGCGGCGCTGTTCTACACCGTGGCGATCCTCGGCGCGGTGCGGCTGCTGGCACCGGCCGGACTCGGCGTACTGGCCGGCATCTGCGTGGTGCTGGTCGTGCTCAGCTTCCATCTCACGCATGCCGGGGCCTACCACGTCGGCGTGATCAACTCGGCGATCAGCATCGTGGTGGTGGCGGTGACCGCCTCCATCGCGGTGCGCATGGAGCGCGCCAAGGCCGCCGCGCACGCGGCGCAGGCACAGTTGCTGCGGCTGGCGCGGGTGCGCAGCCTGGGCAGCCTCACCGCCTCGATCGCGCACGAGGTCAACCAGCCGCTGGCGGCCATCGTCACCAGCGGCAACGCCTGTCAGCGCTGGCTCGACCAGCAGCCGCCGAACCTGGACAAGGCGCGAGCGGCGCTGGCACGCATCCTCGCCGACGCCGAGCGCGCCGGCGAGGTGATCGCACGGGTGCGCAGCCTGACCCGCGGCGAGGCGCCGCAACAGCGCGCCTTCGATCTCAACGCTGCGGTCAACGAGGTGCTGGCGCTGTCGCAGGGCGAACTGGAGCGCAGCGCGGTCAGCGTGCACACCGAACTGTCGGCGCTGCTGCCGCCGGTATCGGCCGACCCGGTGCAGATCCAGCAGGTGATCGGCAACCTGCTGCTCAATGCGATCGAGGCGATGGCCGCCACGCCGCCGGCACAGCGGACGCTGCGCATCGTCACCGAACGCGACGACGCACGCTCGGTGCGGCTGAGCGTGGCCGACAGCGGCGAAGGCCTGTCCGCGCAAGCGCAGGCGCACCTGTTCGATGCGTTCTGGACCACCAAGCAGGGCGGCATCGGCATCGGCCTGAGCATCAGCCGCAGCATCGTCGAGGCCGGCGGCGGCCGCATCTGGGCCGAACCGGGGCGACCGTGCGGCGCGGTGTTCCACGTGTGCCTGCCCACCGCCAACGGAGTGCGGCCATGACCACCGACACGACCGCCCGCCCGGTGGTGTACCTGATCGACGACGACGCCTCGATCCGCGCCGCGCTGGAAGACCTGTTCGCCTCGGTGGATCTGCAGGTGCACGCCTTCGCCTCGACCCGCGACTTCCTGGCGCATCCGCGCGCCGACGCGCCGAGCTGCCTGGTGCTGGACATCCGCATGCCCGGGCAGAGCGGCATGGACTTCCACCGCACCATGCACGAGGCCGGGCTGGCGCTGCCGACCATCTTCATCACCGGCCATGGCGACATCCCGATGAGCGTGGAGGCGATGAAGAACGGCGCGATCGAGTTCCTCACCAAGCCGTTCCGCGACCAGGACCTGCTCGATGCGATCGGCCAGGGCATCGCCCGCGACCGCGCGCGCCGCGCCGCCGAGGCCGCGCAGGCCGAACTGCAGGCACGCTGGGCGCGGCTCAGCGCCGGCGAACGCGAGGTGGTGGAACTGGTGGTGCAGGGCCTGCTCAACAAGCAGGTGGCGGCGCGACTGCAGCTCAGCGAGATCACGGTGAAGGTGCGCCGCGGCAATGCGATGCGCAAGCTCGAGGTCGGCTCGCTGGCGGAGCTGGTGCGGCTGGCGGAGCGGCTGGGTCGGTAGAACACGTCCTGACGCACAGGTATTCGGTAGGAGCGGCTTCAGCCGCGACAGGCGTCATCGGGAACGCCCGTCGCGGCTGAAGCCGCTCCTACGCGACAGAGAGATACAGCGGTCTCCGCGCGATAAAGCCGGACACCGCTTCGCATCGACCCGCACAAGCGCCGTGCCATACCGCGCCACAGGCATAGCTTTGCTGCACTGCATTCGGCGACACTGCCGGGCTTGTCACTTCCGCACCCGAGGCCCGCATGTCGTTCCTGTTCCGGCGCAAGTCGCTCGACCTGGTCACCGTCCACGAGGCCGGTCGCCGGCTGGTGCCCTCGCTGAGCTGGCCGCATCTGGTGGCGCTGGGCATCGGCGCGATCGTCGGCACCGGCATCTACACCCTGATCGGGGTCGGCGCGCAACTGGCCGGGCCGGCGGTGCTGGTGTCGTTCGCGGTGGCCGGGGCGATCTGCGCCTGCGCGGCGCTGGCCTATGCGGAGATGGCGACGATGATGCCGGCCGCCGGCAGCGCCTATACCTACAGCTACGTCGCGCTTGGCGAGGCGATCGCCTGGGTGGTGGGCTGGAGCCTGATCCTGGAGTACTCGCTGGTGGTCAGCACGGTGGCGGTGGGCTGGTCGGGCTATTTCGTTGGCTTCCTGCACTGGGCCAGCGCGCAAAGCGGCATGGATCTGAATCTGCCGGCGGCGCTCACTGCCGGGCCGCACGCCGGCGGCATCGTCAACCTGCCGGCGGTGTTGATCACCTTCGCCGTGGCCGGCCTGCTGATGGCCGGCACCAAGGAGAGCGCCACCCTCAACGCGGTGCTGGTGGTACTGAAGCTGATCGCCCTGGGCATCTTCGTGGCGGTGGCGCTGCCGGCGTTCCAGAGCGCCAACCTGCACCCGTTCATGCCCTACGGTTTCCCCAAGACGGTCGGCGCCGACGGCGTCGCGCACGGGGTGATGGCGGCGGCGGCGATCATCTTCTTCGCCTTCTACGGCTTCGATGCGATTTCCACCGCCGCCGAGGAAACCAAGAACCCCAAGCGCGACCTGGCCATCGGCATCGTCGGCTCGATGATCGGCTGTACCCTGATCTACATCCTGGTGGCGCTGGCCGCGGTCGGTGCGATGCGCTACGACGTGTTTGGTGCCAGCGCCGAGCCGCTGGCGCTGATTCTGCGCGAGCTAGGCCACGGCAAGGCGGCGGCGGCGATCGGCGTGGTCGCGGTGATCGCACTGCCGACCGTGCTGCTGGCGTTCCTGTACGGGCAGAGCCGGATCTTCTTCGTGATGTCGCGCGACGGCCTGCTGCCGCGCGGGCTGTCCAAGGTCAACGCGCGCACCGGCACGCCGGTGGCGACCACCCTGTTCACCGCGGCGCTGGTGGCGGCGCTGGCCGGCGTGGCGCGGCTGGACGAGATCGCCGCGCTGGCCAATGCCGGCACCCTGGCCGCCTTCATCGCCGTGGCCGCCTGCATGCTGGTCCTGCGCCGCCGCGAACCCGGCCGCGCCCGCACCTTCCGCACGCCGCTGGCGTGGCTGGTCGGGCCGCTGGCGATCGGCGGCTGCCTGTACCTGTTCTGGAGCCTGCCGCACACCACGCAGATCTGGTTCGGGCTGTGGAACGCGCTGGGCGTGGTCGCCTACCTGCTGTATGGCCGCCGCAACAGCCTGCTGCAGCGCGCGCAGACCCCGCGATGAGTCCGGCATTCCGGGCGGCGCTGGCACGCCACATCGGCAGTGCCTATGCCCGCCAACTGGCGCTGGCCGACGTGCTGGCCGATCGTCGCTGGCAGGTGGACCTGGGCGAAGGCCGGGTGCACTTCGGCGAGGATCTGTCGTTTCCGTTGCAGTTGCTGGGCACGGCCGCCGAGGCCAGCGCCAGTTGGCTGTGGGCTTGGGCCAACACCGCCAGCAACCTGCCGCCGGCCCTGCTGACCGACGCGATCGCGCTACGCGCGTACGGCGAGCGCGAAGGCATCGAAGAGTTAGTCGAACCATCCTCGGCAGTGGGCGCGGACGCCGGCCACCACATCGCCCTGCTCGCCGGCGCCCTGCGTGGGCGCTGCTACTACCGCGCGCCGTACGATGGCGGCGCCCTGTTCTTCCTGCTCGAGGACGTGCCGGCCGCAGTCTTCGCGCCTTGCGACGACGCCCGCGTGCTGCGTCTGCTCGGCGAATTGCCGATGCAGTTCGAACTCGACCACCGGGCCATGACCGACGGCTTTCTGGCCGACCAGGGCTTTGCGCTGCAGCGCGAACCCGCGCAGACCGTGGCGACCCGCGGCAACACCCGCATCGTCCTGGCGTTCGATGCGCAGGAGCGACTGACCGGCGTGCAGGGGCAACTGGCCGCGGCGCAGGCAACCGCCGCGGCGATCACGCCGAAGCCGGCGCCTGCCTGGCAGTTCTGGAAGCGCAGGCGCTGACTGACGTGGCGGCGCGGCGCATGCTCGCGCCGCCACACCCGGCCATTACCACCAACGCACGCCTTCGAACGGGTTCCAGCTGACGCTGCCCTTGCGCTGGTCCAGGTAGTAGGCGTAGTTGGCGGCCATGCCGACCAGCAGCGAGTAGGCGATGCCCAGGCCGCGGCCGAGCGCGTCGGGCAGGAACGCCGCGACGATGCCCAGCACCAGCGAGATGCCGATCAGCCCCAGCGCCTTGCGCCACATGCCGAGGACGAAGAAGTAGATGAAGCCGAAGAACAGGGCGAAGAAGTTCATGTTGATCTTCAACCGCTCCATGAACGGCAGCGCCTTGAACGCGGCCTTGTACTCGGGCGTGGAGGGGGCGCCATGGCGGTCGAAGAAGTCGAAGCGGAACTGCCACTTGGGGCTGAGCGGGGCGCGTTGCGGGAGATTGGGGGTTTCCATGGCGGAAGCATCCGTGTTGTAAACGTTTTCAGTTTACCTGAATGGGGCGGCGTGCGCCAAATAGGCGCGGCCTGTAGCACCCGTTTGGTGCGGGGAAGGGAGTGGGGATTGGGGATTTTGGGATTGGCGAAAGCGGACCCCGGCGCGGACCCATGCCTGGCCTTGGGATGGGTTCCTTCCCCCGCATTGCGACAACTGCCGGTTCACCGCGTCGGGACTGAAGTCCCTCCCACACGGCTTGCCTGCGCGTGACGCATCCGCTGGCGGGTGCCCATGTGTGGGAGCGGCTTCAGCCGCGACGCGCTGAGCAGCGGCCTCGCGGGATCCTGCGGCAAGCACACGTCATCGCGTCGGGACTGAAGTCCCTCCCACAGGGGCTGACGTATCGCGAACCAACGCCGCGGCTTGCAGTGCGCCGCAAGCCGAACCAGCGGAACGGGCTGCTATTGCGTCCGGGAGACGCCCAGGCGCTGGCCCAGCGCGATCGCGGCAGCCACGTTGCGTGCCGCCGCGCGCAGGGCATCCGCGGCGTCGGCCAGGGCCGCCTCGCGGGTGGAGATCCGCTGCACCGCGCCGAACAACGCGTCGATCCCCTGCGCATGCAGATCCGCCGCGCCGTCGCCCAGGCCGCCGGCGATGGCCAGCACCGGCACGCCGTGGCGCCGCGCGATGCGGGCGATCCCCACCGGTACCTTGCCCTGCGCGCTCTGCCCGTCCAGGCGGCCCTCGCCGGTGACCAGCAGATCGGCGCCGGCCAGCTGCGCTTCCAGCCCCAGCGCCTGCGCGACGATCTCCACCCCCGGCCGCAGGCGCGCGCCGAAGAAGGCGACCAAGGCCGCGCCGATGCCGCCGCCGGCGCCCGCTCCGGGGAGTTGCGCCACCGCCACGCCCAGGGTGCGTTCGATCACCTCGGCGTAGTGCTGCAAGCCGGCGTCGAGCTGGGCGACCATCGCTGGCGTAGCGCCCTTCTGCGGCCCAAACACCGCCGAGGCGCCGGTCGGCCCGGTCAGCGGATTGTCGACATCGCAGGCGACCTCGATGGTGCAGTCGCGCAGTCGCGGGTCCAGCTCGTCCAGGTCGATGCGCGCCAGCGCGCCCAGCGCCGCGCCGCCGGCGGCCAGGTCGCGGCCGTGCGCGTCCAGCAGGCGGGCGCCCAGGGCCTGCACCATGCCGGCGCCGCCGTCGTTGCTGGCGCTGCCGCCGATGCCGATCAGCAGCCGGCGCGCGCCGGCATCCAGCGCAGCCAGGATCAGTTCGCCGACGCCGCGGGTGCCGGTCAGGCATGGGTCGCGCCGTTGCGGCGGCACCAGCATCAGCCCGCTGGCCGCGGCCATCTCGATCAGCGCAGTGTCGCCGTCCTCGCTCAACCCGAACTGCGCCGCCACCGGTTCACCCAGCGGCCCGGTCACCGTGCAGGCGACCCGGCGTCCACCGCCAGCGGCGACCAGCGCGTCCACGGTGCCCTCGCCGCCATCGGCGAACGGCAGCAGCACGTACTGTGCGTCCGGGAACACGCTGCGGAAGCCGGCCGCGATCTGCGCCGCGGCCTGCGCCGCCGACAGGCTTTCCTTGAACGCGTCCGGGGCGATGACGATCTTCATGCAGCGGCGGCGGCGAGCGCCGGCCGGCGCGCCCGGATCAGGCCGTCACGCAGGCATCGCGGTTCGGCCTGGCGCATGCGCGGCGCGCTAGTCCAGCACGCGGCAGAACACCGCCTTGAGGTAGCGCGACTCCTGCACGTGGGCCATGAACGGGTGGTCGGCGCCGGCGCCGGCCACCTTCAGGATCTGGATGGTGCGGCCGGAGAAGTAGGCGGCGCGGCGCAGCATGTCCAGGAACTCGTGCTCGGCGACCAGGCCGGTGCAGGAGAAGGTGGCGAACAGGCCGCCCGGGGCGACCACGCCCAGCGCCAGCTTGTTCATGTCCAGGTACTTCTTCAGCGCCGGGATCACCTGGTCGCGGTCGCGGGTCATCTTGGCCGGGTCCAGGATCACCACGTCGTACTGGTCGCCGCGGGCGGCGGCGTCGCGCAGGTACGGGAAGATGTCGGCCTGCACGAACTTGGGCCGCACGTCGTTGAGGCGGGCATTGCCCTTGGCGATCTCGATCACGTCCTCGTCGATGTCCACACCGACCACCTCGGTGGCGCCGCGGACCTTGGCGTAGACCGCGAAGCCGCCGGTGTTGCAGCACAGGTCGAGCACGCGCTTGCCCTCCACCTGCTGGCTCAGCCACTGCCGGTTCTCGCGCTGGTCGGCGAAGAAGCCGGTCTTGTGCGCGCCGGCCGGATCGGCGCGGAAGCGCACGCCGTATTCGCTGATGATCGCCGGCTCCGGGCGCTCTCCGCTGCTGGACACCGGCCGGTAGTCGAAGCTCTCCTGCTTCTGCACGTGCTCCTCGGCGAAGCTGTAGAAGCGCGCGCCGGGGAACTGCGCGCGCAGCGCGGCGTAGATCCACTCGCGGTGGCGGAACATGCCGGCGCTGAAGAATTCCACCACCAGCAGGTCGCCGTAGCGATCCACCACCAGCCCAGACAGCCCGTCGCCCTCGGCATGCACCACGCGCCAGGCGTCGCTGACCGCGTCCAGCTTGAGCACGTCACGGCGCAGCGACACCGCCTCGGCGATCTTGCGCGCGAACCACGATTCGTCGACCGCGATGTCGGGGTGGGTCTCGAGGATGCGCACGGCGATGCGCGAGTGGCCGTTGTAGAAGCCGCGGCCGATCCAGTCGCCATCCACCCCGACCACGTCCACCAGCGCGCCCGGCTTGGGCCTGGCGGCGGGTTTTTCGACCAGTTTCTGGAAGATCCAAGGATGGCTGGAGCGCCAGGCGTTCTTGAGGCGGACTACGGGCAGGGGACTATTCATGAACGCCATTGTAGCCGCCCCGATTGACGGCACCGCCGGCAGCCGCAAGAATGCCCGCAGAAGGGGAGTAGCTCCCGACGTTGTCGCCGTCAATTCGAGCCCGCGGGCTCCGGTGCAACGGCAACCGGTCCGCCGGTTGCGAGCGAGACCTTCGCCGCAGTGGCGAAGGCACCCTCTGGACGACATCCGTCGTCTCCGTCCGGAACGCCTCCGCCGCCGCGGCCCCAAGGTTCCCTGTTCACTGACGGAAGATTCCCAATGGAAACGATAGGCAACGTGTGGTTGTGGAGCGGTTTCGCGATCGTGGTGGTCGTGGCGCTGCTGGCGGACCTGGTGCTGATGCGCCACGGCGGTCCGCACAAGGTCACCTTCAAGGAAGCGCTGTGGTGGAGCATCGGCTGGATCGCGCTGGCGCTGGCGTTCAACGCGGGCCTGTGGTGGTACCTGCGCGAGACCATCGACGTGGCCACCGGCAACCGCCTGGGGCTTGAGTTCCTGACCGGCTACCTGGTCGAGAAGTCGCTGGCGGTCGACAACATCTTCGTGTTCCTGATGATCATGAGCTACTTCGCCGTGCCGGAGGAGCAGCGCCAGCGCGTGCTGGTGATCGGCGTGCTCGGCGCGATCGTGCTGCGCGCGGTGATGATCTTCGCCGGCTCGGTGCTGCTGACCAAGTTCCACTGGCTGCTGTACGTGTTCGGCGCGTTCCTGCTGCTGACCGGCATCAAGATGTGGTTCTCCGCGGGCAAGGAGCCCGACCTGGAAGCCAACCCGGTGCTGCGCTTCATGCGCAAGCATCTGCGCCTGACCCCGCAGTACCACGGCAACGCGCTGAGCGTGACCCAGGAAGGCAAGCGCTGGTTCACCCCGCTGTTCGCGGTGCTGATGCTGATCGCGATCACCGACGTGATCTTCGCGGTGGACAGCATCCCGGCGATCTTCGCGATCACCACCGACCCGTTCATCGTGCTGACCTCCAACGTGTTCGCGGTGCTGGGCCTGCGCGCGATGTTCTTCCTGCTCGCGGGCATGGCCGACCGCTTCCACCTGCTGCCCTACGGCCTGGCGATCGTGCTGGTGTTCATCGGCACCAAGATGCTGATCATCGACCTGTACAAGATCCCGGTGCTGGTGTCGCTGCTGGCGGTGGCGGTGGTGATCGGCGCCACCGTGGTGCTGAGCCTGCTGCGCCCGGCCAAGCCGGCGCACTGACCCGGCACCTGTGCCGCGGCCACGGATTGTCCCGCGGCCGCGGCCAGTCCCTCCCACCGGCGGCGCCTTGCCTTGGACGCCCGGCGCCGCCATCCAGGGAGCATGGACACCTCTTCGCTCCCCTCGCCCACGCCCGAGCCCGATACGCAGGGCCGCTTCGACCGCGCACGGATCCTGCGCGCGTTCAATGTCAGCCTGGCCTTCGTGGCGGTGCTGGTGGCGGTGTTCGCCAGCCAGGGCCTGTTCGACTGGCGGCCCTGGGCGGTGGCACCGCACACGGCCGCCGGCCTGCTCGGCGTGCTCACCGCACCGCTGCTGCACGGCTCGCTCGAGCATCTGGGGGCCAATGCCGGCGCCCTGCTGATCCTGGGCACCCTGGCCGGCAGCGTGTATCCGCGCGCCACCCTGGCCGGGCTGCCCTTGCTGTGGCTGGGCTCGGGCCTGGGCGCCTGGTGGCTGGGCGATCCCGGCAGCCATCACCTGGGCGCCAGCGGCGTCGCCCACGGCCTGCTGTTCCTGGTGTTCGTACTGGCCTTGCTGCGCCGCGACCGTGCCGCGATCGCCGCCAGCATGATCGCCTTCCTGTTCTACGGCGGCATGCTGGTGACGGTGCTGCCGCACGAGGACGGGGTGTCGTGGCAATCGCACCTGGGCGGCGCGGTGGGCGGGGTGGTCGCGGCGCTGCTGCTGCGCCACCGCGATCCGCTGCCGCCGCGCAAGCGCTACAGCTGGGAGGACGAGGAAGACACCGACGACCTCCTCGTCGCCGACGACGAACTGGAACCGCCAGCGCCGACCCAGGTGCCGGTGCTGTGGCAGCCGCCGCAGGCGCCGCGCGGGGTCGTGCTGCGCTTCCCGCCGCGCGGGGAGCGTGACGGGGGCTGAGGCGGGCAAAGGCCATGCCGGCCATACGTCCGTCGGCATCCGTAGGAGCGGCTTCAGCCGCGACGCCTTCCCGGGAACGCCCGTCGCGGCTGAAGCCGCTCCTACAGCGGTCGCGCGCCGCGGCATGTCGCCACGGGCGACCCGTCACTGCGCCGCGCCGTACACTGACCGGTCCGCCATCGCTGTCCGAGTTCGCATGTCCGTGTCGCCCGCCTGCCGTGTCCGCTCCGCCGCCGCCGTGCTGGCACTCGCCCTGGCCGCCTGCAGCGGCCCCGCGCTGCGTGCGCCGGCACCTGTCCCGGCCAAGGCGGTGGGCTATCTGCCGGCCACCGCGGTGCCGGACAGCCTGCAGCTGCTACCGGCGCCCCCGGCGGCCGGCTCACCGGGCGAGGCCTTGGACCTGGCGGTCAACCGCGAGGCGCTGGCCCTGCGCGGCAGCGCGCGCTGGCAGCAGGCCGCGCGCGATGCCGATCTGAGTTTCCCGACCGGCGCCGGTCAGTTCGCCTGCGCGCTGGGCGTGGCGATCGACGCGCAGCACACCCCGCACCTGTACACCCTGCTGGAGCGCAGCCGCATCGACGCCAGCGCCGCCACCAAGGCGGCAAAGCGCCAGTACCAGCGCGCGCGGCCGTTCCTGCGCAACCAGCAGGCGGTGTGCACCCCGGGCGATCTGGACGACCTGCGCCAGAGCGGCTCGTATCCGTCGGGACACAGCGCCATCGGCTGGGCCTGGGCGCTGACCCTGAGCGAGATCGCGCCCGAGCGCGCCGATGCGCTGATCGCGCGCGGCCGCAACTACGGCGAAAGCCGGCTGGTGTGCAACGTGCACTGGCAGAGCGACGTGCTCGCCGGCCGGTTCATTGGCGCGGCCACGGTGGCGCGGTTGCACGACGACCCGGCTTTCCGTGCCGACCTGGCCGCGGCCCGCGGCGAGATCGCCGCCGCACGCGCGGCCGGGCGCGTGCCGGCCGGCGACTGCGCCGCGGAGGCCGGCGCCCTGCAGGTGCGGCCGGCCAGCGCGTTGTAGGCACGGCGTTCGGCCGCCTGCACCGCCCCCTGCCTTTGGGCAGATGCGAACGGTCCGGGGCGGCAGGCTAGACTCGCGCGACTTCCCGCCAAGGACCTGCACCCATGACCCAGTGGTATTTCCTGACCGGCAGCGAACAGACCCGCTCCGGCCCGTTCGACGATGCCGACGCGGTCGCCTTCGCCCGCAACAACCCCACTGCGCTGGCCTGGTGCCAGGGCCAGAGCGGCTGGCTGCCGGTGGCGCAGATCGCCGCGCTGCAGGGCGGCGCGTCCTTCCTGCCGCCGGGCCTGCCACCGCCGCCCGCCGCCGGCGGCCGCGCCGACGAAATCGACTACCGCATCGTCGGCCACGAAATGCAGTTCGTGGAGATCGAGCTGGACCCGGGCGAGAGCGCGGTGGCCGAGGCCGGCGCACTGATGTTCAAGGACGCGGCGGTGCAGATGGACACCGTGTTCGGCGACGGTTCCGGCGCCAACCAGGGCGGGCTGATGGGCAAGCTGCTGTCGGCCGGTAAGCGACTGGTCACCGGCGAGAGCCTGTTCACCACCGTGTTCACCCACCAGGGCCAGGGCAAGGCCAAGGTCGCCTTCGCCGCGCCCTACCCCGGCACGGTGCTGGCGATGAAGCTGGACCAGCACGGCGGCCGCCTGATCTGCCAGAAGGACAGCTTCCTGGCCGGCGCGCGCGGGGTGTCGCTGGGCATCCACTTCCAGCGCAAGATCATGACCGGCCTGTTCGGCGGCGAAGGCTTCATCATGCAGAAGCTGGAGGGCGACGGTTGGGTGTTCGTGCACGCCGGCGGCTGCGTGGTCGAGCGCGAACTGGCCGCCGGCGAGCGGCTGGACGTGGACACCGGCTGCGTGGTCGCGTTCCACGCCTCGGTGGACATGGACGTGCGCCCGGTCACCGGCATCAAGAGCATGTTCTTCGGCGGCGAAGGCATGTTCCTGGCCACCCTCACCGGCCCCGGCAAGGTCTGGCTGCAGTCGCTGCCGTTCTCGCGCCTGGCCGGACGCATGCTCGCCGCCGCACCGCAGGGCGGCGGGCAGAACCGCGGCGAAGGCTCGGTGCTGGGCGACTTCGGCCGGATCCTGGACGGCGACAACAGGTTCTAAGACGGCATGCTCAGCCCCTCTCCCCCCGGGAGAGGGGTTGGGGTGAGGGTCCGGGGCGCGAAGCGCCTCGCAGACTCGACCTCCGCGCCGTCACTGAAGCGCCCGGACCACCCCCGCATGACCTCCAGTCGTGGGCGGTGCAGGAGGATGCCGCTATGCTCGCGCCGGCTCCTTCCTCTTTTCCTTTCCGCGACGCTTCCATGACCGTGTTCCGTTCCCCGCGCCTGCTGCTGTCCCTGTCCTTGTTCGGCCTGCTTGCCGCCTGCGGCGGCGAACCCAAGCCGGCCCCGCCGGCCCGGGTGGTGACCGGACCGGCGCCGCTACCTGCGCCGGCGGCCAAGCCGCTGCGCATCGGCATCGCCCTGGGCGGCGGTGCGGCCAAGGGCTTCGCCCACATCGGCGTGATCAAGATGCTGCAGGCCAACGGCCTGGAGCCGACGGTGGTGTCCGGCACCAGCGCCGGCAGCGTGGTCGGCGCGCTGTACGCCAGCGGCATGGACGCGTTCCAGATGCAGCAGGCGGCGGTGGCGCTGGACGAAAGCAGCATCCGCGACATGCGCCTGTTCTCCGGCGGCCTGGTGCAGGGCCAGGCGCTGCAGGACTACGTCAACGCCCAGCTCAAGGGCAAGCCGATCGAGAAGCTTGCCAAGCCGTTCGCCGCGGTCGCCACGCGGCTGGAAGACGGCGAGCGCACCGTGTTCGTGCGCGGCAACGCCGGCCAGGCGGTGCGCGCGTCCAGCAGCATCCCAGGCGTGTTCGAACCGGTGACCATCGGCAAGTTCCACTACGTGGACGGCGGCGTGGTCAGCCCGGTGCCGGTGGATGCGGCGCGCCAGCTCGGCGCCGATTTCGTCATCGCCGTGGACATCTCCAGCAAGGCCAGCGGCAAGAACCCGGGCAGCATGCTCGGCACCGTCAACCAGTCGATCGCGATCATGGGCCAGCGCCTGGGCCAGCAGGAACTGGGCCGTGCCGACATCGTGATCCGGCCCAAGGTCAACGACATCGGCGCCGCCGACTTCGCCCAGCGCAACGCCGCGATCCTGGAAGGCGAGAAGGCCGCACTGGCGGCGATGCCGCAGATCAAGGCCAAGCTGGCGCAACTGCAGCAGCAGCGCAGCGACGCCGCCGCCGCGGCGGCAAAGGCCGCGCAACCGGCGCCGCCGCCGTGCGAACCGCAGTCGCGGCTGGGCCGCCTGCTGCGCCGCGACGATCCCTGCAAGCCCAAGGACTGAGGCGTCGCCCCCCTCTCCCACCGGGAGAGGGGCCGGGGGTGAGGGTGCGACCGCTAGCGCCAGTTCCTACCAGGCGCAGTCCCACCGGCACCCACCGCCACTCAGTACCGCCAGCGCAGCGTGAAACTCACGAACCGCGGCTCGCCGTAGTTCTGGTAATCCAGGTTGGCCCAGTACTTCTTGTTCAGTGCGTTGGTCACCGCCAGGGTCGCGGTCCACTGCGAGCTGAGCTGGTAGTTGGCGTTGAAGTGCACCAGCGCGTACGGATCCTGCACCACGGTGACCGGGCGCGTGGCAGCGCTGCCGTCGCCGACCGGGCGCTGGATGTTGTAGCCGCGCACCGCGCTCTGCCAGCTCACGCCGCCGCCCAGGCTCAGGCGCTGCCAGGCGCCGGGCAGGCGCACCTGGGTGGACAGCTGCAGGTAGTCTTCCGGCAGGTTGGCGTAGATCGCGTCGGTCGGCGCGCGGGTGACCTTGGCGCGGGTGTAGCCGGCGTTGAGCGTCCAGCCCGGGCGCAGTTCGCCGTTGTATTCCACTTCCCAGCCGCGGCTCTTGGTGCCGTCGACGCCGATGTAGGCCGAACTGCCGTCGGGCAGCGAGGCTTCCGGCTGGGTCATGTCGCGCACCGCGTAGTTGTCCTGCCTGGCCTCGAACACCGCCGCGCTGAGCAGCGCGCGGCCATCGGCCAGTTGCGCCTTGATGCCCGCTTCCAGGTTGGAGCCCTGCACCGGCGCCAGCAGGTTGTTGTCCTTGTCCTTGTAGTTCTGCGGATTGAAGATCTCGGTGTAGCTGGCGTAGGTGGAGATGGCCGGGGTGATGTCGTAGACCAGGCCGACGTAGGGCGTGACCTCGTCGCTGACCCGGTAGCGGCCGCTGGTGCCGGTGTAGCTGCCGTCGGCGGCGAAGGCCTGGGTGCGGGTCTGCCAGGAACTCAGGCGCGCGCCGGCGATCAACGACAGCGGCTCGGCCAGGCGCAGCCGGGTGGAGGCATACACGCCGCGCTGGGTGGTGCGTGCCTCGCGCCGCGCACCGGTGCGGGTGGTGGTGATCTGGCCCACGTCGCCGCGCCAGTCGTAGACGTTGGGGATGTAGTAGCAGCGCTCGCGGCCGCAGGTGGTCCAGTCGCCCGGATAGCGCAGCGCCAGGGTCGGCGTGGTCGACTGCAGATCCTGCCAGCTGCCGCCGATCACCACGTCGTGGTCGCGGCCGAACAGCGGGAACGTGCCGGACAGGTACACGTCCAGGCCGTCGCGGGTGTCGGTGGTCCGACCGGCGGCCGCGCGCAGGTAGATGCCGCTGCCGTCGCGCTTGGGATAGCCGCTGCCGTACACGCGCAGGTTGTTGACCTCGCCTTCGGTGCGCGCCAGGTTGACCTTCAGCAGCCAGTTCTCGCCGAAGCGCTGTTCCAGGTTGGCGAAGGTGGTGTGGGTGTTGCGCTGCCAGCGCGTCCACTTCGGCGCCAGGTTGGTGGACGTGGGCAGGTCGGCGTACGCACCGTCGGCGAAGAAGTACGGCACCGTGCCCCAGGTCGCGCCGACCGGGTCGTTGTCCTGGCGCTGGTAGCCGACGGTGACCGTGGTGGTGTCGGTCAGGTCGCCCTCCAGCACCGCCATGCCGGACATCTTCTGGTCGCTGTAGTGGTCGTAGTAGTAGCCACGGTCCTGCCAGGCGGCGACGAAGCGGCTGCGGAAGCGGCCGTCGGCGGTCAGTGGCGCGGTGACGTCGGCCTGGGTGCGGCGGAAGTCCCAGGTGCCGAGCGAGGCCGCGAACGCGGCATCAAAGGTCTTGCCCGGACGCTTGCGCAGCAGGTTGACCGTGGCCGAGGGAATGCCGGCGCCGCTGAGCAGGCCGTTGGCGCCGCGGATCACCTCGACGCGGTCGTAGAAGACCATGTCGTATTCCTGGTTGGTGGAACCGCTGTAGGTGGGCAGGCCGTCGACCTGGAAGTCGGTGATCTGGAAGCCGCGCGCGAAGTACAGCGGGCGCTGGGTGTCGTAGAAGGAGACGTTGACGCCGGTGACATTGCGCATCACGTCGTTGATGCTGAACAGCGATTCCTCCTCCAGCCGCTGCTGGCCCAGCACGCTCACCGACTGCGGCGTCTCCTGCAGCGTCAGCGGCAGACGGGTGGTGGTGGACGGCTGCGCGCGGCTCGGGCTGCCGCTGACCTCCACCTTGTCCAGCGTGGTCGGCTGCACATCGGCCGAGTCAGCGGCCTCGGCGTCGGCGGCGAGCAGCGGTGCCGAGGCGGCGGAGAGCGCGGACAGCACGGCGAGGGACAGCAGGCGGCGTGGAGCGGAGGAAAGCATGGATCGATCTCGCGAAGTTGGGGCACGGGGCGACACGGTCGCGCCGCGGGTGGCAGGAAAAGGACAGGCGCAGCCGCACCCCACGGCGGGGAACCGGCGTGGCTGGCCCGGCAGGGCTGGCGGAGGGGCTGTGGCCGTGGATGGCCGTCGCAGAACGCAAATGTAAATCGTTAGCAACAACTTAACAAGGGTTGCCATGCGCCGACACGCGGCGGCACATCCGCGTCGTGCCGCTAGCCGCGCGGCAGCGGCAGGCCGGCGAAGTCCTTGACCGTGCGCAGCACGAAGCTGGAATTGACGTCGGCAACGCCGGCGGCATTGAGCAACTTGTCCAGCAGGAACGCGGAGAAGTGCGCCAGATCGCGGACGTAGACGTGCAGCAGGTAGTCCATGTCGCCGGTCAGCGCGTGGCAGGCGACCACCTCGTCCCAGCCCTGCACGCTGTCGGCGAAATGGGCGATGCCGCTCTGCCCGTGCTTTTCCAACTGCACGCGGACGAAGGCCTGCAGGCCCAGGCCGATCGCCGCCGGCACCAACCGCGCGGCGTAGCCGGCGACCACGCCCTCGGCTTCCAGCCGCTGCACCCGGCGCAGGCAGGCCGAGGGCGACAGGTTCACCTGCGCGGCCAGCTCGGCGTTGCTGGCACGGCCTTCCCGCTGCAGCAGGGCGAGCAGGCGCAGGTCGGTACGGTCGAAGGTCGGCGATCCGGTCATTTATTGCTCTGCAACATGGCATCTACGCAACAATCTTGCGCGCATCGCGCGGAACGGCGCAACTTCGCAAGCCCATTGCGCGGCTGCACGCCTACCATCGTGGCTATTCCTTTCCGGAGCGTCGACCATGGACACCGCACCGCGCCGCGTCGAACACCAGCAGACCGACAAGGGCTACGTGCCGGTCTACACCACGTCGGTGGTGACCCAGCCATGGGAGAGCTACAGCGCCGACGACCATGCCACCTGGGGCACGCTGTACGCGCGCCAGCGCGAGCTGCTGGTCGGCCGCGCCTGCGACGAATTCCTGCAGGCGCAGGACGCGATGGGCATGACGCCGCAGGCGATCCCGCGCTTCGACGACCTCAACGCGGTGCTGCAGGCGACCACGGGCTGGACGCTGGTCGGCGTCGAAGGGCTGCTGCCGGAACTGGATTTCTTCGACCATCTGGCCAACCGCCGCTTCCCGGTGACCTGGTGGATCCGCCGTCCCGAGCAGATCGACTACATCGCCGAGCCGGACCTGTTCCACGACCTGTTCGGCCACGTGCCGCTGCTGATGAACCCGCTGTTCGCCGACTACATGCAGGCCTATGGCCGCGGCGGGGTGAAGGCACACGCGATCGGCCCGGACGCGCTGCAGAACCTGACCCGGCTGTACTGGTACACGGTGGAGTTCGGCTTGATCGACACCCCGGACGGCCTGCGCATCTACGGCGCCGGCATCGTCTCGTCCAAGGGCGAATCGCTGTACTCGCTGGAATCGGATGCGCCCAACCGCATCGGCTTCGACCTGCAGCGGATCATGCGCACCCGCTACCGCATCGACACCTACCAGAAGACCTACTTCGTCATCGACAGCTTCGAACAATTGATGCAGGCGACCGCGCCGGACTTCACTCCGATCTATGCGGCACTGGCCGACCAGGCGCATCTGCCGGCGGGCCAGGTGCAGGCGCAGGACCGCGTGTTCCATGCCGGCAGCGGCGAAGGCTGGGCGGACGGCGGCGACGTGTGAGGTAGGCACGCGCGTCGCAAGCGCGCGTTGCATCCGCCTCCCAAGCTCGTGCGGCGCGGATGCCCGAGCGCGGCCGGTCCTGCGCATCGGTCTGCGCGCCCCGGCAAATCGGATTCGGCCCGATCCCGCGCCCTGCACGCCGAACCTACGCTGCACGGCGAGCGACATCGGTGCGTCACGACGCGGCCACCACGGAGATCCGGGCGCTCCCGCGCCACGTTCGTGCGCGGTCCTGCGCGTCGGGAGACTTCATCATGCTCATCTATGTCGGCCTGGACGGCGATCAAGCGGATCAGCGCGGCGCCAAGCTGAAGGCCCTGCAATCCCACTTCGGCGAAACCCAGTCGCATGCCTTGACCCTGCTCGATGCGACGTCGCTGTCGCCCAGCAACAAGACGCGCGGCAAGCGCCTGGTGATCAATTCGCACGGCAACGTCAACGTCTTTGCCGGGCTGACGCCGGAGGCGTTCCTGCAGCAACTGTTGAACAAGGGGCTGGGCAAGGACTCGTTCGAGGAGATCGTGCTGATGGCGTGCCAGGTCGGCGCGCAGAGCCAGACCAACTCCATCGCCAACAACTTCGCCAAGGACCTGAAGCGACTGCTGGTTGGCCACGGCATCCTTGCCAAACTCTACGCGCCGCGCGGCACCCTGACCTATGTCGTGCACACCGAGCAGAAGCTGGGCCAGACGTTCTACGTGGTAGACAGCATGCATATCGCCTGCCCGGAGCGGAACTATCCGCTGGCCGAAGGCCTGCTGTTGGTGCAGTAAGACCGTATGCAAAACGCCCCGCGGGTGCGGGGCGTTTTGCGAACAGCACCTGGGCGCGCCCGCCCGGGCGTCTGCGCGACCTCAGGCCGCCGCAGCCTCGGCCTTGCCCAGCACGCCGGCGACGAAGGCGCGCAGCTCGGCGTCCTTGGCGTTGTCGAAGAAGCACTGCTGGAAACGTGCGCCGCCCACGGCCTGCTTGACCAGTTCCGGGTCCAGCGCGCGCAGGCCGTCCAGGTAGGACTTGGCCAGGGCCTGCTTGACCTGGGTCAGGATGCCGGCGTTGGCCTGCTGCGATTCGCGGCGCTCGGCCGGGTAGCCCATGCCGCGCTCGCCACTGAAGGCCTTCTCGAAGATGTAGCGCACGTTGATCTCCGCGCCCCAGCCGTAGCCCTTGGCGAAGGCCAGCGCCAGCGCGTTGCCGTTGTTGACCTGGGCGAACAGGTAGGCGTCGGTCGGCTCGATGCAGTAGCCGCAGAACACGCCCGGGTGCGCGTTGAGCGACATCATCGCGCCCTGGCCGGTGCCGCAGCCGGCGACCACGAAGTCCACCGCACCGGCGTTGAGCAGCAGGCCGGCGCAGATGCCCAGGTGGATGTAGGTCAGGCGGTGGTCGGCGTCGCCGTCCATGCCGACGTTGAACACGCTGTGGCCCTGGGCGGCGGCGACGTCGTTGAGCTGCTGCAGGATCACCGGGTTCTTGGCGGCCTGGCTGAACTCGTTCATTAGGGCGATTTTCATGGGGGTCCTTTGGGGTGGGGGATTGGGTGATGGGGGCAGGTTGGGCGGAACATGGGTCGGCGGCTGACGTACCCTCATCCGCCCTTACGGGCACCTTCCCCCAAAAAGGGGGCCGAGGTCCCGAAGGGAGAAGGAGGAGCGTTAGCGGGCGAGCCAGCCGCCGTCGACGGGGATCACGGTGCCGTTGACGTAGTCCGAGGCGCTGCTGGCCAGGAACACCGCGGTGCCGCCCAGGTCTTCCGGCACGCCCCAGCGACCGGCCGGGATGCGGTCCAGGATCGCCTGGTTGCGCGCGGCGTCGGCGCGCAGCTGCGCGGTGTTGTCGGTGGCCATGTAGCCCGGGGCGATGGCGTTGATGTTGACGCCCTTGGCGCCCCACTCGTTGGCCAGCAGGCGGGTGATGCCGGCGATGCCGGACTTGCTGGCGGTGTACGAGGGCACGCGGATGCCGCCCTGGAACGACAGCATCGAGGCGATGTTGATGATCTTGCCGCTGCCCTGGGCGATGAAGTGGCGGCCGGCGGCCTGGCACATGAAGAACGCGGACTTGATGTTGACGTTCATGACGTCGTCCCAGTCCTGCTCGCTGAAGTCCACCGCGTCGGCGCGGCGGATCAGCCCGGCGTTGTTGACCAGGATGTCCAGCCGGCCGAGCCCGGCCAGGGTCTCGTCGAGGATGCGCTGCACCGGCTCGATGCTGATCAGGTTGGCCTCGATGGCGACTAAGCGGCGGCCCAGCGCGGTGACCTTGGCCTCGGTCTCGGTGGGCGCGGCGATGCCGGCGGCGGCGATGTCGGCGCCGGCCTGCGCCAGCGCCACGGCGATGCCTTGGCCGAGACCGGTGTTGGCGCCGGTGACCAGGGCGACCTTGCCTTCGAGACTGAACGGGTGGGTCATTGCGTGGACTCCTTGAGGGACTGCGGACGACGGGAATGGGAGCGGCGCGCGCGACGGCGGCCTACTTGAGCTGGCAGATGTCCAGCACGTGCATGTCGGTGTAGTCGAGGTTCTCGCCGCCCATCGCCCAGATGAAGGCGTAGTTGGCGGTGCCGGCGCCCATGTGGATCGACCACGGCGGCGACACCACGGCCTCGTTGTTCTGCACCACGATGTGGCGCTGCGCGTCCGGCTCGCCCATGAAGTGGTAGACGCGGTCGTTGGCGCCGAGGTCGAAGTAGAAATAGACCTCGCTGCGGCGGTCGTGCAGGTGCGGCGGCATGGTGTTCCAGACGCTGCCCGGCTTGAGCACGGTCAGGCCCAGCAGCAGCTGCGAGGACTGGCAGGTGGCCGGCACGATGTACTGGTAGATGGTGCGTTCGTTGCTGGTCTCCAGCGCGCCGCGGTCCAGCGCCACCGCCTCGGCGATGGACAGGCGCTTGGTGGCGAAGCGCGCGTGCGCCGGCGTGGAGGCCAGGTAGAACTGCGCCGGGTTGGCTGCGTCGTCGGAGGCGAACACCACCTCGGCGCTGCCCATCGCCACGTACAGGCCATCCTTCGGGCCCAGCGGATACGCGGTGCCGTCGACGGTGACGGTGCCGCTGCCGGCACCGACGTTGATCACGCCCAGCTCGCGCCGCTCCAGGAACGGGTGACCGGCGGCCGAGGCCGGCTCGGTCTGCGCCGGCAGCGTCAGCGCCCGCGTGCGCGGGGCCGCGCCGCCGAGCACGAAGCGCTCGTAGTGGGTGTACTTCAGGGTCACCGCGTCGTCCACGAACAGGCCGTCGAGCAGGTACAGGTCGCGCAACTGGTCGTTGCTGGCGCCCTTGATCGCGTCGGGATGGGTGGCGTAGTGGGTCTTGCAGTACAGGGACATGGGCCTCTCCAGTGCAGGCGACGGCATGCGGCAGCCCGCCACGGAGGACAGTCTAGCGGGTCTGGTAAACCGGTGTCATTCCGCAGTGCACGAAGGGCCGGGATTGGGGATTCGGGATTGGGGATAAGAGCGCTGCGCCGCTCGCTGACGGCGTGCTAGCCAGGCGGCAATGGCTCGCCCACGTCGATGCGGTTGCCGTCGGGGTCGGCGAAGACGAAGCAGCGCAGGCCGAAGTCGGCGTCGCGAATCGCCTTGATGATGCGCACGCCCTGCGCCTGCAGGCTGTCGTACAGGGCCGTGGCGTCGTCGACGATCAGGTGGGCGACGTTGCTGGTGCTGCCGCGGTGGTCGGGGCGCAGGGTCAGGTGCAGTTCGGCGGCGTCCTTCTTCAGGATCACGAAGCCGACCGGGCTGCCGTTCTGGAACACGCTGCGGAAACCCAGGCGCTCGGTGTAGAAGGCGACGGCGCGGGCGATCTCGGCGACGGGCACGGTCGGCGCCAGGCGGCCGAAACGGACCGCGGCGGCGGCAGGGACGGGGGACGACATGGCGAAGCTCCTCGCAGGAGGGCCGCGTGGGTCCGCGCGGGCGGTGCCGGGACGGAGCGGGCCTTCGATGGGCGGAGCGGTGTCCGCACGGTCGCCGGGCAGTCTACACCGGCCGCGGCGGGCTCAGTCTTCCGGCGGCTGGCAGGAATCGCGCACGATCAGGTGCGGGCGCACGCTGGCCACCGCCAGCGATGGCGTGCCCTCGGGCTGGATCAGCATCGCCGCGGCGGTGCGGCCGGTGTCGCGGGTGTGCCGGCGCACCGAGGTCAGCGAGGGCCACAGCCGGGAGGCCAGCGGGCTGTCGTCGTAGCCGATGATCGACAGCTGGCGCGGGATGTTGATGTTGGCGCGCAGGGCGACCTTGTACACGCCGGCGGCCATCTCGTCGTTGCCGGTGAAGATCGCGCTGGGCCGCTGCTTGCCGAGCAGCAGCTTCTCCGCCGCGGCCACGCCCGATTCGAAGGTGTAGCCGGCCTCGACGATGCGTGCTGGCGGCAGTTCGATGCCGCGCCGGGTCAGCGCGTCGATGAAGCCGGCGGTGCGCTCGTGCGCGGAGCGGTAGGCGCTGGGGCCGGTGATCAAGGCGATGTCGCGGTGGCCCAGCGACAGCAGGTAGTCGGCGGCCTCGGCGGCGCCGTCGCGGTCGTGGGTGACCACCATCTGCGAGGTGTCGTCCAGCGGCAGCGAGGCGATGCGCGTGTAGCGCACGCCGATGCCGGCGAGCATGTCGGCCAGGGCCTGGTCCTCGGAGGCGCGCGGCACCAGGATCACCCCGTGCAGCTTCTGCTGCTGCACGAAGCGGCGCACGCCCTCGATGTAGCCGGGGCTGCGGCTGTCGCACGGATGCACCACCAGCTCGAAGCTGGAGCCGCGCAGCGCGTCCAGTGCGCCGTACTGCATGTCCACGATGTACTGCGCGGTGGGGTTGTCGTAGACCATGCCGATCAGGAACGAACGGCGGAACGCCAGCCCGCGCGCCAGCGGGTCCGGCGCGTAGCCGACCTCGCGCATCAGCGCCTCGACCTTCTCGCGGGTGTCTTTGCGCACCAGCGGCGAGTTGTTGATGATCCGCGACACGGTCTTCTTCGACACCCCGGACAGGCGCGCGATGTCGTTGATCGTCGCGGCCTTGCCGTGGGCGGAAGCGGGAGCATCGGCGGGGCGGGGCTTGTTCGGCGCCATGGACGGAAAACCGGACGAAAGAGAGGGGATTCTACTGGGTGTCATGCTCGCTCCAGCGTACGGTCACGGAACCGGGGTAAACGCAGCGCGTCGGCGCCGACCCGACCCGGCCTGGCGCCGGTGTCGACGCCAGGCGCCTGCCGCGGCCGCAGCGGCGTGCGTTTCACGCCGGTGGCGCGCCATGACGCGACCCGGCGCCGGCTGCCCGGCTCAGGCGCGCAGCGCGCGCGGCAGCCACAGCGACAGCTCCGGGAAGAACGCCACGATCAGCAGCACGCACAGCGCCGCCAGCCAGAACGGCCAGATGGTGCGCATGCTCTGGGCCACGGTGATCTGCCCGATCGAGGTGCCGATGAACAGCACCGAGCCAACCGGCGGGGTGATCAGGCCGATGCCGCCGGCCAGCACCATCACCAGGCCGAAGTGGATCGGGTCGATGCCGTAGGCCTTGGCCACCGGCAGGAAGATCGGCGTGCAGATCAGGATCTTCGGCGCAAGGTCCATGAACATGCCCAGCAGCAGCAGCATCACCACGATCATCAGCAGTACCGTGTGCTGGCTGTGGGCGATGGACTGCAGGAAGTGCACCGCCGCCGCCGGCACCTGCAGGTAGGCCAGCAGCCAGCCGAACACCGCCGCGGTGGCGATCACGAACAGGATCACCCCGGTGGTGCGCGCGGCATGCGTCACCGCGCCGAAGAACTCGGCCCAGCGCAGCTGCCGGTACAGCAGCGCGGTGACCAGCAACGCGTACACCACCGCGATCGCCGCGCTCTCCACCGCGGTGAAGATGCCGGCGCGGATGCCGACGAAGATCAGCGCGACCAGGCCCAGACCCGGCAGCGCGCCGACCAGGCGCAGCGCCACCGCGCGCCAGCCGGGGAACGCCTCGGTGCCGTAGCCGCGCGAGCGCGCCACCGCGTAGCCGGTGAGCATCATCGCCGCGGTCATCAGCAGCGCTGGGACGATGCCGGCGGCGAACAGGTCGGCGATCGACAGGCCGCCGCCGGCCGCGGCCGAGAACAGGATCAGGTTGTGCGAGGGCGGCACCAGCAGCGCCACCAGCGCCGCGGTCATGCTGACGTTGACCGCGTAGTCGCGGTCGTAGCCGCGGTTGATCATCTGCGGAATCATGGTGCCGCCGACCGCCGAGACGTCGGCGATGGCCGAGCCGGACACGCCGCCGAAGAACAGCGAGGACAGCACGCTGACCTGGCCCAGGCCGCCGCGCATGCGCCCCACCAGCGAGGACGCCAGCGCGATCAGGCGGTCGGAGATGCCGCCGCGCAGCATCAGTTCGCCGGCGAAGATGAACAACGGGATCGCGATCAGCGACGCCGAGCCGCTGCCGGCGGAGATCTGCTGCACCAGCACCACCGCCGGCAGGTCCAGATACAGCAGCGTGGCCAGCGCCGCCGCGCCCAGCGCATACGCCACCGGCACGCCGATCAGCAGCAGCACCACGAACAATCCCAACAGGATGGCGATGGCCATGCTCAGTTCCTCCCCACGGTGGTGCCCGGGCGCAGCACCCGCCAGGCCTGGTACAGCGCGAACACGCTCATCAGCGCGCCGCCGAGCGACAGCGGCAGGTAGTTGATGCTCTGCGGCATCTGCGCGCCGGCCATCTTGATGTCCAGCCCGTCCAGCAGCAGCACCGCGCCCCACCACGCGATCACCGCGCCGATCGCCGCCACCAGCAGCGGGCGCAGCAGGTCGATGAAACGGCGCAGGTTGGCGTGCAACGTCTCGGCCAGCAGGAAGAAGCCGAAATGGCGGCGGGTGTGCACGCCGGCGGCGGCACCCAGGCTCATCGCCGTGCTCAGCAGCAGCAGCGTCACCGGCTCGGTCCAGCTCGGCGAGTCGTTGAGCACGTAGCGGGTGAACACCTGCCAGCCCTGCACCACCACCAGCCCGAGCAGGGCGGCGGCGGCGATGCCGATGGCGAGGTTGGCGATCCGGTCCAGCAGCCGCTGCAGCGGCGGCACCGGGAGGGCGGGGTCGTGGTCGGTCATCGGCATGGGCTCAGGCGAAATCGCGGATGCGGCGGTAGAGGGCTTCGATCTCCGGCTGCTGCCGGTACTCGGCCAGCAGCGGCGCGGCGGCCTTGCGGAAGGCCGGCATGTCGACCTCATTGATGGCCACGCCGTAGTCGATCACCTGCTGCCGCGCCTGCGCCTCGGAGGCGTCCCACAGCCGGCGCATCACCGTCACCGACTGCCGCGCGGTCTCCAACACCAGCGCGCGCTCGTCCGGCGCCAGCGCCTCGAAACTGCGCCGCGACATCACCAGCACGTCCGGCGCGTAGGAGTGATCGCTCTGCGACCAGTAGTGCGCGGCCTCGAAGTGGCGGCTGGACTGGAAGCTACGCATGTTGTTCTCGGCGCCGTCGATCATGTGCGTTTCCATCGCCGAGAAGGTTTCGCCCAGCGACATCGGCGTGGGGTTGGCGCCGAGCATGCGCATCAGCTTGAGGAAGATGTCCGAGTTCGCCACGCGCAGCTTGAGCCCGTGCAGATCCTTGGGCTGCCGCAGCGGATGCTTGGTGTTGTAGAAGCAGCGCGCGCCGGAGTCGTAGATCGCCAGCCCGACCAGGTCGCGCTGTTCGAAGCTGCGCAGGATGCTGTCGCCGACGTGACCGTCGATCGCGCGGCGCAGGTGCGCCACCGAGTCGAACACGTACGGCAGGCACAGCGCCTGGGTCAGCGGGAAGGTGTTGTTCAGCGCGCCGGAGTAGACGCGGGTGATGTCGATGGCGCCGAAGCGCGCCATGTCGATCGCCTCCGCCTCGCGGCCGAGCTGGCCGGAGTGGTACTGGCGCAGGCGCAGGCGGCCGCCGGTCTGCTGTTCCAGGGTCTGCCCGAACCAGCGCACCGCCTCCACGGTGGGGTAGTCGGCCACGTGCACGTCGGTGGCGGTGAGCAGGCGGGTGTCGCCGCGCTGCGCCAGCGCGCCCAGCGGCACGCCGGCCGCGGCCGCCGCGGTCAGGCCCGCACCCAGGAATCGTCTACGAGTGATCATGCTGCGCCCTCCCGCGCGTCGTGGTCAGCGCGCAGCCTAGGCTGCGACCGCCCTGCAATGCAGTTCGCCATAGCCATCGAAGCGGATCGTCGCCTGCTGGCCGATGGCGATGTCGTGGATGCCGGTGGCGTTGCCGGTGGCGATCAGCTCGCCGCGGCGCAGCGGCCGGCCGCGCCTGGCCGAGCGCGCCAGCGCGAACGCGAACGCCGCGCGCAGCCCGCCCGGCAGCAGCGTGGCGCCGCCGGTGCCCACGCACTGGCCCTCGATCCAGGTCTCGGCGCGCAGCGCGGTCTCGTCCAGCGTGGTCCAGTTGGGCACCTGCGGCCCCAGCAGCAGGCCGTTGTTGTTGCCGAAATCGGAGATCACCACGCGCGGCCCCAGTTGGTTGATCGTGGCCAGCGGGCTGCTCGCCACCTCGACCCCGACGAACAGCGTCGCCGGCACCTGCGCGGCCTGCTCCGCGGTCCAGTGCAACTGGTCGGCCGGCACGTCCGCGTCCAGGCGCAGCACGTACTCGGCCTCGACCGCGCCGAAGCCGCCATCGAACACCGGGATGTCGGCTGTTCCACCGGTGGCATTCCACAGCGCAGCGGCGAAGATCGGGCCGAGCAGGCGCTCGTCCCCGGAGTGGTCGCGGCGATCGGGGGCGATGTAGCCGACCTTCCAGCCGACCACGCGGTCCGGCCATTGCGCGATCGCCAAGTCCTGCACGCGGTAGGCGGTCTCCAGATCGTCGGGGATGACGCCGGGGAAATCGGGCAGTGCGCGGCCCTGGCGACGGGCCTGGACGAAGCGGGCCGCGATGTCGGCCAACGCGGGCGGTGGCGTCTGCGACGGGCCGGAAGGAAGGCTCAAGGGCATCTCCGCAAGGAATGTGGGGGATCGGAATTGCTGCGCCGCGCATCGACAGCGCGTTGCGCCGTTGTATATGGTAAACCGGTGTCATTGGCAATGTGCGGTGCGGCAAAGGGCCGCCTTTGGGCGGCCGGGATTCGGGATTGGGGATTCGGGATTGGTCAACGGCAATGGCAAAAGCAAACACATCGGCAACGGCGGTGTGACGGCGCGTTGGTGGTGCCGCACGGTGCCGCAGACTGAGCGCCATGCCCATGCCACGACCGGCGAGGAACCAATGAAACTGCAGTCATTCCACGAAGATGCGTGCCACGCGGATCTGCGCTATGCGACAAGCGCGCGGCCGCCAGTCGCTGTTGTCCGCCGTCGCGGAGCGTGTGTCTGGACCGCATTGCTGGCCGTGGCCGGCGCGCTGTGCTGTGCGTTTTCTCCCGGCGCAGCCATGGCGGCCGAGCGGCCGGCCAGCGAGAGCGCCGCCGAGATAGCGGCGCGGTTGCCGCTGTGGTCCGGTCCGGCGCCGGGGTCGACGGCCGGACCCGAGCAAGCGCACCTGGTCGAGCGCAGCGACGACCCGGCCCTGCCTGACCGCGCGCTCAGCGGCCGTTACCAGCCCTACATGGTGGTGTACCGACCGAAGCACCCGAACGGCAGTGCGCTGCTGGTGGCGCCTGGCGGCGGCTACGCGCGCGTGGTGCTGGACAAGGAAGGCACGGCCTTGGTGCCCATCTTCGCCGAACAGGCCGGCATCACCCTGTTCGTGTTGCGCTACCGGCTTCCCGACGCGGCGGTCGACGACGCCGCGGCGCGCGATCAGCCGCTGGCCGATGCGCAGCGCGCGCTGCGCCTGATCCGCGCGCATGCCGCCGACTACGGGGTGGACCCGCAGCGCATCGGCGCGATCGGCTTCTCCGCCGGCGGCCACGTCGCCGCCAGCCTCGGCACCCGCTACGACGACGCGGTGTATCCGGCGCGCGATGCGATCGACCGGGTCAGCGCGCGCCCGGATTTCCTGCTACTGCTGTACCCGGTCATCGACATGGGCAGCGGCACCGCGGCGCACACCGGCTCGCGGCTGCGGCTGCTCGGCCGCCACCCGGACGCGGCGACCATGGCCGCCTACTCGCTGCAGAACCGCGTGCACGCCGGCATGCCGCCCACCTTTCTGGTGCAGGCGCAGGACGACCCGGTGGTGTCGGTGGAGAACAGCCTGCTGTTCTACCAGGCGCTGCGCCAGGCGGGGATACCGGCCGAGCTGCACCTGTTCGCGCACGGCGGCCATGGCTTCGGTGTCCGCGGCATCGCCGGCCTGCCGCTGGCGGCATGGCCGCAACTGGCGCTGAGCTGGATGCGCAACGTGCAGGACGATCCGCGCGCCCGCGCACCGATCCCGCCGCCGGCGGGGGGAAAGTGAACCACATGGCCTGCGCGCCGTTGGCTGCCCCGCCAGGCGATCGCGCCGCCACGCCGCACGCGCGTCCCCGATCGCCTCATCAGGAGTCCGTCCACGCATGACCGCCCGCCCTCGCCTGCCCGCCCCGCATCCCACCGCGCTCGACGACCAGGGCCGGCGCCGCTTCCTGCGCAACGGCGCGCTCGGCGCGCTGGCCGTCGGTGGCGTGCTGCCCGGCCTCGCGAGCGCATCGGCGCCGACGCCAGCGGCACCGCTGGCGCGCACCCGCAGCGGCCGCGTCCGCGGCGTGCGCGATCAGGGCGTGTGCGTGTTCAAGGGCATTCCTTACGGCGCCGATACCGCGCCGCGACGTTTCCAGCCGGCGCTGCAGGAACGGCCCTGGCACGGCGTGCGCGACTGCAGCGCCTACGGCGCATCGGCGCCACAGCGCGGGTCCGAGCCGGTCAGCGAGGACTGCCTGTTCCTCAACGTCTGGACGCCCGGCCTACGCGACGGCGCGCGCCGTCCCATCCTGTTCTACATCCACGGCGGCGCCTACAACAACGGCTCCGGCAGCGACCCGTTGTACGACGGCATGCGCCTGTGCCAGCGCGGCGACGTGGTGGTGGTCAGCGTCAATCACCGCCTCAACGCCTTCGGCTATCTGTACCTGGCGCCGTTCGGGGGGCCGGCCTATGCCGCCTCCGGCAACATCGGCCAGCTTGACCTGGTGCAGGCGCTGCAGTGGGTGCGCGCGCACGCGGCCGAGTTCGGCGGCGATGCCGGCAACGTCACCGTGTTCGGCCAGTCCGGCGGCGGCGCCAAGATCGCCACGCTGATGGCGATGCCGGCCGCGCAGGGCCTGTTCCACCGCGCCTGGACCATGAGCGGGCAGCAGGTCACCGCCGCCGGGCCGCGGGCCGCCGGCCAGCGCGCGCAGTTGCTGCTGCAAGCCCTGCAGCTGGCGCCAGCGCAACTGGACGCGCTGCACACGCTGCCACTGCAGCGCGTGCTCGAGGCCACCCGCATCCGCGATCCATCGCGCGCGGAGGACACCGCGCTGTACCTGGGCCCGGTGCTGGATGCGCAGGTGCTGCACCGCCATCCGTTCTGGCCGGACGCGCCGCCGCAGTCGGCGCGCATCCCGATGGTGATCGGCAACACCCACGACGAGACCCGCGCCTTCCTCGGCCACGATCCGGCCAACTTCGCGCTGACCTGGGACACGCTGCCGGCCAAGCTGGCGCAGGAGCAGTATGTTGACCTGTCGCCGCAGGTGGTGATCGCCGAGTACCGGCGGCTGTATCCGCACTACACGCCGAGCGAGGTGTTCTTCGCTGCCACCACCGCCGGCCGCTCCTGGCGCGGCGCGGTGGAGGAAGCCGAGGCGCGCGCGCGGCAAGGCGCACCGACCTGGGTCTATCAACTGGACTGGGGCTCGCCGCTGGACGGCGGCAAGTTCGGCGCCTTCCACACCCTGGACATCCCGCTGGTGTTCGACAACATCCGCCAGCCCGGATCGCGCACCGGCGATGGCGCCGACGCGCAGCGCATGGCCGATGCGATGAGCACAGCGCTGCTGGCCTTCGCCCGCCACGGCGATCCCAACCACGCCGGCCTGCCACGCTGGGAACCGTATTCGCTGGCCCAACGCGAGACCCTGCTGTTCGACAGCGACAGCCGCCTGGCGCACGACCCGCGCGGCGGCGAGCGGCGCCTGTACCAGCAGGTGCCGTTCGTGCAGCGCGGGACGTTGTGAGCGGGCGCGCCGTCCTCCATGGCAGCCGCACGACCGTCCGCTACGAGCCAGAGTACTTCCAGTACAGCCTGGATGTCCGGGTGTCGTAGACCATCACCCCCGCGCCCTTGGTGAACTCGGTCTGCGGACCAAGCTTGCCCGATTCGTCGTAAAAGAAGGTGACCACGAAACGCGAGGACGTTGCCACGGGGAACTTGGGGCAACCCTTTATCAGCGGGGATTCGGGTTCGGCCCACTGTTCCAGCTTGAACTGCTTATCGAGGTCGAAGGGACCGCGCTGCCAATGCCGCCGCGCGGTGGCGGTGGCCCAGTAGGTGTCGGGAATCCTCGCCACATCGACGGCATAGGAATAGAAGAACCCATCGAGGAATCCCACGTCCTCGCAGAATTGCGGTATCCCGCGCAAGGAGGTGACCTGGGCGAGCCCGCTGCGCTGCAGTTGATCGCGCATCGCGCCGACGGCCTTGTAGTTGTGCCGCATCATGCCGACCATCTGCAACTGCACGATCGCCCCCAAGGGGATCACCAACCACAGCGCGAGTACCCGCAACGGCTTCACCAGACGCATCGATCACCTCGGCGAAGGGCTATGCGCAGCCGCTAGCATTGCATGTCGCGCGGGGCAGGACTACCAACCGGTCTCCTCGGCCAGCACCACCTGGTTGCCGCCGCCGATGCGCGCGCGCTGCAGCAGCGCCTCGGCGCGTTGCATCAGCGTGGCTGCGGTATCGGCGGGCGCGGCGAGCAAGGCGCCGACGCTGACTCCGAGCCGTTCGTTGGCCATGTCGGCGTGCGCGATCGCCAGCAGTTCGACCATGTCGCGCAAGGCCGGCGCCACCTGCCGCAGGTGCGCGCCACTGGCGTCGTACAGCACCAGCGCGAAGCGGTCGGCCTCGATGCGCATGGCCACATCCATCGGCCGCAGCAGGCATTGCAGCACCTCGGCCACGTCCACCACGGCGCGATCGGCCTCGTGCGCGCCGTAGCGCTGCACGAAGGCGGCGTATCCATCCAGTTCGACCAGGATCAACGCCAACCCGCGCTGCAGGCGCCGGGTTTCGGCCAGCGCCACCGCCAGGTGCTCCTCGAAGCGGCGGCGATCGCCAAGACCGGTCAGCGCGTCGCGCAAGGCCTCGTCGTCGCGCACGCGGCGCTGCAGGAAGCCCTCGCGGCGCGAGTGCTCGCGCAGGTAGCCGCCGACCGCGCCGACCGGCACCGCCGTCCACAGCAGCCACTGCAGGCGCAGGTAGGCATCCCGGGTCGCGCCGTCCAGCAGCAGGTGGCCGGCCGCGGCGCTGATCGCACACAGCAACAGCGCTACCGCCACGCTCTGCCACAGCGCCAGGCCCAGCGGAAAGAAACCGGCCACCAGCACCAGGGTCATCACCGCCGCCGCGTAGCGCAGCTCCTGCGGCGGGTAGCCGATGCTCGACAGCACCAGCCCGGTACCGCCGACCAGCAGCAGCAGCGCGGCGCGGCCGGGGCCATGCGTGTCGGCGCGGTGGATCGCCGCCGCCACCCACAGCAACGCCAGCAGCGTCGCCGCGCGCACCGCGATCGCATAGCCCAACAGGCCGCCGCCGCCGCGCCAGCCGAAATGCACCGCGTCCCAGCCCAGCAGCAGTAGCGCGATCAACACGCCCAGCGAGGCCGCCACGCGCTGCGCGAAGCCCAACGTGGTGGCGGTGTAATGGCGGTACGCCCGTTCCAGTGGAGGATCGAAACGCAGCGCGGCGAATCCCTTGCGCAGTTGCGCCGCGTAGGCCTCGCCCGGCGGCGTGTCGTGTGGCTCCTGGTAACGCTCGTGCATGCAGTCCCCTGTCGACGGCAGCGCGGCGCGAAGTGCGGAGCGGGTCACATCAGGTCGTGGAACCCGACTCCATTTCGTGCGGACGCTGCGGTGCCCACGTCGAGACCATGAAAAAGCACCGGCGCGCGATTGTCCACTTTCGGGGCGATCGATTGCGTGACAGCGGCACCCTACTGCGCCGCATGGAGCGCACTGCGGTGCCTCAGCGCGGCGGCGGGAACGCCCACACGCTGTGCGGATCGCCGCCCTGCCCACGACGGTACGCCGCGCGCGCCATCTGCCAATAGGCCCAGGCCAATACCAGCGCGCAGGCATCGATCGCCAGCAGGGTGCCACTGCTCCACGGCGCCACCCAACCGGCGTCGCCGCGCAAGCCGGCCAGCGGTACCAGCGCGGTCAGCGCCGCGCAGGCGAGCAGCAGTTCGTAGGCGCCGCGCGCCGTCGGCCGCAGCAGCGCCCAGGCCACCGCGAGCGCGAACACCACGTAGTACGCGCCGCGCTCCATGCCCGGTGGCAGCAGGCGCGCGGCAACGAACAGCGCCGACACCCCGGCCACGCAGCCCAGGCAGACGCCGGTGGTGAGCCGTGCCATGACGTGGGTACGCAACGGCTGCGCATGCTGGCGGCGCTTGCGCCGCGCTTCCACCCACAGCAGGTTGCCGCTGTAGAACAGGAACGCACCGCCGAGGCCGAGCAGGAAGTACAGCCACTGCAGCGGCCAGCGCCCGTAGTTGCCGAAGTGCAGGGTCTGCAGGCCGCGCAGCGCGGCCACGCCCGGCGACATGGTCTGCGGCGACAGCACCCGCAGCACAGTGCCGTCGGCCGCCCGCAGGGCCACGCCGCCGAGGGTGTTGAGGCGGCGCTGGTCCTGGTGGCCGTAGAGCTCGACCTGCGCGTTGGCGTCGCCGGCATCGTGGAAGGACAGGCTCTCCGGCACGAAGCCGGGATTGGCCGCGCGCGCCCGCGCCACCAGCTCGGCCACCGGCAGCATCGGCGCAGGCACGTGCGCGGGCTGCACGTGCGGCGCCAGTTCGAAATCCGGCTGCAGCACCTGCATCAGCTTGCCGTCGAACACCAGATACTGGAACGGCGCCAGCAGCAGCACGCCCAGGGTCAGCACCGCGCCGGACCAGGCGAAGATCACGTGGAACGGCAGCGACAGCATGCCGATGGCGTTGTGCGCGTCCTGCCACAGGCGCTTGACGTTGCGGCCGCGGCGCAGCGCGAACAGGTCCTTGAGCAGCACCGGCGCATACAGCACCACGCCGCTGACCAGGGCCAGCCCGTACAGCAGGCAGACCACGCCGAACAGATACGTGCCGAAGGTGCGCGGCAGCCCGGCAGTGAAATGCAGGTCGTACAGGAAATCGACGAAGCCGCTGCGCTGCGGCAGTTGCAGCGGTTGCCCATCGGCGCCCGGCTGGAACTGCACCATGCCGCCGAAGGCCTGTTGTGCGGCCGGCCCGAACGCATAGAGCTGCGGCAACGCGCGCCCTTCGCCCGGCAGCATCAGCGTGTAGGACTCGGCCAGCGCCGGATGCCGTGCCAGCACCGCATCGGCCAGCGCCTGCGCGGCCTGTTCCGGCGGCAGCGCCTGGGCTTGCACGTCAGACGGCCGCGGCCACTGTTCCAGATCGTGGGTGAACACGTTGATCGCCCCGGCATAGAAGGCAATGAACAAGGCCATACCGGCGAGCAGGCCCATCCAGCTGTGCGCCGACAGGAACTGCCGCAGGGTCGCGGCCTTCATGGCGTCACCTGCACGAGATGGGAGGCCTTGAGCAGGAACAGCGCCACGTAGCACAGCACGGTCGCACCGCCCAGCCACAGCCACGCGCGCGCGCCGCTGCGGAACACGAAGGCCAGCGACATCGCGCCGACCCACGCCGGGAACACCAGCAACAGCCAGGGCAGCGTATGCACCTGCAGATTGCCAGGCCACAGCAGCACGCACAGGCCGATGGCACCCACCGCCAGCGGCAGGCCCAGCACTATCGCCGCCAGCCACCTAGCCCACATCGCCAGCCCCTCGGTGCACTTGCCGCCACGCATCCAGGTACGGCAAGGCCACCGCCGCCAGCATCGTCGCGCTCAACGCGGCGAAGACGCCGGCCCACACGCCCAGCGCGGCGATCGCCGCGCCCAGCGCCGCCACGCACAGCAGGGTGCCAGCCACGCGCAGCGCGCGCGCGTGCCGGCGCCAGGCCGGGCGCAGCCGCTGGTGTGCGGTGGCCAGGTAGAACGCCAGCGCCGCCAGCGCGGCGGCCAGCAGGTAGCCGGCGGTGGCGACCGCCAGCATCACCAGCGTGCCTCGAAGCCGATGCCGACCACGCGCGGCGCGCCCAGGATCGCGACCGGCTCGGTGGCCCAGCGGTACTGCACGTAGTCGCGGTCGAGCAGGTTGTTGGCGAAGATCCACGCGCTCCAGTCCAGGTTCTCGTAGCCGAACTTGGCGTTGACCACCGTGCGCGAGGCCAGTTGCACCGCGCCGGCTCCGATGTCGGTGTACACGCGGTCGCGGAAGCTGGCGTTGAGGTTGGCCAGCCAGCCCTCGGCGAAGCGCCAGTTGGCGCCCAGCGCCGCGGTCCAGTGCGGCGCGTAGGCGAACTCGCGGCCGGCGTAGTCGATGACCGAGGCGCCGGCGATGGTGGCGAAGCTGTCGTAGCGGGTGCGCGCATAGCCCAGCGAGCCGTACCAGTCGAAGGCCTCGTTGGGGCGGTGGCTGGCCTCCAGCTCGGCGCCGTACAGATGCGCGCGGCCGGCGTTGACGGTGTTGAAGTCGAAGCTGTTGAGGCCGAAGTAGGCGGTGGTCTGCTTGTCCTTCCAGTCGATGTAGTAGGCGTTGGCGTTGAGGGTCAGGCGCCGGTCCAGCCACTGCGAGCGCAGCGCGGCCTCGTAGTTCCAGGTGTATTCCGGGTCGTAGGGGAAGGCCTGGCTGCGCGCGGAGTTGAAGCTGGAGCCGCCGGAGCGGTAGCCGCGCTGCACCACCAGGCTGGCCGACAGGTCCGGGTTCCAGTCGTAGCGCACGCCGAGCTTGGGCAGCAGGGCGTCGAAGTCGCGCGTGTTCCAGGCCACCTCGCCGTTGGCCGAGCGCACGATGCCGGCCACGCCCTGGTTGATCGCGACGATGGCCCGATACAACGCGGTGCCGCTGGCGGCGAAGGCGGCCGGATCCGGATAGCGGCCGGCGAACGCGGCGGTGGTGTCGGAGGCCATGGCGTAGCGCTGGCGGTCGTAGCGCAGCCCGCCGAGCAGCGAGAACCCGCTGCCCATCTGCCACTGGCCGTCGGCGAACAGCGCGCGGTTGCTGGAGCGGGTCGGGCTGGCGCTGACGTAGTCGACCGGAATCACCGGCAGCGCCTGCGCGTAGCGGGTGGCGATCGCGGTGGCGGTGGCGGCCGGGAAGCCGGCGCTGCGCAGCAGGCCGGCGATGGTGGTGGTCGGCGTGGCGACGTTGTTCAGCAGTTGCGCGTCGTTGTCTTCGACGTGCCGCGCCCAGTACGCGCCGAGCAGGCCCTGCACCGCGGTGCCGGCGTAGTGCAGGCGCAGTTCCTGCGAGGCGGTGGTGTCGTCGAGCTGGCGACGCGCGTAGCCGGCGTTGTCCGGGCCATGGTCCATGTCCCACAGGCTGGACGAAGTGACCTTGTTCCAGGCGCTGACCGAGGACAGCGACCAGGCGTCGGAGAGCGCGTAGTCGGCCTGCAGGGTGACGATGTCGCTGTCGCTGCGGGTGCGGTCCGGGGTGTTGTTGGTGGTATAGCGGTGCACGAAGTAGTCGGGCAGGTCGGTGCGTACGTAGCTGTACATGTACGGCCCGGTGCGGTGCGAGCGGGTGTAGCCCAGCTGCACCTTCAGCCCGGCGATCGCCGACGGCGTCCACAGCAGCTTGCCGCGGTAGATGGCCGAGACCTGCGCGTCGTCGGCGGCCTGGCGGGTGAGGTTCCAGGTGTAGCCGTCGAAGCTGCGCTGCTCCACCGAGGCGCGGAACGCCAGTTCGTCGGCGACGATCGGGCCGCCGATGGCGCCGGCCAGGCTGCGGTCGGACGGGTCGGAGGCCAGTACCCGCAGCTTGCCCTGCCAGTCCATGGTCGGCTCGGCGGTGCGCAGGACGATCGCGCCGGCCAGGGCGTTCTCGCCCTGCAGGGTGGACTGCGGGCCGCGCAGGACTTCCACCTGCTGCAGGTCCCACAGGCTCAGCGGCGCCCAGCTGATCGCTTTCCATGGCAGGGCGGCGCCGTCGAGGTAGATGGTGGCCAGCGGTGCATCGCTGCCGCCGTCGATGTTGCGGATGCCGCGGATGCTGAAGCCGGCATCGCCGTAGGTCTGGGCCATGTTGGCGGTGCGGTTGAACACCTCGTAGGCGTTCTGCAGGTTCTCCTGCTCGATGCGCGCTTCGGTGGTGACGGCGACCGAGCTGGTGGTGTCCTGCACGCTGCGGCCGCTCTTCTCGCCGGTGACGACGATCTGGTCGAGGGTGGTGGGATCGGGGGGAGGCGCGGCCTCACCGCCTGCGGCGCGCGTTGTGGGCGCCCAGCCCAGCAGGATGGAGACGACAGACAAGGACAACACCGATCGCGCGACGCGCATGCACCACTCCCCCCGAAAAACGCACGGATGAAGGCATGGCGGCGGCTGTGCCCGGCTGCCGGACCCGGCAGCGCTGGGCGCGGACTTTAGCAGAGCGGGGGCGGGGGCGCTATGGGATTTGGGATGGGTGGCGGGTTTGCCGCAGGCCGCAGGCGTCGGGGTCGGGACCTCGGGCCTCGAGGGCCTCGGGCGGTCGTAGGAGCGGCTTTAGCCGCGACCGGGCTTTACCGTGGAGGTCGCGGTCGCCGCCGTAGCCGCTCCTACGGTTTTTCTTGTCTGACACTCATGCTTTGAAGCAACAGCAAAGGCTTTCGCCCTTTCGGGCGAGTTACTTTTCTTTGCTCGCGCAAAGAAAAGGTAACCAAAAGAAAGCGCGCCCTGCCTTGCGCCCTCCGCGCTGCGCGCTCCGGGTCCGCGTCCATCACGGGGATCCGCGGAAGGGGCATCCTGCCCCTGCCGCGGACGGCGTACATCCATGTACGCCGCCCTTCGGGTGTTTCCCCGCGATGGCCGCCGCTTCGGAAGGGAACCCGGTGAATCAAAAGCAAGAGCCAAAGCCAGGCAACAGCAACAGCAACAGCAACAGCAACGGCGACGGCGACGGCGACGGCGACGGCTATCGTCACAGCGACGCAACGTGCCCCTACCAAACGCAAAACGGGCAGGAGGACCATCGCCCTCCCGCCCGCTGGCGCCGGCGTGTGCTGCCGGCGCGTGTGCTGCAATGCCTGCGATCAGTGCCAGTGCAGGTTGAAGGAGACGCCGACGATGCGGGGTTCGTTGTACACGGCCGCCATGTAGTTCTCAATCACGCCCTTGAGGTTCTTCTCGTTGGTGATGTTGCGGGCGAACGCCGCCACTTCCCAGGCGCCGTAATCGCCGGTGTAGCCCAGCTTGAGGCCGCCTTCGAAGTTGCCGTTGGAGGTGAACTCGGTGGAGTCGTACAGCACGAAGCTGGTGTAGCCCTGCTTGTTCCAGTCGGTGGCGACGAAGAAGGCGCCGCCGTCGTTGACCGGGATGTCGTAGCGGGCGGCCAGGTTGACGTTGTACTTGGGGGCGTTCGGCAGCGGGTTGCCGTCGATCTGGGCGAAGGTGTTGTTGCCGATGCGGATGGTCGGGTCCTTCACCGTGCACACCACCACGCCGTTCAGGCCGCACACCTGCGCGTACACGCGCTTGTCCTGGATCTCGCTGTGCAGCAGGCTCAGGCCGGCGGTCAGCGACAGGTTGGGGATCGGGCGCCAGTCCAGGTCCGCTTCCATGCCGTAGGCCTTGGCCTTGTCGGCGTTGAACAGCACGCCGTTGCCGTTGGAGTCGTTGCCGTTGAGCTGGATGTCGTCGACGGTGTAGGTGAAGCCGGTGACGTTCAAACGCAAGCGGTTGTCGAACAAGTTGCTCTTGATGCCCGCTTCCCACGACAGGATGGTTTCCGAGTCGGCGGTGGTGAAGTCGGAATTGAACACTGCCGAACGGCCCTGGATGGTCGGGCCGCGGAAGCCGCGGGCGACCTTCACGTACACGTTGACGTTCGGGTTGATCTCGTACATCGCGCTCAGGTCCCAGCTCGGCTGGGTGTCGGCCAGGCGCACGTCGCGGCGGCCCTTGTAGGTGACCACGCCGGCCGCGGTGTCGGCGGTCTTGAGCAGCTTGGTCTCCTTGCTGTCGCGGGTCTGGCGCACGCCGGCAGTCAGGGTCAATGCGTCGGTGACCTTGTAGGTCAGCTGGCCGAAGCCGGCCCAGGAGGTGTTGCGGTTGTGCAGGCGCACCCAGTTGTTGGGATTGCGTGCGGCGGTCTGGAGGAAGTAGGCGCGCTGGTAGAAATCGGTGGTGTCCTTGCCGTCGAAGTAGAACGCGCCGGCCTGCCACTGCAGCGGGGCGTCGCCTTCGCTGGCCAGGCGCAGTTCCTGGGTGTACTGGTCCAGATCGCGCACCTGGCCCATCGACTGCCCGTAGCCGTTGGGCACGCCGTTGACCGGGAAGTTGGCTGCGGCGCCGCCGTCGGTGTCGCCGCGGCTGTAGCCGGAGGTGGTCTCGTAGGCGCTGATCGAGGTCAGCGACACGCCGCCGAAGTCGTAGATCGCCTTCAGCGAGGCGCCGTGGGTCTTGTACGCCTGCGGGTTGTCGTGGGCCTCGTCGTAGGCCACCTGGTCGCGCGGCACGTCGACCCTGTTCGAGCCCTTGTGCAGTGCGCCGCGCAGGAACAGCGTGGAGGTGCCGTCGTAGTCGCGGGTGTGGAACGAGCCCAGCAGCGAGAAGTTCTCGCTCGGCTTCAGCAGCAGCTGCAGGCGCGCGTTGCGGTCGTCGTAGCCGCCCATCGCGTCCTTCTTCGGGGTGACCGTGCCGTCGGCGCTGGGGCCGGTGTAGGTGTTGTCCACCCAGTCGTCGCGGTGCTGATACAGCGTGGACACGCGGAACGACAGCACGTCGTTGATCGGGCCGCCGATGCCGCCGTCCACCGAAACGGTGTCGTAGCTGCCGTAGCTGGCGGTGACGCGGCCGGTGTAGTCGTCGCTGGGCTTGATGCTGTCGAACTTGACGATGCCGGCGGTGGTGTTGCGGCCGAACAGCGAGCCCTGTGGGCCGCGCAGCACTTCCACCTGGTCCACGTCGTAGACCGGGTTGGACTTCAGCACCACGTGCTCCAGCACCACGTCGTCCTGGATGATCGACACCGGCTGCGAGGCGCCAAGGTAGAAGTCGATGTTGCCCAGGCCGCGGATGTAGAAGCGCGGGAAGATGCGGCCGGTGGTGGTCTCGGCATAGAAGCTGGGCACGCGGCCGGACAGCGCCAGCAGCGTGTCGTCGCCGCCGGCGGTGAAGTCGCGCATCGCCTCGCCCTGCACCACGCCCACCGACACCGGCACCTCCTGCAGGTTCTGCTCGCGGTGCTCGGCGGTGACGATGATGGTGTCCAGCGAGGTCGCCGCGTCGCCAGTGCCGGCGGCATTGGCCGGGCGGGTCTCGCTGCCGGCCAGCGACGGCGCGCTGTCCTGCGCGGCGGCCGCGGCGGCGACCGAGGCCAGCACCAGGGCGGCGCAAGCCTGCGCCAGGCGGGTACGGGCCGGCGCGGCGCGCGCGGTCAGCGGCCGCGGGGAGAGAGAGGAGAGCAGCATGTCGGATCCTTGTGAGCGCGCAGAATCGAGTCCGTTCGGCTTGCGCAGCAGCCCGCGACGGCATGCGCCATACGGTGGCGCAGCGCGGCACGATATGTCGTCTGTGTTGCAACGCCATTGCAATGACCGCGCGGCGGCCACGGCGCAACGACGCGTGACCGCCCGACGTCGCGCGAAGCCGCTGCAGCGGACATCCGCGGACCTGCATGCGCGACACCACATGGTCGGCTCTGCGCGTCACGACACCGTGCAGACACCCCGGCCACGGCCGATCGACGTGGCGCAGCCGATGCTGCCCCTTGTCGTGCGCCACGCGTCCGGGCCATGCGGCCCACGCCGGCGCGCCGCCTTTGGAGACACCGCATGCGCCGCATCCTGTTCGCTCCCCTGTTGCTGACGTTGGCCGCCTGCGGGCGCGACCGCACCGAACCCGCCACGCAACCGCCCGGCGCGGCCGAGAGCGCCAAGACCCGGGTCCTGGAAGCCGGCGCCAAGGCACTGCAGGACAGTGGCCCGGCCGCGGTGCTGGACATCCACCTGGTCGGCTTCCATCCGATGCGCGAGCATCCGCACCAGCAGATGGAAGCCCACCACTTCTGCCGCCAGGCCAACGAGGATTTCGCCCAGTGCGCCCTGTTCGACGGCGACACCGCGCAGGCCAACCTCACCGGCGTGGAGTACATCATTTCCGAGCGGCTGTTCCAGCAACTCCCGCCCGAGGAGCGCCGCTACTGGCATCCGCACAACGGCGAGATCCTGTCCGGCCAGCTGTCCGCGCCCGGGCTGCCGCTGACCGCGGAGAAGGCGCTGATGCGCAGCAAGCTCAACAGCTACGGCAAGACCTGGCACACCTGGCATTCGCGCGACGGCGATGCCGCCGGCGACGCCCTGCCGCTGGGCGAGCCGATGCTGGCCTGGTCGTTCAACCGCGACGGCGAACTGCAACCGGACCTGCAGGCCCGCCGCGATGCCATCGCCCCGCACCGCAGCGCCGAACTGCGCGCCGACCGCCAGGATCTGACGCCGCTGGCCAAGCCGCAGCAGGGCGTGGACCTGCTGCGCGACGCGTTTCCCGCGGCCACGCCGATTCCCGGGGTGGTGGAGGCGGGCACGGAGGAACGGTAGGGACCGGCGGCGCCAGTCAGGCCGAATGATCCGCTTCTGCACGGCGGTATGCCACGTGCTGCAGGGCCTGCAGCGGCGCCGGCATCGGCACGGCGACATGCGCTTCTTCGAGGTTCAGCCTGCCGGGAAGTCCGAGATCACCTCGGTGGCGGCGCGCGAGCAGCTTTCGTGCGGCGCTTCCATGGGCGGGCCATCGTATTCGAAGCGCAATCGGACCACGCGCCGCGCCCGATCGGCCTCGATCGAGGCTTGCCGCAGTTGCGGGTGCCCCTCGCCGAGCAGGCCGCGTTGCAGACTCAGCAGCAACGCGGCACGGCTGCCGACGTCATCCATCGTGCCTTCTCTCGTCCGCGCCGGTGGCCATCACTGCGTGCACGGCTGCGCGGCGAATTCGGTCAGACGTCGGGTGAGTGTCCCTTCCTGCCAGGCGATGTCGAGGATCACCCAGCGATCGTCCTGGCGGCCGAGCACCACCGTGTCCGTCCACTGCTGGCCGTCGACGGCCAGGCGGGCGCGCACCTGCGCGGTGTCGCCGGTGACCTGGGCGATCGTCGAGACCAGCGCAGTGGGCTGGTCCGGCCACAGGAAGAACGGGCTCTGGTCGAGCATGTGCGGTTTGACGTCTGCGGGCACCAGTTTGGCGCAGGCCGCCTCGTAGGCGCGTTGCGCCTGCAGCGCCGCGAACAAGTCCCGCCCCAGCAGGTGCCGGACCTGCGCAACGTCCCCGTCGGCGTGCTCGGGCACGATCGCCCAGGTATAGAACGTCTGGACCGTGCGCGCCGGCGACTCGCCCGCGATGGCGGTGAACGCGCTCAACCACAGGCTCATCGCACACAGAAAACGGATTCCCCTCATCGATCGCCGACACCTTGAGCCGCCAGGCGCGGCATGGCGATCCTCAACGAGGCACTGCGCGCCGTCAATGCGCGCTCCCCGTGCGCGCCAGCAACCGGCGTGGACGCAGCAATCAGGTGGCCTGGGTAACAGGAGACATCCGATCTCACCGAGACTCCACCCGCGTAGGAGCGGCTTCAGCCGCGACAGGCGTTACCGGGAATGCCCGTCGCGGCTGAAGCCGCTCCTACAAGACCACGACACATTTCACTGAGTCGAAGCAAAAGCGCGTACCAGGGCGGTCCTTCAGTCGCTATCCACCCCAAGCACGCTCAGGCGCAGCGGCGGTGCATCCGGACCGGCCGGCGCATGCGCCAGTCTTCCGGTCACCCGCACCACCTGGCCGCTCCCTTCCTCGCGCAGGTGCGCCGCCTGGTCAGCAGTGACCGCCAGCCGCAACTGGCGCACCTGCTCGTGCCGCGGCTGGCGCCCGTCCGCCGATGCCGCCACGCACAGCGGCTGCGGCAGGATCAGCACCTCTTCCTGGGGCGCTGCCGCAGCGGCATCGACATGCGCGTGGGCATGCGGCGCAGTGGGCGCCGCGGACGCGGTGGGCGATGGCGCCAAGGTGCCGGACAGAGTGACCTGGGTAGGCCCGTACGGCAGACAGTGCTTGGGCGCCGCCATCAGCGCGGGCGCAATGCCGATCAACAGCAGCGGAAACAGCGACAGGGTTCGACTCGGCATCGGAGCACGCGGACGTGGACGGACCTGCGAGCATACCCAAGCACGATGGCGGGCGTGCTGCAGCCAGGCACCCACCGTCGCGCACCGTGCTGCGCCGGCATCGAGGCGGCGGAGGCCGTCAGGGTTCGCGTTCCACCACCACGTCGGTGAACCGCGGTTCGGCGGCGATCAGCGCATGCAACCGCACAAAGCACGGATCGTCGTCATGCATCGCATGGCGGCCGAGCAGACGCTCCCAGAACGAGCGCTCCTTCTCGATCTGCAACATCCAGGTATGGTTGCCATCGACCTCTTCCTCGGCGTAGGCGCCGACCAGGTAGGTGCGCCCCTGGCATTCGGCTTCGGAGGCCCAGCCCCAGTCTTCCGGGTCCGGCTCGGACAGCACCATGCTGTCGCCGACGCGGACACGCAGCCAGTCCAGCAGCGAGCTGCCGCGGATCGGATTGATCGGATTCTCCGGCTCGGCGCTCACCTCAAGCAGGCGGGAGCGGAAGTGGATGACAGGATGCATGCGGCAGCTTGACTCTCGAACGATCGGATGGCGGACGCACGCATCGGCGTGGCTGCGTCAGGGCGAGCGGGCGCGGATGGGCGGTCCAGGAGGGTAACGCACGCACGGCCATCCAGGTGGACAGCGGTGCGGCACGTCATGCAACCCGGTGGCGGCCGGCACCGCCGCCTGCGGCACATGGGCGTCTCTCGCAACGCCCGGCCACCGGGGCAGGACACCGTGGTGCAGCGACTGGCCGGACCCATTGCAGCACGCGCGCATGACAACTCATCGCATCCGCCGTAGACAGGCACGCGCGCCCAGATACGCCCAGATGCCGATTGCGACGGCAAGCCAGACGCTGGCGGCCTTGCAGCAGGCCGAGGCGAAGGCCAGGTACGGAAAGGAGTCGCCGGAAGGACCGCGCTGCAGCGACGCTATGCCCTCGCGTTGCCAGAACGTCAGCCACGCCTCGACACCGCACCACAGCGGCAGCACCCAACCGGCTGACAGCAGCGCGATCGCGAGAGCGAGCAGTCGCTGCTTCATCGCACACCGCCATGCGCCGACGTCGCCATGCGGCAAGCAGCGTGGTCGTGCGACGGATCCGCAAGCCGGTTGAGCAGCCACAGGACGATCGACCGTCGCGGCAGCCCTGAAGCCGTCATGGCGACGCGGCGGCGGCACAGTGTCACGGTGTGTGTCCCGGCTCCTGCTCGGACTCCAGATCCGGCTCGAAAGGCCGATCGGGCAGACGCTGCCCGCACCACGGGCAGAACCGCACACAGATCGCGTCGTTGAGGTACCAGGTCGGATCCTCGCCGCGGAACAGCTCGAATTCGATCCGTACCGTCCTGTCCGGCTTGGTCACCGCGGCGAACATGCTGCTGCAGCAGTAGCGAGCGATTCGCTTGCGCCACACCACACGCTCCGGGAACTGCGCGTCCATCCAGGCGGTTCTCCAGGCCTGGCACGCCGTGCACTGCGCCAGATGCGACAGCGCCGCAAAGGTCGGTGGGTCCGGGAAATGTTCCTCTTCCACCTCGATCATGCACTCCAACGCCATCTCCAGTTCCGGGCGTTCGTCGATCTGATCGCGCAGCGCCGACAGCGTGTGTCGCGTGGTGAAGCAGGCGGCGGAGTGAGGCATGAGCGGATGCAATCCGTTGCAGTCGATGTCCAGGAAGCGTAACGCGGTGTGGCTTCGGGGTTAAGCGCCCGCCGCCTGCCACAGCGCATAGCCCAACAGCCCAACGCCCACCAGGATGAACCCGCCCCAAAAGGCCGCCGTGTCGGCCGAAACCACGCGAGGCGCCAGATAGGCACTGCGCTTGCCGGATTTCCTGCGCTGCTTGCTGCTCCACGGTTCGACGCTGTAGTAGCCGAACGAGAACGCCGGCACCACGATCATGCCGACCACATAGCACAGGCCGTACAGGACGATCTCCAGCAGCGGGCGCAGGACGATCTCGGTCAACAGGCTTGCGGGCATGATGTCAGCTGATCCAGACAGAGTGATGTACGGCGCCGGCCACGCCCCTGCGTTGGGCCTGCATGCGATGCTCGCCGAGCGGCCGGTGGCCGTCAACGGCTCACTGGCTGCCGCTGAGCAGCCGGTGCACCAGTTCGAATCCAAGCACCGACATCGACGGATAGCGGGCGTACTCATCCACCGCCAGCAGCCGCACGAAGCTGTCGCCCTCGTGCAGCTCCCCGGCGATGTGGAAGGTCAGCAGGTCCACGATGTCGCTGGGCAGCGGCGCGTGGCCAATGATCTGCCAGTCGCCGCGCTTGAGCTTCTGGGTGCCGGTGAACAGCAAGCGGATGTCCTGGTCCCCGTCGCGCGCGGGCAGCGGCTGTCCCGGCGACGGGCCAAGCGCCGGCGTGGAGGCATGCCGTTCCAGCACGCAGAAGCCGACCACCTGGCGATAGTCGCCCTGCGGCGCCCACAGCACCTGGCATAACGCATACGTTCCCGTGTCCAACGGGATCGCAAAGACATCGCCTGCCCGGTACTTCACTGCCATTCCACTACCGTCTGCGTCTGAAACCTGGATCGCCGTAAAGGGGAATCCCTGCAACGTGCCTGATGGCATCTCCCTTACAGGCCGAGACGTTTTTCCGCGTGGGCGTCGCAAGCCGACTGGCTTGCGGCTGGACCACTGCCCCCCCCTGGCGGCAGTGCCTGGCAGGCACCACGACGCCCTCGCCTGCCGGTTCGCTCGCCACCGGTTCACCCCCGTTGGCCCACACTGTCGCCCCACCTTTGGAGCGACTCTGATGCACAAGACCTGGCTGCTCGCCCTGTTGGCGGTTCCCGCCCTGGCCTACGCGGCGCCGGACGAGGACGCGGCGATGTGCCGCAACGGCGGCTTCCCCATGAGCACGGCCGGGTTCTCGCTCGCCAAGGTCGCGGTGCCGCGCCTGTACCTGCTCAACGACGACGACGGCTGCCCGGCCAAGGGCGAGGCCGCGTGCCGGCAGCGCGCCTATGTGGTCAAGGACGACACGGTGATCCTGGCGCAGCGCCAGGGCGGCTTCGTCTGCGCGTTCTACCCCAACAAGGTCGGCGGCAGCGCCGGCTGGGTGGCGGCGTCCAGCGTGCAGCCGCTGCCGACGACGGCCGCGCCGAAGCCGCAGGCCTGGGTCGGTCAGTGGCACGACGGCGACAACGGCCTGCAACTGATCGCCAACGGCGACGGCACCATCACCGCCAACGGCGACGCCTACTGGCCCAGCGCCAACCCGAGCCCCGAAGACCGGCCGGGCGGCCCGAACATCGGCGCCGTCACCGCGCGGGGGTTTCCGGAAGGCAACCGATTGGAGCTCGACGAGGGCGACTGCAAGGTCCGCCTGCAGCTGGTCGGCGACCTGCTGGTGGTCTCGGACAACCTGCAGTGCGGCGGCGCCAATGTGAGCTTCAATGGTGTGTACCGACGCAAGGCCGCCAAGCACTGAGGCGAGCGTCTACGGCGTTCGCGTTGCATGTGATCCGGGCGGCGAGGCCGTGCCGCCCGGCTTCTCGAAAGCGGGCCTTCAGATGCCCGGCCATAGCCCGATCAAGCGACTCCGCCAGGCGTCGCTGCCCAGGAACGCGGAGACCACATGGACGCTGGCGCCGATCGCAAGCAGTACGCACGCGCCCGACCGTAGCGGCGACGCAGGGTCAACGCCCACGCAGAACGCGGCAACACCAAGTAGCGCGCCGGCAAGCACGCACAACACACGTGTCGATCGGCGACTTGCGCGCGCCATCCGTATCAGCCGTGCCTTACGAAATCGCTCGGGTTCACGTCACAAGCCCACGCTTTGCGCGACGAGATCCGCGAACACCCACACATCGCCCTTGTCGTACGTCTCGGGCGCTTCCGTGCCGCCCAGCGTCGGATACGGCTGCGGGATGTAGATCTGCCCGGGCTTCAACGGGCCAAGACGCGCCGCGATCGCTCGCACATGGTCGCCGCGCAACACGTACGCCTCGAAGCCCGGATCGCGCAGCATGGCCACCTCGAACGCCGTGGTGGACGCGTGCGCGCCATAGGATTTGCCGGCAGCCTTGAACGGGTGCAGCACCGCGTAATCTTGGCTGGCCGGGTCATGCAGAAAGAAGTGACCGAGACTCGAGTAGCCGACCACGACGGTATACGCCGGGAACGCGTCCGCCCACGGACCGAGGACCTCGTGCGATTCCGACGCGATCAAGTGGTACAGCGGGATGTTCGTCGCGTCAGCGCGCTCTGTACTCTGGCTCATTGGAGACCTTGCTGCGATGGCGCGCCAGGATACCAATCCGCGCACTTCCGCTTGCTGGCGTGGTTCTCACCTCGGCCGTGGCGATGGCTCAGTAGCACTTGGCCGACCCGTCCAGGAAGAACTGTACGTCGCGCGCCTGGCACCAAGCTTCCAGCTCGGCCTTGAACACCGGCCACAAGTCGCGCGCCCATTCGGGTGCACTTTGCGCCCAGGCATGCTCGGTGGGCACGTAGACGGTCGGCACGCCCATCGGGAAGTCCAGCACGAACGCGCCACCCGGCCCGATGCAGACGAGTTCTTCCTTCCAGCGGGGTTGGAATTGGAATGTGGTCATCAGGCGCTCAAGCTGTCTTTTTTGAAGAATGTGTCTCGCCACCGCTTCGGGCGGCAAACCATGCATCGCTGGAAGGTATGTACAGCAATGTCAGAGCAGTGAGCTTTGCCGCCACGATCAACCAGCCCATGCCGAGATGATTGGCGGAGCTTGCCGTAGAAACCAGACCAAGTAAGCCAACTACTGTGTATGTAGTGCGCGCCAGCTGGCTGCCACGCATCAGCATCACGATCAGAAAAATCAACAGTGAATAGAGGGCCGCCAAGGCGCTGTAAGGCAGCCAGAGCGGCACATCCAGCGTGCCTGACAGACCGATCATCTGCGCTAGCCCGATCATGTGCGTCGCGACAAGCAGGGCGACCGAGACAGAAACGGCTTTGGGGCGGTCAGGGCGCATAGGTTGCCTCAATGGATCGCTTGCCAAGGCAAAAAATCAGCAGCGGAGACCACGAACTCATTGGTACGGTCCTTGCCGGCTGGATTCCAATTCAAGCGACATCAAGCGCCAATGCTGGTTTCTGTGAGTTCTCAGGCACATCCAGGAATGCAACTGATGTCGCTGCGATTTCGATCAATCCGCGAACATGGTAGAGATGACTGACACCGGGCTGCTCGCCAGTGACGAACTGACTGATGTTGCCGGGTCCGGCGTGCTGCTGCAAAGCGTCCAGGTCCGTGATCTGATTGAGGCGCGCCACTCCGCGAAAGCAAAGGATGCCCAATACCCGCTCGCGCGATTGGCTCGATGGATAGTAGGCGAGTCGTATCTCGGCAGCGCGCTCGACCGGGTCGAGGGAAACGCCCAATAGCACCGCGTCGTGAAATTCCAATTGGGACAGATCCATAAGTGCGCCTGATGTGCTTAGTGGTGAGTCGACATCAACAACGGGTTAGACGGGTCAAGCCTGTCATGTGCCGGCATGCTGCCAGCATAGAAGCCTTCAAAAACCAACTGGAGTCGGTCGCGCAGATCGTGGACATCTTCGTCGGAGGCGCCCTTGAGCGCAAAGACGTCGTTGGGATTGAAGTGACAACCAAGGAGCATCAGCACGAAGCTGAAGATCCGGAACAGAGGCCATGCCGTCTCGCGCTCAAGTTCGCCATCGGTCGCCAGGTCATACAGTGCCTTCTCCAGAAGCCAGTACTCGTCCCAGTCCCAGCGCATCTCTTCATTGAGACGACCGACGAACGAGCAGTCGTCGTATGCAGCGCATCGGGCGAAGTTGCGGGCAACAACGTTGGTGGCGTTCAAAGCGATGTCCGCTTGCATTGCGTCGCTCCACTGAGCGCAGTAGGTCCGATTGAGTCAGCGGGTTTTTTTGTCATGCCTGCCTCGCGTGCCAAGCACCAGGGTAATGAGAGAGCCGGTGGTGCAGAACCCTACGCCCAAGAGGAGTGGATCAAGCAGCCTTACGACCACATAGGTGCCGCCGCCGATGAAGTATTGAAGCAGGGAGATGAAGACGCATAGCACCACCAGAACCATCAAAAAGATGCCGACAGCGCCAAACATCACGCCAAGTGTCTTCATCCTCCCAGGCAGGCCACCGGCCATCCGGAAAGCGGAATAGTTCACCGAAGCACATGTGAAAAAGACAAGGGCCACAATTCCTAACCGAATCGCTGTATCGTCCATCTGCGGCCCGTTTGTTCCTGTTGCCGCAGAAGCGCGGCGTGGCGCGATCCTCGCCGAGCCAGTGATTGCGGTCGTCGCTACCAATCACTGGAACGGCGGGCGTGTCTACGGCGGAATGCGCGAAGCGATCGGCTTCGCGACTCAGCACCTATTGTAAGGCGAGCTAGTCGCCACGCTTCACCCGGAGCGCATGTCGCCCAGTGCGGTGCGTTCTCCACGTTTTCCGCGTCTCCATCGATAGACCAAATGGGCCAAACCGTTGAGGAGCGCCCAGCACAACGCCGGAAACCAGGCACTGTCGGCGACACGCAAGGCCGCCAGCATTCCCTGCGATGTGACCGCGTCCGGTCCCAATCCATCCCGTAGAAACCAGGCGACGCAAAACAGGCATAGGAAGGTCATGGTCGACGTAAACAGGAACAGCCGCAACGCCAGGCGGGATGGGAAGACGACCGCCACGACGAAGGCCGCTCCGGCGCACGCAATCAGCGCCAGGAATCCGATGACAAATGCCTGCATGACATGCCTTGCGCCACTCACCACTTCCCAAAGTAGGACGAAATGTCGAAATAGACCTCACGCTCCTCGCCGGAGGGCAGCACGATCGTGATGAGGTCCATGGCCGACGGCTCGAACAACAGCGACTGCGATTTGATGCGCGCGCCGGGGTAGTGCTGATCGAGCCATGTGCGTTGCGCGGCGATGCCCGCGCCTTCGCTATGCGCCGAAGACAGATCGACGGGACGGTCCGGCGATGCGCCATCCCCATGTGCGACGGCCGGCCGCGGCGACGGCGCGGAGTGACATGCCGCAAGGCCCGCCAGCAGAATCAACGACAGCAGTCCACACTTCATATCACACCCCCTAATGTGATCGACCAGACAGTTGGATCAGAGTAGACCTGTCTGTGCTCTGCCCACAATAGCGCGCAGCCTTGCTAGGAATTCGCTTGATGCATCACTCGATCAACTGCGTACCTAGTTCCGCAGCCTTCTCCGCCGGACGTCGCTAATGGCATTGCCACGCAAGCGCACAATCGTCCGCGAACTTCCAAAAGTGCCGCGCACAACAAAGTGAACTCTGACCTCTGTTCCGGCAGGTGCAGGATGTCCACGTCAGTCCTCCGTGGCCAGGCTTACCACCAGTTCGCCGTCGCGCACGCGCACGTGTAGCTTCTTGCCAATGGCGAAGCCCAGTTCCTCCATCCAGCGGCCGGCGAGGTGCACCGCCGGCATGCGCTTGCCGTTGGCGTAGTGACCGTAGCCGACGGTGCAGTGCTGCGGCGGGCGCGTGCGGCGCGGGGGGCGTTTCTGGCGGGCGAGATCGGCGGCGTCGGCCACGGCGATCTGCTCGGGCGTCAGCATGGGGATGAGCTCGGACTCGACGATGGTCCAGTTCGGGCAGCAGGTTGCCTTCCGTGTTGCCCGCTTGCGGGCAGGGGCGGGACGGGATGACGGTGGATGCATGGCGAAGCCCTCCTTGACGGCCAGAAACCCGCCGCCGACCGACGACGGGATGTCGGGAGGTTAGAAACCGCTAACAGACGGCGGGCGTATTCCCCCGAAGGGTGTTGTATTAGCCGCCCTCCCGACGTAGGCATCGCGTCGGTTGTGCCTGAGGATCAGGCACAAAAAACCCACCGGTTTGTCGGAGGTGGGTACCGCTGTTAGAGGAGTTTCTACGCTCCTTGGAATGGAGATTGCTACTGACTTCTTTAGATGTCAAGCAGGGAAGATCTCTAACGAGAAGTAAAAGTAAGCCTGACCCCGCTACTGATCTATAAGTGAACCTGACCCCATTATTTGCGCACGCAAGCTACGCTGGGATATGCCTAGATAGCCCGTTGTCGTCGAGATAGCTCAGAAGGTGCAATAAGTCTTCATTGGGCAGCGGCAGCATGAATGCTAAGCGGTTGCCGATCCCGTTCAGCGAAGTCCCGACTACCAGCGCGCTGGTGCGATCGTAGATCCAAACGCGATCATGTAGCGCGTGGCTACGGGCTTCACTAACGAACGTTTTATGCCGTTCGAACATCGACAGCACGGCGTCGCGGACGGCACCTGTTCGATCCCCTGGCTTGTCGCTGTACACGATATGCACGCTTTGGATGCTCTTCCGCCGGGAGAACAATGCTTCTTCAAGGTCGGCGGCAATGTCGGCGGCGCGAGCAGATGGGCCGGAAAAGATGTACGGGTCCAGGATGATCAGCTTTCGGCAGTCGCGTGTCTCGTTACTGATGTTGCGAAGCCCCTGCTGTCGACTCCCCGGAGCGACAAGCATTTCCATGAAGCCGCCAGGGTCACGCTCCAAGGGGCAGGCGCGCTCAATCATCACCGGCTCATACCGCGCCCGAAACAGCGGCGTGTGAGTGTGCTCCGGATTGCGTTCGAGGAAATGCTCGTAATCGATCAGAAGCTCAATGTGGCGACGTACTAGGTGGCGTAGTTCTTCTGACGGGCGATCCATTTCTCTCCCTCATCCGGTCTAACACATGAGTAAGCCGTGCCGCGAAGCGGCGTCGGCTTGGACGAATTGTTAGGCCCCACCGGCCGCCTCCGGCCAATTATGAGGAAGCCAACCATCTTTGCTCCGGGGCGGCGGTGTGACGCTTTGCTCTCGGAGATGCTTGATGATGAGCCACTCGTAGTGCGGGGCCCAGCCATCCCAGTTGCTATCGTAGCAATTGCGGCAGACTACTATGTTGTACCCAGGCAGGGGGCGTCCCGCGGACACCCCGCGGCCGAACTGGAACGACCGCTGACAGCAGATGCACGTTTCAGAATGTTTGAACGACTGCATCGAGCTCTCCTCTAGGGCCTAACACCTGAGTTAAGCCGTGCCGCGAAGCGGCGTCGGCTTGGACGAACTGTTAGGCAGCATTGTGGTCGATTGCGCGCCGGCGGAACAGCAAGAACGCTAGCCGATGCTGACAGGCTACGCAGTACCCGTCTTGGGCCAGCTGGGGTTTCTCGACTTTACTCGCCAATTCCAGTGGAGAAAACAGGGTTAGGTTGACTTAAGAAGTGAACCTAGCCCCGTTATTCCCACTCTTAGAGGGCATTAGCTAAGTGCTCCGAGCGCCGTAATGATGCCTTGGAAGATCGCTGAGCTGGCCAAGCCTTCAAGGATGGACCTCGTGCTGCGCAGGCTTTCCCTAATGACGTTCACGTTCGGCTTGGGTGCAGCAAGTTGGGCCTCCACACAAGCAATATCCGATTTGACCTGCGCGCCCTCTTCCACTGGCAGCTGCGCCTCGTCAAGGCGGCTACGCAGTTCGCCGATGACTCGGGCCACAGCATCGAGGTCCAGCGTTTGTGTGTAGGTTTGGGTTGAGTTGTGAGTGCCTTGCTGGATCTGCGAGTTGTGCATCGTGCCAATGACGCTTCCCAAGCTAGCAACATGCAGAGTCACGTTGCTCGCCTGCCGCTGCTCTTCTGGCGAGAAACTCATGCCTTCGCCCATTATTCCTTGCTCTTCGAGCCCGAGAGCCCATTCTAAGACGGTGTTACGAACCTTATCCACGAGGCCATGGATCTGGGTCTTTGAAAGAATAACGGCTGGCTCAAGTGGGACGTCCATGCCCTTCATCAGGCTGTGCTCGATCTTCTTCGGCAAGCGCACGTAGACCACGCCTCCGTCGCCGTTCGCAATACTCTCCAACTCCGAAATTGCCTGGGACGTGCCACGCTTTGAGAGAAGCTCAGCTTGCCTGGCATCCTTCATCATCAGCGGGACCCAGCCGTGGTAAGGATTATGAACCTTCAGTTCGCCGCGCAGGTTCCGGTACTCGGGAACATCCTTTCCTTCGGGATAGCCGTTTAGTTCATGGCTGAGCCACTCGACCAAATCCGTGACCTTTAGCTTCCGCGCTACGACTAGTGCCTTCCGAAGAAGGTCGGCGGTGCCTACTGACTTATCAAGTGCATCACGCTGCAGTTCTAGTACCAGAGATGTCATGTGTGCCCTCTAACGTTAAAGTTAACAGGCGGCGGCGCCGGAAGAGCGACGACGTCCCGTTGAACGAATAGTTAGCTGTATTTCGCTCAGTTTTCTGATCTTGGTTTTCTGAATTAACTTTCGGTGGATTCACTAGCCAAATAACAATGAATATGGCGATTGCGCCCCCAGCAAAAATTTTGAAGTAACTTCCAGCACCCCTGACTTGTGCATTTACATTTAAAAAGCCCGGGACAATCACCGCAACGGCAGCCAGGCCCAGAGCCAAACATCCGCGAAAAACGAAGCCTTGCCACGCTGTAGGGTTTGGTATAGCCACGGACAGAAACAATATGGCAACCACTGAAATTATGCCAATTGCAACACTAGTGACAATCTGCCATGTTGGCGTTTTTTGAATATCCCCATGAGCTTTCACTTTGAACCCCGAAGTAGGTAAATTATTTTTCACATACAAAGATTCCAATTGCGCCGAACATTCCGCAACAAGATACTGCTTTACTACCCTCTGCATGTTCGCAAATGCGAATTGATCTGGCTCGACGTCCACGCCCCCTAAGGTCTCTCTGTAACTCCTCAAAAAGTTGATGTGGACAACGTAGGCGCCAAGAACGGATTTACACGTTTCTGCAAATCCTGTAACCCAAAGACCGCTATTGTGGGCACCTAGTAGATCACTTGTACCAACAAAGCTCTCCAAATAATTGAAATATCTGCTACCTAGTTGCTGACACTGCAGCAGCTCTTCAATAGTAGGGTTGTAACCCTCCGAATTAATCTTTACCGCTACCGGCGTTAGGAAGCGCAAATACTCGTCTTTAAGTATTGATAGCCGTCCTTCAGCTTCCAAGATGGCCTGCTCATTTGTTCTCAATTTTTGTAGCCATCATCAAAATAGTTATCAAATCGGAGTTGTCCACGCCCTCCATCATTGCGTGTGTGAATGAGCCAACGACGCCAGAAACAATTACCTCAAGCTCGCCTCTTGTGAGGCTACCTTTCTTTTCCCGTATTTTTCTGGCTATTTCCCTCAGATCAGAGCCAGTCGGCGACCAACTCGTAATAAGCAGGGCCGCCTCAATTTCTTTTTTAAGATCAAGTATGGTCATGTTTGTCTCCGCGTTATTTTTTTGTTGCCATCTGAAGTAGGGTTGTCAAGTCAGAATTGTCAGCGCCTGCATATTTGTATTTTCCCGCCCCCGGGCAGTGCTTTGAGACAATTACTTGCCAATCAGCGTCTGTTGGCGCCCTTCCCCGAGCTACTAGGGTTTGAATGTCTCTCTTGATTGCCGCAAGCTGTTGTTCATTTGGTTCAGATGGGGCGGTTCCAAATCTAATTTTTAATGCCAGTGCGAGCCTTTGATCGTTTTGGTTCATTGCTAACCTATGTGTTTAGTAAATATGGCTAACGTTTGACGTGAGAAGAAAATCGGGGTCAGAGTGCTTTTTTGAAAAAGCGGACACGGAGTGGATACCATTAAATTTCGACAACCTTAATTAGCTTATTTCTTTGCCATTACCTATTAATTTAGAAATCAGTAATTATTTCGGCGATATTAATTGTTGGCGCTTGGACTAAGATAGCTACCGCCCTTATGCGAAACAGTGGCCCGACGCGTAGTGGCCACCGTGACTGAAAGAGTGATATGCGCAGGGTGCGCGGACTTGGGCACCCGCGGATGCCGCGGCCAGCCACATGGCAAACCCGGCCAGCACCGCGATGATGGAGACTTTGGTAAACATCGATTTCCCCTGAGTAGATGTGGCGTCCTAGCTTTCCCATTGCAGACTGATGCTCTGCGACGCTTATCGCGCAGGTGCAACCGTCCAATCAGTTCCGAATGGAAGTCCGTTCTCTCCCGCAGAAGATACTGTTCTAGCACGACGTCACACTTTATAGGGAGACAAATGCAGTCGTCGGCCCGGAACATCCCAGATGAAGGTGCCTAGCTAGGGCAGATGGTGTCGTCGAAAGGCACCATGATTAGATCAGGGCACATCCACCACATTATTCCGATGGGTCAGTTCCGCCACGTCGCCCTGGGTGACGATACGCAGCCGAACTCCCTTGGCGCTCTTTCCACCCGGCACCACCAACCGCACCTGCGCCGTCTTCGGCTCCAGATCGCGCGGCGCCTCCAACGCAGGAAACCCCGCCCGCGCCAATTCCCTGCCCCGCGCATCCTCCAACACCACGAACCCAGCCGGCGCATCCACATGCCCCAGGCTATGCACGGTGACTTCGATGGCATCCGCGGTCACCCGCACATCCCCACGCCCGATCCCCAGATCCGGCCGTAGCTCGACCGGCACCGCCGCCGGCGCGACCAGCTCGAACTCCATCACCACCGTCTGCCCGGCCGGGAACTCCACGTCCACCGCCCCGCTCTTCTCGAACGCAAACTCACGCGTAGCGGCCTTGCCATCGATCTTCCCATCGCCATCGCGATCCACGCCCGCACGCATCCGCCACTGCCCGGCGGCGACGTTCCACCCGGTCATCTGCGCCCGCTGCGTCTTGCCGCTGGTGTTGTAGCCGATGACGGTAAAGCGATCCTGCCGCGGCTTGGGCAGCAGCAGCGCCACCTGCACCGCGCCTTCGGGATCGGCGAAGCGCCAGCTGACGGTGTGGCCGGGGTAGGTCTGGTTGCGCTTGAGGGCGACGCCGCCGAGGCGGGCGCGCTGCAGGTTCACGGTGGGCGATTCGACGCGGTCGCTCCACCAGTGGCCTTCGGTGTTCATGTAGAAGGTCTGCAGCTTGTCGCGGGTCTCGGCGCGGTACAGGGTTTCCAGCCAGCGCGGGTCGCCGCTCTGTTCCCAGGCGACGTGGTGAGCGAAATCCGGGGCGTCGTCGGCCTCGGCATCGGCCGCTGTCTTGGTCAGGCTGGCGCCCCAGCTGTCGCGCTTGCCGAGCACGTCGAGGAAGTTCTCGTTGAGCAGGGACAGGCCGCCGGGGCCGGCCTTGGCGACGCGGTAGTCGATGGCCTTGAGATAACGCGTGTCGCCGGTCCAGCGGTAGGCGGCCCAGAAGGTGTGCAGGGTGTCGGGGCCGCCGCTGCCGTCGAACAGGCTGCCGCCGCGGGTCTTGCCGGTGGCCCAGTTGATCTCGTTGGGCAGCGCCCACTGGCCCTTGGCGTCGGTATAGGCGTGGGCCAGGTAGCCGTCGGCCAGGCCGGTGACGATGCGGCGGCTGTTGGGGTCGGCGTTGTAGCCGCCCAGCAGCAGTGCCGGGTGCAGGATCGGGAACGAGTAGGGCTTCTGCCACTGCCAGTTCGGTTCGCGGTAGACCTTGCGCCCGCCGAACCAATTGCTGGCGAACAGCAGGTGGCCCTGCGGGTTGACCTGGATGATGTTTTCGAACGCCTTCACCGTGCGCATCAGCCGCTCCACCGTCAGCGGGTCGCCCCAGTTGAGGTAGAGCATTTCGCTGTTGATGTTGATGCCGTCCTCGTAGGAATGCAGTTCGTCGGTCTCGATGGTGGAGAGGCCGTCGGTGAACATGCCGTTGCGGTAGTTGGCGTCGGACAGGGCGGTGAGCGAGGCGTTGAGCTTGTCCGGGTCCACGCCCATCAGGGCGACGCCGGGCCATTGCTGGGTGAGGTCGGAGTCGTCGGAGATGCCGCCGCCGAAATCGCCGTAGTCGACCTGGCGTTCGTCGATCCACCAGTTGATGTAGCGGCGCGTGGCCTTGAGGTCTTCCAGTTGCCAGAACGCCCAGCCCGGCACGCCCTTGGGCGGCTGCGGCAGTTGCACCGGCAGCGGGCCCTGGTTGCCGTAGCTGATGTCGGCCCAGTACTGGCGGCCCAGCGCGTTATCCGGGTCCACCCGCAGCAGGTCGTGGATGTCGGCATCCAGGCGCGCGTACAGGCGCTGGCGCTTGGAGGTGGTGTGTTCCTCCACCAGGAAGCCCCAGTTGTCCTTGACCTGGTTGAAGCGGTCGGCGATGTGCTCGACTTTCGCCTGGTCGCGCGGCTTGAACAGCAGGCGCAGTTGCGCGCCGTCCAGCGCGCGCGCGTCGAAGCCGGGGGCGGCCGAGGCGATGCTGAGCATCAGGCTGTCGTCGGTCAGGATGCGGTCGCGCAGGTCCAGCCACAGCGTGCGCGCCTGTCCGGGCGCGACCGAGACCGACACGTCGAGCATGTCGCGGCCAGGCCAGATCGGATCCTTGACGCGGATATTGAGCGGGATCAGGCCGTTGTGCGTAGCCGGCAGCTGCAGCGCCGGCAGGTCGATGGCGATGCCGTCCAGGCCGTCGTGCATGTTCTCCCAGCCGTACGACCAACTACGCATCAGCGGCTGCGCGGCCGGTGCGTCGCCGAGGTTGGAGGGGATGAGCACGTGCACGATGGGCAGCGGTTGGACCGCGGTCTTGTCGTCGGCACGCTTGCGCGACGGCGCCTTGGTCGGCAGCGCGACCACGGTGCTGCGCTCGGCCGGCGGGTAGCGCCCAGCGATGTAGGCGCGCAGCGCGGCGAGGTTGGCGTAGTCCGGGGCGATGTCGCTGTGCACGGTGTAGCGCAGCGTGGCGCTGGGGTTGGCCGGCTCGGCGCCGGCGCCCACGTCGTAGGCCCAGATCTCCTGGATCGGGGTTTCCTGGGCGACGTTGGTGAAACGCAGGTGGCCGCCGCGGCGGCGTTCGAACTGGTCGACGCTGCGCACGGTGCCCTGGGCGCGCGCGAACAGCGGCGTGGGCGTCGCACCATCGGCGGCATAGGTGGCCTGGCCGTAGGCGGCGCCGCGCAGTTCGATGCGGTTGAACGGTTCGTCGGGCAGCGCGAGGTCCAGCGCCTTGCCGCCTTCGACGTAGACGTTCCAGTCGGGCAACTGGAAGTAGTCGTTGCGGCCGGGCAGGCGCGAGCGGTTGTAGACGCCGGGCCAGGTGGTCTCGGCGATGCCGTCGGTCGCCTTCCACATCCACTCCTTGAGGTCCTTGGCATCGGCGAACTCGACCTTGCGAATGCGCGTGGATGGCGCATCCAGCGCCGGCGGGGCGCGGCCGTGGTCCCAGCCGAAGCGGTGCAGCCAGGCGTTGCGCGCAGCATTCTCGGGCACGGTCTCGGCGCTGCGCGGCTCCTGCTGCTTGGCCAGCGCAGCGACGCCGGCGGCGTCGAGTATGCGGTCGTAGACGCGGATCTCGTCGACGTCGCTGCCGCGCAGGAAGTTGTAGCGGCTCTGCACCTGGTGCGGCGCCAGCACGCGTGCGGCCAGGCCGAGCTGGTCGAGCGCGGCGTCGAAGTCGAGCGAGCCGCCATCGGCGCAGGCCTGCGTGCAGTCCACGCGCGCCGCCTCCTTGCCGTTCACGTACAGGCGCACGCCGCGGGTCTCGTCCCAGGCGAAGGCCAGGTGGGTCCAGGCGCTGGGCGCGGGGAACTTGTCGAGTTTGAAGGAGACGCGGGTACGCGCCAGGTTGGCGTCGGTGACGAAGGCATCGAAGCCGTGGCCATTCCAGTCGATGCGCAGCCAGGCCATGTCCCAGCTGGTGTGGTCGGCATAGCCGACGCGGAAGATCACGAACGGGGCTTCGCCCACCGGGTAGCGCGAGCGCCAGAAGAACGACAGCGTGCCGCGCTGGGTGTAGAGGTTGCCGGGGGCGTTCCAGGACAGCACGCCGTCGTCGGCCCATTCGATCGCCTGCCCGGAGACGCCGGTGGGCACCAGGGCGATCTTGTCGCGGAAGTTGGGTGTCGGGTCGCCTTGGGCGACATCGGCGTCCAGGCCGTGGTCGGCGGAGACGCGGAACAGGAGTTCGGGAGTGGCGGCTGTGGCGATGGTGGGACACACGAGTCCGCACAGCAGGGCGAAACCGTGGAGCATGCTGCGCAGGCGCATGGGGACTGCAGTGGAAGACCGAGGCCAGCTGTCGCGGCTGAAGCCGCTCCTGCGAGGAGCCGGTGCGCGCGTAGGAGCGGCTTCAGCCGCGACGATGTGGTCGGCGACGGCGCCACTGCGAATTGCCTGTTTCATCTCGCTCCTTTGCGATCGGCGCGCACCGCGACGGCGCGCGTCGATCTCCCTCCCCAGCCCGCGAGTATGCGGGCAGCGGGGCGTTGCCGATGCCGCAGCGCGGCACCGGCGCACGCAGACATCAGAACTTGTAACGCACCCCGATCGCGTACTGGCGGCCGGTCTCGCTGTAGGTCAGCGGCAGCTGCGCGCCGCCCGCGCTGGTCTGCACCCACTCGTAGTACGGCACGTTGGTCAGGTTCGAGCCTTCCAGGCTGATGTCGATCTTCTCGTCGATCTTGTAGGTCAGCTTGGCGTCGACGACATTGGTGCCGCGCATGCCGTGCATGTCGAAGCCGGTTTCGGTGGCCGGCACCTGGGTCAGGTAGCCGTCGCGGTGGGTCAGCGACACGCGGCCGCTGAAGCGCTCGCCTTCGTAGAACAGCGTGGCGTTGTACGAGTTCTTCGACAGGCCGGTGAGGTCGGTGTTGAACGACAGCGCGCCGGTGCCGGTGACGTACTGGATCTTCGACTGTACGTAGGTGTAGTTCAACTGGGTGCCGAAGTTGGCCCACTTGCCCGGCAGGAAGCTGAAGGGCTGGATGTAGTTGAACTCGGCGCCCTTCAGCTTGCCGCCCGGGGTGTTGAGCGGCACGCTGAAGACGAAGTCGTCGCTGGCCGCCGCGCCGGTGCCATCGAGCAGGCTGACCGGCAGGCCGCTGCTGGAGTACGGGGCGATGGTGCGCGCGGTCTGCACGAAGCTGTCGATGTCCTTGTAGAACAGCGCCAGGCCGAGCATCGCGCCTTCCTGCAGGTACCACTCGAAACCGAGATCAGCGGTCTTGGCGCGGATAGGATCCAGGTTCGGATTGCCGCCGCTGACCGTGCGCGCGCCGCCGGCCACGGCGACGGTCACGCCCGGGGTCAGGCTGCCCAGGCCCGGCCGCGTCATCACCTTGGCGGCGCCGAAGCGGATCAGGAAATCCGGGGTGATCTCGGCGACCAGGTTCAGCGACGGCAGGGTGTCGTGGTAGTCGCGCTCGACCGTGGTGTTGATCAGGTTGGTGCCGACCAGGGCGTAGCCGGTGGAGGACTGGTTGGTCTTCACGTAGCGCACGCCGACGTTGCCGGAGAACGGAATCGCGCCGATGTCGAAGGCGAAGTCGCCCATCAACCAGGCGCCGCGGTCCTTTTCTTCCACGCTGCGGGTGTTGACCGCGCGCTCGGTCAGCGTCCAGGTGCCGGTGCCGCTGTAGATGCCCAGCGCATCGGCGATGCCGTTGAGGTCGGGCACCGCCCAGGTCGACGGCGTGCCCTCGATGCCCTTGAGCCCGGCCAGCGTCACCAGGTCGACCGGCACGATGCGGTTGCCGGTGGCGAAGGTCGGCACGCTGGTTTCGGAGGCGCGGCGGAACTCCTTGGTGTCGAAGCCGTAGTTCTTGGCCAGCACGCCGCCCTTGAGGGTGAAGTTCGGGCCCAGGTTCCACTCGAAGTTCAACGAGCCGGTGTCGAAGCTGTTGTTGGCCGACTGCGGACGCATGCGCACTTCGGCCAGGGTCCAGCCGTTGGCGGCGGTCGGGTCGATGCCGTAGTTGAACACCGGCGAGGTGTAGCTGTTGCGGTAGTCGTAGCTGTACCCGGCGACGTTGTTCTTGTCCATGATGATCGTGGTCTGGATCGGGTTCCGGTGCTTGGAACTGGAGCTGCCGATCTCGCCGGTGATCTTGAAGGTGTCGCTGAAGCGGTGCTCGCCGTTGAGGGTGAGCTGCTTGAAGACCGTGTTCCACTCGTCGTGGCGGTTCTCCGAGCGGATGTCGACGTTGTCGAAGCGGCCGTACAGCAGCGCACCAGAGGCCGGGTCGACGTAGCCGTCGCGCACGATCATGTCTGGCTTGCCGTTCTGCGAGCGGCCGCGGCTGAAGCTGATCGCCTCGATGTAGTGCTCGTCGCGCTTGGCGTCGATCTTCGAGTACAGGCCGTCCAGCGAGAACTCGGTGCTGTCGTTGGGCTTCCACTGCAGCGAGCCGGTCACGCCCAGGCGGTTCTGCTCGTGCTCCATCTGCGTGTAGCGCGGGATGCGCGGGCTGAACACGTTGGCGCTGTTGGCCGCGGCGAACGGCGAGGCGGCGCTGTAGCCGTTATTGCTAGGGCCGTTGGCCCAGCGCGTGGTGCCGCTGCCTTCCTCGAGCACCTGGCGCTCGGAATAGGCCACCGACATCAGCGCGCCGAAGGTGCCGTCGGCCCAGGTGTTGGCGACCAGCGCGGCGATGCGCGGATCGGCCTTCTGCGACATGCCGTTGTAGGTGGCCTGGCCGTTGGCGGCGAAGGTGAAGCCGTCGTAGTCGAACGGCCGCGCGGTGCGCAGGTCGACCGTGGCGCCCAGCGAGCCTTCCTCGACGTCGGCCGAGGCGGTCTTGCGCACCACCATCTGGGTGAACAGGTCCGAGGCGAACACGTTGAAGTCGAAGCCGCGGCCGCGGTTGGTACCGCCGCTCTGGTCGCTGGCGCCGACCGTGGTCAGCGCTTCCATGCCGTTGATGCGCACGCGGGTGAAGTCCGGGCCAAGGCCGCGCACGGAGATGTTGCGGCCTTCGCCGGCGTCGCGGGTGATGACCACGCCGGGGATGCGCTGCAGCGATTCGGCCAGGTTGGTGTCGGGGAACTTGCCCACGTCCTCGGCGACGATGGCGTCGACCATGCCCTTTTCGGCGCGCTTGATGTCCAGCGCCTTCTCCACGCTGGCGCGGTAGCCGGTGACGACGACGGTGTCGAGCTCGGTGGTGGCGTCGGCCGAGGCCGTGGCGGGCGGCGCGGACGCCGGCGCCTCCTGCGCCTGCAGCGCACCGGCCTGCAGGGCCAGGCCGATCGACAGCGCGAGCAAGGTAACCGGTGTCTTCCGGCGTTCGGTACGTGATTGCATGTCCTCCCCTCCCAAGGGTTCCATGACGGCGTTGAACTACGGGCGTTGTCGCGATGACACCGCTAGTCAAAACCAACGTTAACAGTTGCGAAACATTGCGGCATCTTGCAGCGCAACAGAGTGGCCTGCGACCGCAGGGTCTTTTCAGTCAATGAGATAGCGCATGATCGCGACGCGGACCAGTGCCGAACCGCGTGCTGCCGCACGAAAATGACACCGCTAGTCAGTTTTTCTGGCCGAGGTGCGCGTTTCGCGGCATGCTTGGCGTCCCTTCGGCCGCCCGGACCCGCCCGCCATGACCGTTTCCCGCATCGTCTGCTTCGGCGAACTGCTGCTGCGCCTGGGCGCGCCCGGCCACGAACGGCTGCTGCAGACGCCGCGGCTGGAGGTGCAGGTGGGCGGTGCCGAGGCCAATGTGGGCGTGGCGCTGGCGCATTTCGGCCATGCCGTCTCGGTGGTCAGCGTGCTGCCCGACAACCCGCTGGGCCAGGCTGCGGCCGGCGAACTGCGCCGGCATGGCGTGGACACCGGCGGAGTGCGCTTCGTGCCCGGGCGCATGGGTCTGTACTTCCTCAGCACCGGCGCCGGGCATCGGCCCAGCGAGGTCACCTACGACCGCGCCGGGTCGGCCTTCGCGCTGGATGCGGGCGACCAGCACGACTGGCCTGCGCTGCTGCGAGGCGCGCAGTGGCTGCACCTGTCCGGGGTGACCCCGGCGCTGGGCGAACGCGGCGCGGTGGCGGCGCTGGCGGCCGCGCAGGCGGCACGCGCGGCCGGGGTGCGGGTGTCGTTCGACGGCAACTACCGGCCCAAGTTGTGGGAAGCCTGGAACGGCGATGCGCCGGGCATCCTGCGCCAGCTGCTGGCGCAGGCGGACCTGCTGTTCGCCGACTACCGCGACCTTGAAGTGGTGCTGGGCCACCGCTATCCGCAGGACAGCGTGCAGGTGCGGGTGGAAGCGGGCGCGCGCGATGCCTTCGCCGCGTTCCCGCAGCTGCAGGCGATGGCCTGCACCCAGCGCGTGGCGCACAGCGTGGACCGGCACAGCCTGGGCGCGATGCTGTTGCGCCGCGACGGCAGCGTCGCGCAGGCGCCGGCCGAAGAGTTGAGCGGCATCGTCGACCGCATCGGCGGCGGCGACGCCTTCGCCGCCGGCGTGCTGCACGGGCTGAGCCGCGGATGGGACGACACCGCCACGATCCGCTTCGGCCTGGCCGCCGGCTGCCTCAAGCACACGCTGCCGGGCGACGTGCTGGCGCTGAGCGAGGCCGAGGTGCAGGCCTGCGTGGGAGCGACGCGGTTCGATGTGAGGCGGTGAGGGGCCGGGAATGGGGAATGGGGAGTGGGGAATCGTGAAGGCGCTGGCGCTGCGGGGTTTGCGTGCGGATTGGCGTTACGGTGTGGCGGATTTTTTAGGCTTGGTGGTGTGCGGGCAGTTCGGGCATCGCGGCTTCGTTTGTCGCGGCTGAAGCCGCTCCTACGGGTGCAGCGCGTGCTCTTGTAGGAGCGGCTTCAGCCGCGACCGGCCATCGCACGTTGGCGATGCGAGGCGCGAAAGAAAACGGCCGACATCGCTGCCGGCCGCATGTTCTCTCCAGGATCCGGGATCACGACGACGCCCGAATCCCCACTCCCCATTCCTGGCTCCTCAGAGCTCCACGCAATCGAACTTCACGTCCGGGTCGACGTCGGCGTCGTAGTCCACGTCCTGGCGTTCGAAGCCGAACAGCTTGAGGAACTCGTGCTTGTAGCCGGCGTAGTCGGTGAGCTGGAACAGGTTCTCGGTGGTCACCTGCGGCCACAGCGCCTTGCAGGCGTCCTGCACGTCGTCGCGCAATTCCCAGTCGTCCAGGCGCAGGCGGTTCTCGTCGTCGGTGGCGGCCGGCTGGCCGTCCTCGCGGTACAGGCGTTCGCGGAACAGGCGGTCGGCCTGCTCGATGGTGCCTTCGTGCAGGCCCTTTTCCTTCATGATCTTGTAGACCATGGAGATGTACAGCGGCATCACCGGGATCGCCGCGCTGGCCTGGGTCACCACCGATTTCAGCACCGCCACGTTGGCCGCGCCGCCGTGCTGCTGCAGGCGCGCATGCAGGCGCTGCGCGGTCTGGTCGAGGTCGACCTTGGCCTTGCCCAGCGCGCCGTGCCAGTAGATCGGCCAGGTGATCTCGGTGCCGATGTAGCTGAAGGCCACGGTGCGCGCGCCCGGGGCGAGCACGCCGGCCGCATCCAGCGCATCGATCCACAGTTCCCAGTCCTGCCCGCCCATCACGGTGACGGTGTCTTCGATCTCCTGCTCGGTGGCCGGCTCGATCGAGGCCTCGATGATCGCGTCCTTGTTGGTGTCGATGGCGGTGGCGGTGTAGGTCTGGCCGATCGGCTTGAGCGCCGAGCGCTTCACTTCGCCGGTGCCCGGCAGCTTGCGCACCGGCGAGGCCAGCGAATACACCACCAGGTCGACCTGGCCGCCCATGTCCTGCTTGATCAGCTCGATGACCTTGGCGCGCGCCTCGTCGGAGAACGCGTCGCCGTTGATCGACTTGCTGTACAGGTCGGCGGCCTTGGCCTGCTTGTCGAAGGCGGCGGCGTTGTACCAGCCGGCGGTACCGGCCTTCTTCTCGCTGCCGGGCTTCTCGAAGAACACGCCGAGGGTGGCGGCGCCGAAGCCGAACGCGGCGGTGATGCGCGAGGCCAGGCCGTAGCCGCTGGACGCGCCGATCACCAGCACGTTCTTTGGCCCATCGTGGCGCACGCCGCGCGCGCGCGTGGCGGCGATCTGCTCGAGCACGTTGCGCTCGCAGCCGAGCGGATGCGTGGTGGTGCAGATGAAACCGCGGACTTTCGGATGGATGATCAACGTGAATTCCTCGTCGGCACAATGCCCGCGGCATCTTAATGTCTGCGGCGGGCGCACAGAAGTCCCGGTGGCAGCACACGGCGGGGTATGGAGCGTACTGCGGGTGTGTGCGCGCGTTCGGGTGGTGTCGCGTCGCGGCTGAAGCCGCTCCTACAAAGGCAGGCAGCGTGGTGGCGGGCGCTGCGCTGGCGCGAGGTGAATCACGCTGGTCGGCGCACCACGCATCGCGCCGTCGGTTGTCGCGGCTGAAGCCGCTCCTACGGCAGGCTGCGACACGGCGCGGTGGCAGCGTTGTGGGAGGGACTTCAGTCCCGACGCGCTGCCCATCGCCGCCGCAGCCCTGCCGCTGGTGCACGCATCAGATGATGCGCAAGGTGATCGCCTTGAGCACGGCGCGGGTGCGGTCGCGGGTGCCGAGCTTGTCGAGGATGGTGGAGACGTAGTTCTTCACCGTGCCCTCGGCCAGGAACAGGCTGCGCGCGATCTCCTTGTTCGAGTAGCCGCCGGCGAGCAGGCGCAGGATCGCCACTTCGCGTTCGTTGAAGGTGTCGCGCGGGGCGTCCTCGTCGCGGTAGCGGTAGCGCGCGCGCACCGGGTCGGTGCTGACCGGCTGCAGCAGGGTCTCGCCGGCGGCCACACGCGCGATCGCCTCGCGCAGGTCTTCCGGCGCGGCGTCCTTGAGCAGAAAGCCCTGCGCGCCGGCGGCGGTGGCGCGCAGCAGCAGGTCCGAGTCGTCGAAGGTGGTGAGCAGCAGCACCGGCGTGCGGTCGCCGCGCGCGCGCAGTTGCTGCAGCGCCTGGATGCCGTCCATGCCCGGCATGCGGATGTCGCTGAGCACCACGTCCACCGGCGTGGCCGCCACCACGTCGAGCAAGGCCTGGCCGTCGTCGGCCTCGCAGGCGACGACGATGCCCTGGGTCTGCAGCAGCGCGCGCAGGCCGGCGCGCACCAGCACCTGGTCGTCGGCCAGGGCGATCCGCAGCGCGCTCACAGCGGCAGCCTCGCGCTCAGCTGCATGCCGCCGAGCGGCGTGCGGCCCAGTTCCAGGCGCCCGTGCAGCGCGGCCAGACGCTCGCGCATGCCGGCGATGCCGTTGCCCTCGCGGATGCGCTCGGCGCGGTGGCCGTCGTCCTCGATGTCCAGGCATAGCTGCTGCCGGTCCTGGCCCAGGCGCACCCGCACATGCGCCGCGTCGGCGTGCCGCGCGGCATTGGTCAGGGCTTCCTGCACCAGCCGCAGCAGGGTCTCGGCCAGGTGCGGATCGGTGATGCGCAGCGCTGGATCGATCTGGAGTTGCAGTTGCGGCCGTGGGAACGGTGCGGCCAGGGCGCACAACGCCGTCTCCAGGTCCACGCCGCGTTCGTCGCGCAGCGACTGCACCACCGCGCGAATGTCGGCCAGCAGTTCGCCGGACAGCCGCTCCACCGTCGCCACCTCCGGGCGTTGCGCCAGCGCCGGATCGGCCAGCAGCAGGCGCAACTGGATGCGCAGGGCGGTGAGCTTGTGTCCGGCCACGTCGTGCAGTTCGCGGGCCAGGCGCAGGCGCTCGGCGTCGCGGGTGCTGTCGGCGAGCAGCGCGCGGGTGGCCAGCAGGTCGGCGTTGACCCGCGCCAGCGCCTCGCGCGCCAGTTCGGCGGTGCGCGCGTAGTGCGCGCTGAGGCCGGCGAAGGCGTGGAAGCCGGCGTAGATCAGCGTGGTCAGCAGCGGATGCCTGATGCCGGCGGCGGACAGCGCCAGGAACGTGCCCAGGTTGGCCAGCAGCGCCAGCGCCAGCACCGGCCGCGGCGGCCACTGCAACGCCACCTGCGCGACCACCACCACCAGCAGCACCGGCGCGGTGCCGACGTGCGGCTCCAGCCAGACCAGGGCCATCGCCGCGGCCGCTTCGACCCACAGCGCGGCGTCGCGCCAACGCGCGGGCAGGTAGTGGGCGCCGAGCAGCGGCAGCAGGAACAGCGTCGCCGCGAGCCAGCGCCAGACGGCCAACGCATGCGTCGCGAACTGGAACGACCACAGCACGGTGGCCACGGTCAGCAGCCCGGCCAGGCGCTTGGGTTCGATCAGGTCGCGCAGGAATCGGTTCATGCGGCCGATGCTGACCGCGGGCCGATGCCACGGCAATGGGGCGGGCGCAGAAAGTGACTTCCGGCAGGCGGACGGCATGACCTGCGGCCACTGCCGCACCACCGGGCGCACGGCACACTGTGTCCATCCCCGCTGCATGCCGGACGATCGACACGCAGGACGGGCCCGGTTCATCCACCTTGCCACGCAATGCCGCTGTTGCACGCCGCCACGAGGACGCCGCCATGCCCCTGACCCTGCGCCATCCGGATCTGCTGTTCATGCTGCTCGGCCTGAGCTGGGGCGCCTACGAGATGTTGCTCAGCCGCCGCCGCCGCGCCGCCGACGGCGGTGCCCGCGACCAGGGCACGCTGCGCCTGCTGTGGCGTGTGCTGTACGCGGCGGTGGCGCTGGGCGTGGTGCTGTCGATGCTCGGCGTGTGGCGGTATGCGCCGCACCTGCAGGAGCCGCTGCGCTGGACGGCCTGCGTGCTGCTGGGCGGCGGGCTGGCGCTGCGGCTGTGGTCGATCCGGGTGCTCGCGCGCTGGTTCACCGTCGACGTGACCATCCAGGAGGGCCACCGCCTGGTCCGCCATGGGCCGTACCGCTATCTGCGGCATCCCTCCTACACCGGCGCGCTGCTGGCGTTCTACGGGCTGGCGCTGGGCATGGGCAACGTGCTGTCGCTGCTGGCAATCGTGCTGCCGGTGACCTGGGCATTCCTGCGCCGCATCCAGGTCGAGGAAGCGATGCTGACCCAGGCCTTCCCCGAGGACTACCCGGACTACGCCGCGCACAGCTGGCGGCTGCTGCCGTGGGTGTGGTGAGGCCGCGTCGATGGGCACTGTCGACCTGCTGCTGGCCGCCCTGCACCACCTGGCGATGCTGCTGCTGATCGCCGCGCTGGTGGCGGAATGGGCCCTGCTGCGCACGCCGCTGGCGCGCATCCAGCTGACGCGGCTGGTCCGCATCGACGCGATGTACGGCGTGGCCGCGCTGCTGATCCTGGCGATCGGCGCGCTGCGCGTGCGCTACGGACTCAAAGGCGCCGACTACTACCTGCACAACCCCTGGTTCTGGGCCAAGCTCGGCACCTTCGCGGCGATCGGCCTGCTTTCGCTGGTGCCGACGCTGCGCCTGCTGCGCTGGCGCCGGCAGGCGCGGCGGCAGCCGGACTGGGCGCCGCCGCCCGCGCAGGTGCGCACGCTGCAGCGCTTGCTCGGGCTGGAACTGGCCCTGGTGGCCGTGCTGGTGGTGCTGGCCGCGGCGATGGCGCGCTATCGGATGTTCTGATTGGTATGACCAATTAAGCGCCGTATCGTGCTGCGGTGATTGACGTTGCGTGAAACGTGGCGCCTAATGGCCAGACCGCGCGCTCACTTTCACGCAATTGGTATGACCAATCTGTCCATTGCCGCCAGCACCGACGCCGCGGATGAGCCCCCTGCCCGGCTCAGCGACCGGGTCGCCGCCCAGTTGCGCGCACTGATCGCGCAACGCGGCCTGGCGGTCGACGCGCGCCTGCCCGCCGAGCGGGCCCTGGCCGCGGAACTGGGCGTGTCCCGCCCGGTGCTGCGCGAGGCCATCGCCCAGCTCGCCAGCCAGGGGCTGTTGCGGGCGCGCGTGGGCGGCGGCACCTACGTGCAACGGCCACCGACTCCGGAGGACCAGGTGGTGGCGCCGCTGCAGCCGTTCCTGCCGCTGCTGCACGCCGACCCGGAGTACCGCTTCGACGTGCTGGAGGCCCGCCATGCGCTGGAAGGCGCCACCGCCTGGCACGCGGCGCTGCGCGCTACCGACGACGACCGCGCGCGCATCGACGCCGCGTTCGAGGCGCTGCTGCAGACCCACGCGCAGGCCGATGCCACCGCCCAGGCGCACGCCGACGCCGACTTCCACCTGGCCATCGCCGAGGCCACCCACAACCGCGTGCTGCTGCAGGTGATGCGTGGCCTGTTCGACTTGCTACAGGCCAATATCTCGCAGAGCCGGCAGCAGCTGTTCGCCTCGCCGCGCATCTTCGCCGCCCTGCACGCCCAGCACCGCGCGCTGCGCGACGCGATCCTGGCCGGCGACCCAGAACGCGCCCGCGCCGCCGCGCACGCCCACCTGGAATTCGTGCACAGCGCGCTGCGCACGCTCGACGAGGACGATGCACGCCGCGCGCGTGCCTCGCGCCTGCCCTCCTCTCCCTGACCGCCCTGCCCCGATGATCATTTCCGCCGCCACCGACTACCGTGCCGCCGCCCAGCGCCGGCTGCCGCCGTTCCTGTTCCACTACATCGACGGCGGCGCCTATGCCGAACACACCCTGCGCCGCAACGTGTCCGACCTCGGCGACATCGCCCTGCGCCAGCGGGTGCTGCGCGACATGTCGGCGCTGGACCTGCACACCGAGCTGTTCGGCGAACGCCTGGCCTTGCCGGTGGCGCTGGCGCCGGTGGGCCTGACCGGCATGTACGCGCGCCGCGGCGAGGTGCAGGCGGCCAGGGCGGCGGCGGCCAAGGGCGTGCCGTTCACCCTGTCCACCGTTTCGGTATGCCCGATCGAGGAAGTGGCGCCGGCGATCGACCGGCCGATGTGGTTCCAGCTGTATGTGCTCAAGGACCGCGGCTTCATGCGCAACGCGCTGGAGCGGGCCAAGGCGGCCGGCGTGACCACCCTGGTGTTCACCGTGGACATGCCGGTGCCGGGTGCGCGCTACCGCGACGCGCATTCGGGCATGAGCGGCCCCAACGCGCCGCTGCGGCGCATGCTGCAGGCGGTCACGCATCCGCGCTGGGCCTGGGACGTGGGCCTGCGCGGGCGCCCGCACGACCTGGGCAACATCTCCACCTACCGCGGCCACCCCACCGGGCTGGCCGATTACATCGGCTGGCTCGGCGCCAACTTCGATCCGTCGATTTCGTGGAAGGACCTGGAGTGGATCCGCGAATTCTGGACCGGGCCGATGCTGATCAAGGGCATCCTCGACCCGGCCGACGCGCGCGATGCGGTGCGTTTCGGCGCCGACGGCATCGTCGTCTCCAACCATGGCGGACGCCAGCTCGACGGCGTGCTGTCCAGCGCGCGGGCGTTGCCGGCGATCGCCGATGCGGTGAAGGGCGAGCTGAAGATCCTGGCCGACTCCGGCGTGCGCAGCGGCCTGGACGTGGTGCGCATGCTGGCGCTCGGCGCCGACGCGGTGCTGCTCGGCCGCGCCTTCGTCTATGCGCTGGCCGCCGCCGGCCAGGCCGGCGTGGAGCATCTGCTGACCCTGATCGAGAAGGAGATGCAGGTGGCGATGACCCTGACCGGCGCCAAGTCGATCGCGGCGATTTCGCGCGAGTCGCTGGCGCAGGTGACGCGCGAGGCGATGGTCTCGGCGTAAAGCCGGTCGCGGCGGCCCTGTCGCCGCCGCGACCGACCTGCCCTAGCCGGCCTTGCGTCGCGCCGGGGCCTTGCGCGCAGCCGGCTTGGCCTTGGCCGCCGCCGGTTTGGCGCGCGTCGCCTTCTTGGCCTTGCCGGCCGCGCTCTTGGCCGGCTTGCCGCTCTTCTTCGCCGCGGTCTTGCGCACCGGCACGCGCTCGTCCTGTTTGGCCGGCGTGCGCTGCTTGGCCTCCAGGCTCTTCTGCAGCAGCGACATGAAGTCGACCACGTTGGTGGTGGCGTCCTCGCGGTGCGGCGCCTCGGCGTCCTCGTCGACCTGGGTAGTGCCCTCCTGCGCCTTGATCCGCTTCTGGATCACCGCATGCAGCCGCTCGCGGAATTCGTCGTGGTAGGCGTCGGGGTCCCAGCGCCCGGACATCGAGTCGATCAGCTGCGCCGCCATCTCGGTTTCCTTGGCGCTGATCCGGTAGTCGGCGGCCTTGCCGCTGGGCAGCGTGTAGTCGTCCAGGTCCACCAGTTCCTGCGGATAGCGCAGCAGGATCAGCACCAGCGCGTCCTGCAGCGGCATCACCGCCGACAGGTATTCGCGGGTGCGGATCACCACCCGCGCGATGCCGACCTTGCCAGTGCTGCGCAGGGTCTCGCGCAGCAGCACATAGCCTTTCTCGGCCTTCTTGCCCGGCACCAGCACGTAGGGCTTTTCGAAATAGCGCAGGTCGATCTCGGCGGCGTCGACGAAGGCCTCCACTTCCACCGCCTCGTGGCTTTCCGGCGCGGCCGAGGCGATGTCCTGCTGCTCGACCACCACGTAGTTGCCCTTGCTGTATTCGTAGGCCTTGACGATGTCCTTCCACGGCACTTCCTCGCCGGTGTCGGCATTGACCCGCTCGAAGCGGATCGGGCGCTTGTCGCGCGCGTCGAGCATGCGGAAGTGCAGGTCGACCCGGCGTTCGCCGGACATCAACGACACCGGCACGTTGAGCAGGCCGAAGGACAGCGTGCCGGTCCAGATCGGGCGCGGCATCAGTGCGCCTCCATGCCGGTCGCCTGCGCCGGCAGGTGGTCCAGCGCCTGCCAGGCGTCCTCGACCACCTGCCGCGCCTGGTCCCAGTCCAGCCGCGAGTCGCCGCGCATCAGGTCCCAGTGCGCGGCCAGTTCGCCATCGGTCTCGGCCTCCGGCCCGCGCGGCCAGCCGCGGGCGTGGGTCTGCAGGGCGAAGGCATAGGCCGGGCACAGATCGCGCCACGGGGTGCGGTGGCGCGCACGGCGCTGGCGATAGTCGGCCAGGCTGTAGCGGCGGTAGTCCGGCGCATCGTGTGGGCGCGGCGCGGCGCCACGGCGGCGCAGCGGCGGCACGCTCGGCAAGGGATCCAGATGGGCGTTGAACAGCAGCGGGTCGGGGCGGTCGCTGGGGCGCATGGCAAGGCTCCGGGCGGCAACGTCGGCGGGGGGATGCGCAGCAGTAGCGCCCGCCCCGTTAGCGGTTCGTGACCGACGCGTGCAAGGGCTGCGATTCGCAATGGCTTCACTGCCGCGGCGGTGAACTGGACCTCCGCCGTCATTCCTCTGGAGGAACCGGACATGTCCACGCCCACCGACCCGCTGCGCCGCGCGGCCCCCCTCCCCGGCGAACAACGCGGCAAACGCGAGACGCAGCTCAGCGAAGACCGCGGCGCCGGCGACCGGCCCGAGACCATCGTCGAGCACGAACCACGCACCGGCGAGGATCGCCCTGCCCCGCCGGACACGCCGGCGCACTCCACACCGGACACCGCGCACGGACGGCACGCCGACGCCAACCAGGACGAAGCGCTGGAAGAAACCTTCCCCGCCAGCGACCCGGTCTCGCCGTTCGTGCCGGCGAAGCCGCCGAAGGCGTCGTAGGGCGCCGAGGGCACCGTCGGCGCGATGCATCACATCGGTAGGAGCGGCTTCAGCCGCGATGGAGCCGGGATTGGGGAATAGGGAATGGGGAATCGCAACAGCGGCTCCCACACCGGGGTTCCTACTGTAGGAGCGGCTTCAGCCGCGACCACGCGAGATCGAGAAACGCCCTGTCGCGGCTAAAGCCGCTCCTACACCTTCCCCGCCGCCTCCAGCGCGGCGTACTCGCCGTCGGTGAACAGGCGCGAGCGCACCAGGAAGCGCACGCCCTCGCCGTTCTCCAGCGAGAACATGCCGCCGCGGCCGGGCACCACGTCGATGATCAGTTGGGTGTGCTTCCAGTAGGCGAACTGCGACGGGCTGATGTAGAACGGCGCCTGCCCGATCTCGCCCAGCAGCACGTCGCGGTCGCCGACGATGAAGTCGTCCTGCGGATAGCACATCGGCGAGGAACCGTCGCAGCAGCCGCCGGACTGGTGGAACAGCAGTGCGCCGTGCCGCGCCCGCAGCTTGGCGATCAGCTGCAGCGCCGGCAGCGTCGCCAGCACCTGCGGCGGCGGTAGCGCGTCGGCGGGCGCGGACGCGTCCATCAGGCGGCCATGTCCAGCACGATGCGGCCTTCGATCTTGCCGGCATGCATGCGTGCGAACACATCGTTGACGTTGTCCAGGGTGTCGGTGGCCACGGTCGCGGCCACCTTGCCCTGCTCGGCGAATTCCAGCGACTCCTGCAGGTCCAGGCGCGTGCCGACGATCGAGCCGCGCACGGTCACGCCGTTGAGCACCATGCCGAAGATGTCCAGCGGAAACTGGCCCGGCGGCAGGCCGTTGAGCGAAAGCGTGCCGCCGCGGCGGACCATGCCGATGGCCTGCTCGAACGCCTTCGGCGAGACCGCAGTGACCAGCGCGCCGTGCGCGCCGCCGATCTCCTTCTTCAGGTAGGCCACCGGGTCGGTGGTGCGCGCGTTCACCGTCACCGTCGCGCCCAGGCGCGTGGCCAGCGCCAGCTTGGCGTCGTCCACGTCCACCGCGGCCACGTTCAGGCCCATCGCCTTGGCGTACTGCACCGCCATGTGGCCGAGGCCGCCGATGCCGGAGATCACCACCCAGTTGCCAGGCTTGGTGTCGGTGACCTTCAGGCCCTTGTACACGGTGACGCCGGCGCACAGGATCGGCGCGACTTCGACGAAGCCGATGTTCTTCGGCAGGTGGCCGACGTAGTTGGCGTTGGCCAGCGCGTACTCGGCGAAGCCGCCGTTGACCGAGTAGCCAGTGTTCTGCTGCGTTTCGCACAGGGTTTCCCAGCCGCCCAGGCAGTGCTCGCAATGGCCGCAGGCCGAGTACAGCCACGGAATGCCGACACGGTCGCCTTCCCTGACGTGATCCACGCCGGCGCCGACCGCCACCACGTGGCCCACGCCCTCGTGGCCGGGAATGAACGGCGGGTTCGGCTTCACCGGCCAGTCGCCTTCGGCCGCGTGCAGGTCGGTGTGGCACACGCCGCAGGCTTCGATCTTGACCAGGATGTCGCCGGCCTGCGGCCGCGGCACCGCCACTTCCTCGATCGCCAGCGGCTTGCCGAATTCCCGCACCACGGCGGCTTTCATCGTCTTGTCCATTGCAACGCTCCTGAGAAAAACGGGTGATGTCACCATCGCGCGACCGGCGACGGAGTGCCTTGATCCAGATCAGTTGGCGGCAACGCGACGGCACGCCTGTGCGCGTGCCGCCGCCCTGCCCGCGCGTCAGAAGAAGCCGAGCGCCTTCGGCGAGTAGCTGACCAGCAGGTTCTTGGTCTGCTGGTAGTGGTCGAGCATCATCTTGTGGTTCTCGCGGCCGATGCCCGACTGCTTGTAGCCACCGAACGCAGCATGCGCCGGATAGGCGTGATAGCAGTTGGTCCACACCCGCCCGGCCTGGATCGCGCGGCCCATGCGGTACAGCCGCGCCGCATCGCGGCTCCACACGCCGGCACCCAGGCCGTACAGCGTGTCGTTGGCGATCGCCAGCGCCTCGGCCTCGTCCTTGAAGGTGGTCACCGACACCACCGGGCCGAAGATCTCCTCCTGGAACACACGCATCCTGTTGTGGCCCTTGAACACCGTGGGCTTGACGTAGAAGCCGCCGGCCAGCTCGCCATCCAGCGCGTTGCGCTCGCCGCCGATCAGCACTTCGGCACCTTCCTGCTTGCCGATGTCGATGTAGGACAGGATCTTCTCCAGCTGCTCGCTGGAGGCCTGCGCGCCGACCATGGTGTTGGGATCGAGCGGGTTGCCCTGCTTGATCGCCGCCACGCGCTTGAGCGCCTTCTCCATGAACTTCTCGTAGATCGATTCCTGGATCAGCGCGCGCGACGGACAGGTGCACACCTCGCCCTGGTTGAAGGCGAACAGCACGAAGCCTTCCACCGCCTTGTCGAGGAAATCGTCGTCCTCGGCCATCACGTCGGCGAAGAAGATGTTGGGCGACTTGCCGCCCAGTTCCAGCGTTACCGGGATCAGGTTCTGGCTGGCGTACTGCATGATCAGCCGGCCGGTGGTGGTCTCGCCGGTGAAGGCGATCTTGGCGATGCGCGGGTTGCTGGCCAGCGGCTTACCCGCCTCCAGGCCGAAGCCGTTGACCACGTTGAGCACGCCCGGCGGCAGCAGGTCGCCGATCACCTCCATCAGCACCAGGATCGAGGCCGGGGTCTGCTCGGCCGGCTTCATCACCACGCAGTTGCCGGCGGCCAGCGCCGGCGCCAGCTTCCAGCACGCCATCAGCAGCGGGAAGTTCCACGGAATGATCTGGCCGACCACGCCGAGCGGCTCGTGGAAGTGGTAGGCGATGGTGTCGTGGTCGATCTCGGAGATGCCGCCTTCCTGCGCGCGCACCGCGCCGGCGAAATAGCGGAAGTGGTCCACGCACAGCGGCACGTCGGCGTTGAGCGTCTCGCGCACCGGCTTGCCGTTGTCCCAGGTCTCGGCATAGGCCAGCAGCTCCAGGTTCTGCTCGATGCGGTCGGCGATCTTCAGCAGCACGTTGCTGCGCTCGGTGCTGGAGGTCTTGCCCCAGGCGTCCTTGGCGGCGTGCGCGGCGTCCAGCGCGGCCTCGATGTCCTCGGCGTTGGAGCGCGCCACCGAAGTGAACACCTTGCCGGTGATGGGGGTGCTGTTGTCGAAGTACTGCCCGCTCTTCGGCTCCACCCATTTGCCGCCGATGAAGTTGCCGTAGCGCGACTTGAAGATGGACTGCGGATCGGTGGCATGCGGCTTGGCGGTGCTGACGGCGTTCATCGTGTTCTCCTTCGGCGGTCGAGAAGGACAGGGCAGGCCCGTCCGGGTAGCTGCACATGCGCAAGACCGATGCCAGGTTTTGCGTGCTGCGCCGCGTCACGCGTTCGCACCGCGACACATCGACGCACCCCGCCCGGTTTTGCTGCGTCGCGTCACGTCTGTCGATTGCGCTGCGTCGGCGGATGTGCTGTTTATCGGAACACCCGTATCACCAGGTGTCGCAATCTGCGACAGCGGAGCCGGACATGGCGCAGCACCCTTCGCAACACCAACTCGGCCAAGCCCGCCGGGCCTTCTTCGAACGCGGCGGCGCGCCGGTCGGGCAGGTGCCCGACACCATCCTGCAGTCGTGGCAACGCTGCCAGCGCCTGGGCCTGGCCGCGGACGCTAAACCGGCGATCGAACCACTGGAGGCCTCGCGCCTGCGGGCCCTGCGCGAGGCGCACGAGCGCCTGTGGCGGCTGGCCCGCGCCGAGCTGGAAGGCCTGGCGGGCGACGCCGCGGCCACCGGCAGCATCGTGCTGCTCACCGACGAGGCCGGCTGGATCCTCGATGCCGAAGGCAGCCCGCGCTTCCTCGACAAGGCGGGCAGGGTGGCGCTGATGCCCGGCGCATGCTGGAGCGAACCCCAGGTCGGCACCAACGCCATCGGCACCGCCATCGTCGAAAGCCGCTCGGTGGAAGTGCGCGGTGGCGAACACTACTTCGCCCCGCACCAGATCCTCAGTTGTGCCGCGGTGCCGATCTTCGATCCGTACGGCGCCCTCGCCGGCGTGCTCGACATCTCCGGCGACGCCAGCGTGCAGCACATGCACGCGCTGGCGCTGGCGCGGATGGCGGTGGCCAACATCGAGCACCGCTATTTCGACGACGGCATTCCCGGCTGCGAACTGCTGCGCGTGCACCACGACCCCGCGCTGCTCGGCACCGCACGCGAGGCGCTGCTGGCCTTCCGCAACGGCCGCCTGGTGGCGGCCAACCAGGCCGGGTTGCGGCTGTTCGGGCTGGAACGCCACGAACTCGGGCGAACGCCCTATGAGGCGCTGTTCGAGGAACCGCTGTCGCGGCTGCGCCAGCAGGGCAGCGTGTTCGACCTGCAGGGACGGGCGCTGCATGGGCGCATCGACAGCCCGGCCGACGATCGTCCGCGGCGGCGCCCGCAGCAGGCGCCGATCACGGTGACCGCGTCGTCGCGCCCCTCAGCCGCGGCGGCGTCCGACGCACCGCTGTTCGACGCCGCACAGGAGCTGGCGCTGGAACGCGCGCGGCGCGTGCTCGACGCGCAACTGCCGGTGCTGGTGCAGGGCGAGACCGGCACCGGCAAGGAAGTGTTCGCGCGCGAACTGCACCGGCGCAGCGCACGCGCTGGACGCCCGTTCGTGGCAGTCAACTGCGCGGCGCTACCGGAAGGGCTGATCGAAGCGGAATTGTTCGGCTACGAGGACGGCGCCTTCACCGGCGCGCGCAAGCACGGCAACCCCGGCCTGCTGCGTCAGGCCGATGGCGGCGTGCTGTTCCTGGACGAGATCGGCGACATGCCGCTGGCCCTGCAGCCGCGCCTGTTGCGCGTGCTGCAGGAACGCGAACTGCTGCCGCTGGGCGGCGGCAAACCGGTGAAGCTGGATTTCGCACTGATCTGCGCCACCCATCGCGACCTGGACGCGGCGATGGCCGAGCAGCGCTTCCGCCCCGACCTGTACTACCGCATCGCCCACCACTGCGTGCAGGTGCCGGCGCTGCGCGCGCATCCGGACCGGCGCACGCTGGTCGCCGAGCTGTGGACACGGCTTGGCCAGGGCAGGCGCCTGACCGAGGCCGCCCTGGCGACGCTGAGCGCCTATGCGTGGCCGGGCAACCTGCGCCAGCTGGTGGCCTGCCTGCGCACGCTGGTGGCGCTGAGCGAGCCGGACGCGCTGGTCGATACCGATGCCTTGCCGGCCTATCTGCCCGGCGTGCGCGCGGCAGAGCAGGGCAGCAATGCCGGCAACGCGATGCCATTGCCCGATGCCGACCTCGACAGTCTCGCGCTCGGCGCCATGCGCCAGGCTCTGGACGCCTGCAACGGCAACGTCTCGCAGGCCGCACGCCGGCTCGGCATCAGCCGCAGCACGCTGTACCGGCGGCTGCAGTTGGGCGCGCACTGAGATCGCGTTTCGCTGCGTGCCAGCTGCGCCGCGCGGTTGTCGACGTCGGGTTTCTCGCAGGAGCGGCTTCAGCCGCGACGCGACTCCATCGGTCACGCCAGTCGCGGCTGAAGCCGCTCCTACAGGACAGCAATGCTTCTTGCCGATTTTCGACAGATCCTGCAGAACGCCGCGTCACGGTTGACCGTCGCTCTCGCATCCACCGTCTGTTTCAAGCAGTACACATCGCCCGCGACTGCCGCGTCCGAACACGGCGAGCAGCGCGCGGTGGCGCCGCCGATGCTCCAGGTTCCTTCAAGACCATGGAGCATCACATGCAACGCCTGCACGGCAAGATCGCGCTCATCACCGGCGCCAGTTCCGGCATCGGCCGCGCCGCCGCGCACCTGTTCGCGCGCGAAGGCGCCTGCGTGGTGCTGGGCGCGCGCCGCGGTGCGCTGCTGCAGACACTCGCCGCGGAGATCGAGGAGGCCGGCGGCCAGGCCGCGTGGCTGGCCGGCGACGTCTGCGAGGAGGCCTATGCGCAGGCGTTGGTGGCGTTGGCCAGCGAGCGCTTCGGCGGCCTGGACATCGGCTTCAACAATGCCGGCAGCCTGGGCACCCTGGTGCCGACCACGCAGCTGCACGCGCAGGCCTGGCGCGAGGCGCTCGACGTCAATCTCAGCGGCGCATTCTTCGGCGCCAAGCATCAGATTCCGGCGATGCTGGCGCGCGGTGGCGGATCGCTGATCTTCACTTCGACCTTCGTCGGCCACACCGTCGGCTTTCCATGCACCGCCGCCTATGCCGCCAGCAAGGCCGGCCTGATCGGCCTGACCCAGGCGCTGGCGGCGGAGTTCGGACCGCAGGCGATCCGGGTAAACGCCTTGCTGCCGGGTGGCACGCAGACGCCGATGGCGGAGGCGATGAATGGCACGCCAGAGGCGCTGGCGCAGGTCGCGCAGCTGCATGCGCTCAAGCGCCTGGCGCAGCCTGACGAACTGGCGCGGGCCGCCCTGTTCCTGGCCTCGGACGAGGCTGCGTTCATGACCGGCAGCGCGATGCTGGTCGACGGCGGGGTGTCGATCAACCGCAGTTGAGCGGCGCGCATCTGCCGTCGGCCTGGCTCATCGCGGCCGTGCAGGTGCCGACGGCGCGCGGGGTTCGCGCCGGATCTGCCGGCCGGTGGTTTCGGCCTGCTCCTTGAGCGCCGGCGGCGCCGCGGGGCTGGACGCGACGAACGCCGCCAGTTGCAGCGCCAGCGGTGGATCCATCAGGCGCAGCAGGCCCAGCGCGTGGCCTTGCCGCACCGGATCGCCCGAGGTGATGTCGGCGTAGAAGAGTTCCACGTACTTGCTCTGCAACGAGCGCGCAAATTCCCTGTTCTTGTCTTCCACGCTGAGCTTTGCCAGCGCCAACTGGCCTGCGGAAATCTTGTCCGCGGCGGCATTGCCGTAGAACGCCAACACCGCCATCGCCAACGGCGCCAGCATCTTCTCCAGGAGTCGGAACGCGCGCTCGGCCGGGGTCTTCCGCGTCTGCAGCGCCTGCTTGAGCCGGGCGACGTCGCTCAGCAACCGGTCGAGCTTGTCTTCCACGGCAATCCCTCCGCGACATCGACGCCTGCATGGGCCATCCATGCGGCGCTGCCGTCACTGCGTCTAAGCGTCGCCGGCGGCGGTTTGTGAAGCGCGCATGCCACGGTGTGCCGCAGGACCTGCGGACAGGTCAGGGCAGGGGCCCCGGCGCTGCTCGACGAAGCAGTCCTGTGCCGCCGCCGAACAGGAATCCCGCGTCCCATGGTGCCGCCCATCGCTAGCGGCGATCAGCGAACTACCGAAAAACGCCACGCTCGGATGGCGCTGCGAGATGCTCCCCGCCTAAGACCAACTCAGTGCGGCAAGTCCCACTGCAACCCGACGGTATAGCTGCGATCCGGCCCCGGCTCGTAGTAACGGCCATTGCCGTCGTTGACGATGACCGAGCCGATGTAGCGGCGATCGAACGCGTTGTCGATGCGCGCGAAGGTGCGCAGGGTGCCGTGCGCGGTGGTCCAGCGCCGCGCCGCCTCCAGGTTGAGCAGGGCGTAGCCGGGCGCGGCCTCGCTGGCCAGGTCGTTGACCACGGTGTCGCCGGCGGCCACGCCCTCGACCGCGAACTGCCAGGCGCGCGGCTGCCACTGCCAGCGCGCGAACAGTTGCTGCTGCGGCACGCCGGGCAGGCGGGTGCCGGCGGCCACCACCGCGGTGGGGGTCGCGCAGCCGCTGCTGGCGCAGGTCAGGTAGGCCTGGCGCACCGTCGCCTGCAGCCAGGTGTAGGCCAGCTGCAGTTGTGCGCTGTCGCCCAGCGGCAGGGTCAGGCTGGTCTCGGCGCCCTGGCGGCGGGTACGGCCGATGTTGCGGTAGGTGCTGCGGCCGTTGGTGTTGCTGGCCACCGCCAGTTCGTCGTCGGTGCTGGCGCGGAACAGCGCCGCGTCCCAGCTGGCGCCGGCGGCGTTGCGCCACTTCGCGCCCAGTTCCAGGTTCTGGCTGCGCGCCGCGGCCAGGTCCAGGGCCAGGCCGGCGCCACCGTCGCGGCGGTAGCCCAACTCGTTGAAGGTCGGGGTCTCGAAGCCGCGCCCGGCCGAGGCGTAGAGCCGCAGGTCGTCGGTGACGCGGAACACCAGTCCGGCCACCGGCGTGGTCGCGGCATAGTCGGTGCGGCCGCTGTCGTCGGGGTTGCGGCCGACGATGTAGGCGTCGTCCGAGCGGAACCGTACCTGGCTGTGGCGCAGGCCGGCCAGCAGCGACCAGCGCTCGGCGAACTGCCACCAGGCCTGGGCGAACTGGTCCACGTTCTCCACCCGGTCCTGCTGGTCGCGGCGCAGCCGGCCCTTCACCCCGAGCGTGCTGCCGACGAAGTTCTCGTAGCCGGTGCGGTGCTGTTGCTGGCGGTCGGCATTGGCGCCGACGGTGAACTGGAACGGGCGTCCGGCCAGTTGGCCCTGCCAGGCCCAGCGCGCATCGAGGCCGCCGTAGTCGCCGTCCAGGTCGATCACCCCGCCGGCGTTGAGCGGGTTGCTCTGCGCGCTCACCGGGACCGAGAGGTATTGGGTGACGTCGCGGCGCCCGGCGTAGCCCATCAGGCGCCAGATCTGCTGGTCCACCTGCTGGGTGAAGATGGCGCCGGCCTGCAGCTGGCGGGTGGACTTGCGGGTGTCGAATTGGTCGGCCGCGGCGGTGGCCTGGCGCGGGTCGGCGGCGGCCTGGGCGCGGCTCAGGCCCAGCGGATCCTGCGCATCGGGCGCCTCCAGCGCGTTGAGCAGCAGGTCCAGGCGCCGCCCCGGCGCCAGGTCGATGCCGAGCTTGGCGTTGAAGGTGGTGCGCTGGGCGTGGCTGTGGTCGCGGTAGCCGTCGGTGCTGAAATGGGTGGCGGCCAGGTTGTAGTGGACCTCGCCCTGCTGGCCCAGCGCCTGCGCGCTGAGCGCGGCGGTACCGTGGCTGCCGAGCGCGCTGCGCAACCGCCACGGATCGTCCGGCTGGCCGTCGGCGCTCCACAGCTGCACCACGCCGCCGGAGGAATTGCCGTACAGCGCCGAGAACGGCCCGCGCAGCACCTCGACCCGCTCGCTGCCGAACAGGTTGAAGTTGGACAACTGGCCCTGGCCGTCCGGCATCGTCGCCGGGATGCCGTCCAGCAGCAGGCGCACGCCGCGCACGCCGAACGCCGAGCGCGCGCCGAAGCCGCGGATCGACAGCTGGGTGTCCTGCGCATAGTTCTGGCGATCGCGCGCGAGCAGGCCGGGCACCCCGACCAGCGCCTCGGACGCCAGTATGCCGAGGCGGTCGCTGTCGCCCAGACCGGTGGTGGTCAGCGACGCCGGCAGGTCGAAATCGGCCACGCCGCCGACGCGGGCGGCCTGGACCTGCAAGGCGGGCAGGGTGGTGGCCGGCTCCTCGCCGGGAGCGGCGTGGACCAGGGACGACAGCGCCAAGGCACAGGCCCCGCAGAGCAGGGCAGAGGGCAGGGAAGAAGACATGGCCCATCATCGCCCAACTGCCGCCCGGCCGCACCGGCCAAGCGCGGCAGCGTTTGTTAGGATGAGGTGTTTGACCGTGCCGGCTCCGGTCCTTCCGGCCCCCACCTCCGCCACCGAACGAGTACCGCCGTGTCCTTCTTTGCAAACGTGGAACAGGTCCCAGGCGACCCGATCCTGGGCCTGACCGAGGCCTACAACGCCGACTCCCGCCCGACCAAGGTCAACCTGGGCGTGGGCATCTACTACGACGAAAACGGCCGCATCCCGCTGCTGCGCGCCGTGCAGCAGATCGAGCAGCAGCTGGCGCAGGAAGCCAAGCCGCGCGGCTACCTGCCGATCGACGGCCTGCCCGCCTACGACCTGGCCACGCAGAAACTGCTGTTCGGCGCCGAGTCGCCGCTGCTGGCGGCCGGCCGCGTCGCCACCTCGCAGACCGTGGGCGGCAGCGGTGCGCTGCGCGTGGGTGCGGACCTGCTGAAGAAGCTGCTGTCCACCTCGACCATCGCCATCAGCAACCCGAGCTGGGAGAACCACCGCGCGGTGTTCACCGCCGCCGGCTTCGACGTGGTCGACTACACCTATTTCGATCCGGCCAGCCACGGCCTGAACTTCGACGGCATGCTCGCCGACCTGCGCGCGCTCGCCCCCGGCAGCGTGGTGCTGCTGCACGCCTGCTGCCACAACCCGACCGGCGCCGACCTGAGCCAGGCGCAGTGGCGCACCGTGGCCGAGCTGCTGAAGGAACGCAACCTGTTCCCGTTCGTGGACATCGCCTACCAGGGCTTCGACAAGGGCATCGACGCCGACGCCTACGCGGTGCGCCTGCTGGCCGAGGTCGGCATCGACAACTACGTGGTCGCCAGTTCGTACTCCAAGTCGTTCTCGCTGTACGGCGAGCGCGTCGGCGCGCTGTCGGTGGTCTCGGCCAACGCCGCCGAGAGCAAGGCGGTGCAGTCGCAGGTCAAGCGCATCATCCGCACCATCTACTCCAGCCCGTCCACGCACGGCGCCGCACTGGTCGCCGGGGTGCTCAACAGCCCGGAACTGCGCGCGATGTGGGAGCAGGAGCTGACCGAGATGCGCGAGCGCATCCACGCCCTGCGCGCCGGCATGGTGCAGAAGCTGGCCGCCCTCGGCGCGCCGGAGTTCGGCTTCATCCAGCAGCAGGCCGGCATGTTCTCCTACTCCGGCCTGAGCAAGGCGCAGGTGGACCGGCTGCGCGAGGAGTTCGGCATCTACGCCGTCGGCACCGGCCGCATCTGCGTGGCCGCGCTGAGCCAGAAGAACCTGGACTACGTGACCCAGGCCGTGGCGACCGTGCACAAGGGCTGAGTCCCGCGGTCCCGCACCGAGCCGGAAGCGCCTGCGCTTCCGGCTTTTTTGTGCCTGCGGGGTGGCCACGTCGGTAGCGCAGGCAGGCTCGCAGAACGCCGTTGATCGAAATCTACGGCGCAACCCGCGACAATGGCGATCCCCTTTCTCACCCAAGGCCGTCCTGCCCATGTCGCGAACGTCGCTGACCCGCTTCCTGATCGAAGAACAGCATGCCGGGCGTATCGGCCCGGAACTGCGCCAGCTCATCACGATCGTGTCCCGCGCCTGCAAGCGCATCTCCATCGCGGTCAGCAAGGGCGCCCTGGGCGGCGTGCTCGGCGATGCCGGCACCGGCAACGTGCAGGGCGAGGCGCAGAAGAAGCTGGACGTGCTCAGCAACGACATCCTGCTCGAAGCCAACGCCTGGGGCGGGCACCTCGCCGCCTGCGCTTCGGAAGAGATGGACCACTGCCAGCCGGTGCCCGACAAGTACCCCAGCGGCGATTTCCTGCTGCTGTTCGATCCGCTGGACGGCAGCTCCAACATCGACGTCAATGTCTCGGTCGGCACCATCTTCTCGGTGCTGCGCGCGCCCCCAGGCACCGACACCCCCGGCGACGAGCACTTCCTGCAGCCGGGCACCGCGCAGGTCGCCGCCGGCTACTGCATCTATGGCCCCAGCACGATGCTGGTGCTGACCCTGGGCCACGGCACCCACGCCTTCACCCTGGAACGCGAGGAGGGCAGCTTCCTGCTGACCCAGGCCGACATGCGCATCCCCGAGGACACTGCCGAATTCGCGATCAACATGTCCAACCAGCGCCATTGGGAAGCGCCGATGCAGCAGTACGTGGCCGACCTGCTGGCCGGCAGCGAAGGCGTGCGCGGCAAGAACTTCAACATGCGCTGGATCGCCAGCATGGTCGCCGACGTGCACCGCATCCTCACCCGCGGCGGCATCTTCATCTATCCCTGGGACAAGAAGGACCCGGGCAAGGCCGGCAAGCTGCGGCTGATGTACGAAGCCAACCCGATGGGCATGCTGGTGGAGCAGGCCGGCGGCGCCGCCAGCACCGGCCGCGCCCGCATCCTCGGCCTGCAGCCGGAACAGCTGCACCAGCGCGTGCCGGTATTCCTGGGCTCCAGGAACGAGGTGGCCGAGGCGGTGCGGTATCACGTGGAACACGACGCGCAGCGTCCTTGAGAAGTTTGCAGTCGGGCAAGCCGTTTTATCGGCGGTCCGCCGATAGCGGCTGCCGCTGACGATGGCGTATAGTCGGCGGGGTCGCGCACGAACACATGCGTCCAGTTGCCTGTCAGGGGTGTCTTGCGGGCGCTGGAACAGAAACGGGGATGTTGCGCGACGTTCGCACTGACGTGGTTCGACGCGGCGTACCGATGACGGCCTGTCACGTGCAGGACTTCGCCGACATGGGTGTCGCGGTGTTGATATCCGAAGAAACTCGATTAATCCAGGGGGAATGCAATGAAAATCATGCTGGGAGCAGCATTGTTGCTGGTCTGCGGTAGTGCGTTGGCCGACACCGCGCAACAGGGAAAAATCGTCCGGTTCGTGGTCGAAGGCAATTACGCATCCATCTGGCTGGAGAATCAACCGACGAATAACGAGTGCCCGGCCGATGGCAGATGGGTGATCGATTTTTCGGCAGATTCGATCGCGAAAGAAAAATATTCCGCCATTCTCACTGCGGCGAGTACCAGGACTCCGGTCGTCCTGCACTATGCGACCAGCGAAGGATGCAGTGCATTCGGCGCGAAAAGGGTTCAGTACATCGATCTTTCGTACTGACTGGGTCCACACCAGGGTTGGCATGGACGCCTGTCGCGCTTTGGCAAAGGATGCTTGTCGTGGTACCACTGGGCCGTCCACTGCCGAGCCTGGGGCCGGCATGGTGGCGGCGGCGCGCTTGCCTTGCTGAGGTAGGCTGCGCCCAGCGGCACGCGCAGCGCGAGAACCGTTGGCTGTTCATCGCGTGCACCTTGCCGTACCGGGCAGGAGGAAACCCATGAACCAGACCCTCGTCGTGCTGTTCTTCTTCGCCACCGCACCGGTCGCGCTGATGCCCACCGTCATCGCGCTGTTCACCCGCCATCGCTGGCGAAAGCGGATCGTGCTGATCAACCTGGCGTTGTGGACGCTGTTGTTCTTCGCCGCCCGGAGTTTCACCCTGTACAACTCCAGTCGCTTCGAACTGCCCACCCTGCTGGCGCTGGCAGTGTGGCTGGCCCTGCTTGGCATCGCGATCCGCGGCAATCCAGCGCCGGGCGACACGCGCTAGGCATCAGCCACGGCAGCGCGTGTTCCGCTGACGCATGGCCGCGCGGCTGGAGGTGGCATGGACGCCGTCCTCGCCGCTTTCGCCGCACGCGCAAGCCCAATCCGCACGTGCGCTGCGGTGATGCGGTCCACCGGCCGGCGCCGTCCGCAGCTCGCGGCCGCTTCGCTGCGGCTGCAACCCCGCGAAATCGCTGGTAAGGTCGCGCGATGTCCGACACGCATCCCGATTTCATCGAAGTGTTCGAGGGCGCCATGTCCCGCGAGGACTGCGCCGCCATCCTGCGGCGCCTGCGCGGCAGCACCCAACTGCGGCCCGGCGAGGTCGGCAGCGGCGTGTTTCCCGAGCTCAAGCGCAGCCGCGACCTGCGCATCAGCGGCCTGGAGCCGTGGCGCGATGTGGAACAACGGCTGCAGCAGGCGGTGTTCGGCGGATTGCTCGGCTATCTGCGCAAGTATCCGCAGACCCTGATCTCGCCGCTGATGCTGCAGGTGCCAGGCGCGGACGGCCAGCCGCACCGGCTCGGCGCCGAGGACTTCGCCCTGCTCGACGACGCGGCGCTGTCCAACCTGGCGCGCACCTGCCTGCGCCCGGGCGCGATCAACCTGCAGTGGTACGAGGCGGGCGAGGGCGGCTATCCGTACTGGCACTGCGAACTGTACCCGCGCGATCCCGGCGCCGAGACCCTGCACCGGCACCTGTTGTGGACCCTGTACCTCAACGACGATTTCGACGAGGGCGAGACCGAATTCCTGTTCCAGCGCCGCAAGATCGCCCCGCGCGCCGGCAGCCTGCTGATCGCCCCGACCGCCTTCACCCACACCCACCGCGGCAACCGCCCGCAGCGCGGCGACAAGTTCATCGCCACGAGCTGGATCCTGTTCCAGTCGGCCCAGGCGCTTTACGGCAGGGAATAGGGAATGGGGAATGGGGATTCGTTGAAAGCAGGGATTCGGGATTCGGGATTCGGGATTCGCAAAAGCGGCGCGATGCCGCGGCCCACCGCCATTGCAATTCACGCCAAGAAAGCAGCTTTTACGAATCCCCAATCCCCAATCCCCAATCCCCGCTCAAAACAACACACCCTGCGGCGACGACGGGCGCGGCGGTAGCGGTTTGACGAAGTGGCTGCAGTCCAGACGGCGGCGCGGGGATTCGGCGTAGCCCAGCCGCTTGTGCGCCAGGGCGAAGCGCCGCGCCAGCAGGTCGGCGTAGACGCCTTCGCCGCGCATGCGCTTGCCGAAGGTGCTGTCGTAGTCCTTGCCGCCACGCAGTTGCTGCACCGTGCTCATCACGTGCGCGGCGCGGTCGGGATGGTGCGCCTGCAGCCAATCGCGGAACAGCGGCGCCACTTCGTGCGGCAGGCGCAGCAGCACGTAGCCGGCGGACTCGGCGCCGGCGGCGCGGGTCGCCTCCAGCACCGCTTCCAGCGCATGGTCGTTGATCCACGGGATCACCGGCGCCACCATCACTCCGACCGGCACCCCGGCCTCATGCAGGGTGCGCATCGCGCGCAGCCGCGCGTGCGGCGCCGAGGCGCGCGGCTCCAGCCTGGCCGACAGCCGCGGATCCAGCGAGGTCACCGAGAAGTGCACGCTGACCAGGTTGTCGCGGGCCAGTGGCGCCAGCAGGTCCAGGTCGCGCTCGACCAGCGCGTTCTTGGTGATCAGCGAGAACGGGTGGCGGGTTTCGGCGAAGACCTCGATCAGGCGCCGGGTCAGCTGCAGCTTGCGCTCGATCGGCTGGTAGGCGTCGGTGTTGATGCCCAGCGCGATCGGGCTGGGCACATAGCCGGGCTTGGCCAGCTCGCGGCGCAGCAGTTCCGGGGCATTGGTCTTGGCGAACAGCCGTGTCTCGAAGTCCAGCCCCGGCGACAGGTTCAGATAGGCGTGGCTAGGACGGGCGAAGCAGTAGCTGCAGCCGTGCTCGCAGCCGCGGTAAGGATTCACCGACTGCGCGAAGCCCACGTCCGGCGACTGATTACGGCTGATGATGCTGCGCGCGGTCTCCTCGCTCACCTGCGTGCGCAGGCGCGGAGCGGCGAATTCCTCGCTGTCGTCGGGATGCCAGCCGTCGTCCTCGGCCTGGCTGACGGTCCGTTCGAAGCGGCCCGGCAGGTGGCTGCCGGCGCCGCGGCCCTTGATGGCGGTGCTCATCGGCATAGGCTACGCGCCGACCGTCTCGGCGGATGCGACGGCACCGACGGCGGCGCTGAATCTTTCAGGCGACGCAATCAGTGTGGCGCACCTCCGTCCGTTGCGCACGGCGGCGCAGCAGATCGACGTTCCACGGCGGGCCGGTGGCATGTCGCTCTTCGGCGATGACGCTGCCATTCGCCGAACCGGGGCCTTGTCGCGGGCGCACGCGAACGCCGACGCCTTGGTGTCACCCGGTTGCCGCGAACGCCTGCTGTCATACACCCGCAGCGCAGCGCAGGGTCGCAGAGCCGATGGCTACCAGCACGCCAGACAGCAAACCCGCGCGATCCGGCCCGTCGCCAAGGTGCCGGGCCGGCATCGCCTTCGCCGCAACCTCCGCGCCACCCTCTAGAATCCGCCGATGCTCGTGATCGCGACTCTGCAGAACACCTGGGACCGGCTGACCGGCATCCCCCACATCGGCGCCTACCTCACCGCCGCCTACCTGCTGTACATCCTGTGGCTGAGCGGCTGGATCGTGCTGCAGAAGCGCGAGCCGGCGGCGACGCTGAGCTGGGTGCTGTCGCTGGCCGCCTTGCCCTACCTGGGCTTCGTCATCTATTACCTGCTGGGCCCGCAGAAGGTGAAGCGGCAGCGCCTGCGCCGCGGCCGCTCGCGCTCGGGCATGGAGCACTACAGCAGCGTGTGTCCGCCGGATGCCGACTGCACCGAGCTGGCCAAGATCGCCCAGGCCACCACCGGCCTGGCGCCGAGTTCGGCCACTGCGGTGCAGTGGCTGGTCGACGGCGCCGCCACCTACGACGCGATCGTGCGCGACATCGGCGCCGCACAGCATCACGTGCACCTGGAGTACTACATCTTCAATCCCGACCGCACCGGCACGCGCATCCGCGACGCGCTGGTCGAGCGCGCCCGCGCTGGCGTGCGCGTGCGCCTGCTGCTGGATGCGGTCGGCTCCTCGCAGGTGCGCAAGCGCTTCCTGCGGCCGCTGCTGGAGGCTGGCGCCGAGGTCGCCTGGTTCCATCCCACCCAGTTGCTGCGACCGTTCAAGTTCAAGCGGCCCTGGGTCAACCTGCGCACCCACCGCAAGATCGTGGTGATCGATGGCCGCATCGCCTTCACCGGCGGCATCAACGTCACCGACGAGGAGAACGAAGCGCTGCGCGCCGATGCCTACCGCGATCTGCACCTGCGCTGCGAAGGCCACGTGGTGCGCAGCCTGCAGCTGGTGTTCGTGGAGGACTGGCTGTACGCCACCCGGCAGGGCCGCGACGCCTTCGACATGGCGCGGATCTGGCCCAGCGACATGCCCAGCCGCGATGCCGGCAGCATCCACGCGCAGGTGCTGGTGTCGGGGCCGGATTCGTCCTGGGAGAGCATCCACCGCCTGCAGGTCGCCTCGATCTACGAGGCGCAGCGGCGGGTGTGGCTGGTCACGCCGTATTTCGTGCCGGGCGAGGCCGCGCGCATGGCGCTGACCTCGGCGGCCCTGGGCGGGCTGGACGTGCGCCTGCTGGTGCCCAAGCGCAGCGACTCGCGGCTGGTGACGCTGGCCGCGCGCTCGTACTTCGACGAACTGCTGCAGGCCGGCGTGCGGATCTACGAGTACGGCCCGCGCATGCTGCACACCAAGGCGCTGATCACCGACGAGGACCTGTGCCTGGTCGGCAGCGCCAACTTCGACAACCGCAGTTTCCGACTCAATTTCGAGGTCGCCACGCTGTTCCGCGACCGCGGGCTGACCAGGCAACTGGCCGAGCTGCTGGAAGGGGAGATGGCCGATGCGGTGCGCGTGCGCGACGACCGCAAGCGCTCGCTGTGGCGCTACCGGCTGCCGGAGGCGGTGGCGCGGCTGACCTCGCCGCTGCTGTAAGCGCGGCGCCCCGGCGCCGGGGCCGGCGCGCGCCGACCGCCGCACCACGTGGAACCGGCACGCCCGGCGGCGCTACACTGCGCCATCCTTGGGGAGATCGTCATGTACTGGCTCTTTCTGCCGCTCGCGCTGGGTGCTTTCGTTCTGGCGTTCACGACGCCGCACATGTGGTTGCTGGTGGTGAGCCTGCTGGCCGCGCTGGCCTTTCTGCTGGCCTGGGCACGCGGCTGGTACGTGGCCAAGATCGGCGACGCCAGCCAGCGCGATGCGATGCCGATGATCGACCCGGCCGAACTGCGCCGGCTGCGCGAGCAGGCCGAGGCGCGCCGCGCCGCGGCCGCCGCCAGCGACGACGCCGCGGCGCCGTAAGCGGTTCGTCGGCGATGACCAAGCTCAGCGTCAACGTCAACAAGATCGCGGTGCTGCGCAATTCGCGCGGCGGTGACCTGCCCAGCGTGCTCGACGCCGCGCGCGCCTGTCTGGATGCCGGCGCGCACGGCATCACCGTGCACCCGCGCCCGGACCGGCGCCACATCCATGCCGAGGACGTGCTGGCGCTGGCCGAGCTGACCCGCGAGCGCGACGTCGAATTCAACATCGAGGGCAACCCGTTCGCGCCACCGCGGCCCGGCTATCCCGGGCTGATCGCGCTGTGCGCGCAGACGCGCCCGGCGCAAGCCACCCTGGTGCCCGACGGCGACGGCCAACTCACCTCCGACCACGGCTTCGACTTCGGCCGCGACAGCGACCGCCTGCGCCCGCTGATCGCGGAACTGAAGGCCGTGGGCTGCCGGGTCAGCCTGTTCGTCGATGCCGACAACCCCGACCTGGCGGTGGCGGCCGAACTGGGCGCCGACCGCATCGAGTTGTACACCGGTCCCTATGCCGCCGCGTGGGAGCAGGGCGACAGCGCCGCGGCTGCGGCGTTCGCCGCCGCCGCACGCCGCGCGCAGGCCGCCGGGCTGGGCGTCAACGCCGGCCACGATCTGGCCCAGGCCAATCTCGGCGCGTTCCTGGCGACGGTCCCGGACGTGCTGGAAGTGTCGATCGGCCACGCGCTGATCGGCGAGGCGCTCTACGCCGGCCTCCACGCCACGGTGAAGGCCTATCTGGCGGTGCTGGCCGGCGCACGCTGAGCGACGCCGGCAACGCGAGGCAGGGCGTTTCCTTGACAGACTGGCCGCTTGGCGGGCGCGGCCATCCCGTCCCGCAGGGCTGTCGCGCTCGGCGCAATCCAGTCATCGTGGGTTTTTGGCTGTCTCCCCCAGGCGGCGCGCCGTGCGGTGCCCGAGTGGGCGACGCCACCGACAACGGTGGCGTCGCATCACCGGCTGCCTGTTACTGCACGAAACCGATGCGCTGCACGTCGGCGTTCTTGGCCGCCGCCAGCACCTTGGCCATGGCCTCGTAGTCGGCGTCCGGGCTGGCATCGATGCGCACATCCGGTGGGTTGTTGCCGGCCTGTGCCATCGCTTCCTGCAACCGCGGCTGCAGTTCGCGCAAGGGCAGGGGCATGGCATTCCAGAAGAGTTGCCCGCCAGCGTCCAGGCGTAACTCGATAGGCTCCGGTGGTGGCAGCGGTCGCGTCGGCGTCGAATTGCGTTGCGGCAAGTCCATGGTGATCGGTCGCGCCAGCATCGGCGCGGTGACGATGAAAATGATCAACAGCACCAGCATCACATCGACCAGCGGAGTGACATTGATCTCCGCCAGCGGTCCCCGATTCCCTGCAGCACTGAACGCCATGGCCAGCCTCCTGTGGGTGTGGTGTCGCGCCACCAGCCTACACCCGCGGCGCGGCGGTGTGCGAGAGGCGGAGACAAGGCGCAGGGCGGATTCGGCTTGGTCCGGCGGCGAAGCTCCTCAACGGCCCAGGCCGGGTGGCCGTCGAGCAGGGAGGCACGTCCACACTCGGGACGACATACCGCGCTACATGCCGGACCGCAGGCCGGCATCGTCGCAACGGGCAGGGCAGCCCACCGTGCACGCAAAAAAAACGCCACCGTTTCCGGTGGCGTTTGCAGTCGCGTCATGACTGAGGTGTTGCGGTGAAACGGATTGCGGTGAAGCTTATTGCTGCACGAAGCCGATCTTCTTCATGTCCGAGTTCTTGGCGGCGGCCAGCACCTTGGCCATCACTTCGTACTCGGAATCCGGATTGGCATCGATGCGCAGTTCCGGCTGGTTGGTCGGATCGCGCTGGACTTCGTTTTCCATCATCTGCGGGAGCGCAGTCACCGCCACCGGGCTGTTGTTCCAGAACACCTGGTTCGACGCATCGATCCGCAGATCGATCGGCGGCGGCGGATCGCGCAACTGCGGCGGCGGGTTGATGACCCGCTGCGGCAGATCCACGTCGATCGGGTACGTCATGATCGGCGCGGTGACGATGAAGATGATCAACAGCACCAGCATCACGTCGACCAGCGGCGTGACGTTGATGTCGGCCATGGGACCACGGCCGCCTCCTGAGCTGAACGCCATGGCTCAGTTCCCCTTCTCTTTGGTCGCAACGAAGCCGACGTCCAGCATGCCCTGACTCTGCGCGATCTTGGTGATCTCGTTGATCGTGCGCATCTTGGTGGTGCGGTCGCCACGCAGGTTGAGCGGCGGCTGCGGGGTCTGCTGTGCAGCGGTCGAGAAGCGCGACTCCAGGGCTTCCTTGGAGATCGGCTCATCGTTCCAGTACAGCGACCCATCCTCCTTGACCGCCAGGGTGATCGGATTCGAACGCTTGTCGTCCTTGTCCGGATCCTGCTTCAAGTTGGCTTGGGGCAGCTCCACCTTGACCTTGTGGGACATCAGCGGTGCCGTGATGATGAAGATGATCAGCAGCACCAGCATCACGTCCACAAGGGGCGTGACGTTGATGTCGGCCATGGGGCCGCCGCTGTTACCACTACTGAAAGCCATAACGGGCTCCGTTAACGTTGCGTGGACGACTTAGCCGGGATCAGCGAACGCGCGAACCGGTGGCGAAGAAGTCGTGCAGGTCGTGAGCGAAGGTGTCGAACTTGGCGATCACCGAGCTGTTGACCTTGCTGAAGAAGTTGAAGGCGAACACGGCCGGGATCGCGACGAACAGACCGATCGCGGTCATGATCAGCGCTTCACCGACCGGGCCGGCGACGGCGTCGATCGAGGCCGAACCGGTGGCACCGATCTTGATCAGCGCGCCGTAGATGCCCCACACGGTACCCAGCAGACCGACGAACGGCGCGGTCGCACCGACGGTCGCCAGCAGGGTCATGCCCGACTGCAGCTTGGTGCTTTCGCGGGTCACGGCCTGACGCAGGGCGCGGTCGACGAACTCCGAACGGCTCAGGGTCTCGCCCAGGCCGGTGCCGGTGCCGGCTTCGGCGCGCTGGTGGTGCGCGGCGGCCTGCGCAGCGTCCAGGGCGATCTTCGAGAACGGCTCGGAGGCCGGCTGCTCTTCCATCGCACGGATGGCGTCCTGGGCGTTCGGGGTGTCCCAGAACAGGCTGGTGACGCGGTCGGCCTGGCTCTTCAGACGGGTGGCGCGGAAGATGTTGATGATCGTCCAGTACCAGGACGAGGCGGACATGATGATCAGGGTGATGAGCACCACCCAGGAGACGGCGAAGTCACCCGGCTTGGAGGTCATTTCGGTGATCAGGTGCTCGAAGCCCATCTGCGACAGGGCGTTCGATGCGTTGTTGCCCCCCGCAGCAGCGGCGATGAAAATTTCCTGCAGCATGACGCTTACCTTTGTTGTGTGTGGTGGTGATGAGGGTGGTGCAAAGAGTAGACAGGGCTTGCGGACCGGCGGTGCGCCGGTCCGCGCAACCTTTGTATCAGTTCAGCGCGAAGTTGACCGGGACGCGGACGCGGCCGGCGGTCTTCTGTCCATTGACGACAGCGGCATTGAACCGCCACTTGCGCGCTGCTTCCATGGCGGCGCGGTCCAGGTCGCGGTTGCGGCTGGATTTCTCGACGGCAACGTTCGTGACGTTACCACTGGCGTCGACGTCGATGATCAGGATCACCTCGCCCTGTGCGCCCGACCGGAATGCAGCCGGCGGGTACTTCGGCGGGTTCATGTTCTTCGACGAGATATCGACGCTAGCGCTGATGTCGGAGGGTGCGGCCGGCGGCGCGGGCGGCGACGGCGGCGTGGCGATGTCCGTGTCGCGCGGCGTCGGCACGTCGATCACCGGGGCTTCCGGCGGCGGCGGCAGCGGGGTCGGCTTCGGCGGCGCCAGGTTCTTCACCGGCGGCGGCGGAGTTTCCGGCGGCTTCGGCGGCGGCGGCGGCGGCGGGGGCGGCGGCGGCGGTGCGTCCACCAGGGTGACCATGATGTTGCGTTCCTTCTCCGCCACCGCCTTGGGCGCAACGGCCGGAATCAGCAGCAACATCAGCGCTGCAAGGTGCAGCGCGATTACGAAGGCAATACCGATGATGCGCGGCCAGCTGAGGCCGGAGGCGTCATCTTTGTCGTAATGCCGATGGATGACCAGTTGTTCCGTCATGCGCCAATGACTCGATTAAAGGGGGGCGGATCCCGCGGTGGAGCGGGACCCAAGTTCACGCGGCGATGACACCGCAGGAACCTCCAAGCTTATACCAATCCCTGTTACCTGCACTACTTTCAGCACTGGTAATCGGGGGCTTTTTTTGCGTGCTACTTCAGGTTGATGATCTTCTTGGCGTCTTCCGGCTTTTTGACGCCCTTGGCCAGCGCCTGCTGCGCCGCCTGCTTGGCCTCGGCCACGCGGCCTTCCGAATGCAGCACCTTGGCCAGGTTGAGGTAGGTTTCGCCGTCCTTGGACAGCGGCGCGGCCTTCTGCCAGTTCTCGATCGCCTGCGGCAGCTGGTCGGTGTAGTAGTACGACTGCGCCAGCGCCAGGTAGGTCTGGTAGTCCGGCTTCAGAATGCCCTTCTGCATGCCTTCGTTGATGACCGCAATGACGTCCTTCTCATGGCCGTCGGTGTTGGCGTAGATCGAGTACAGCTGCTTGTACTCCTTCTCGTCGGTCAGCTGACCGGAGGTACGCAGCTTGTCCATCACCGCTGCGGCCTTGTCCATCTGGTCGGCCTGCATGTACATGCTGGCCAGGTTGAGCTGGGCCTTCTTGTCGTTGGGCGACTTGGCCGCCAGCGCCTCGGCGGCCTTGACCGCCTCGCCGGTCTGGCCGGCCTCGGCGTAGGACGCCATCAGCAGCTGGTTCCAGCTGTCCTTCGGTTCCGGCGACGCGGCGATGGCCTGCTTCAGCGCCGGGATCGCTTCCTGGTAGCGCTGCGCCTGGTACAGGGCCTGGCCCTTGAGGATCAGGTCTTCCGGGCGGGTCGACTTGGTTTCGGCGAGGAACTTGTCCAGCGTGGCCAGGCCTTCGGCGGTCTGGTCGTCCTGCAGCTGCAGCTGCGCCAGCATCAGCATCGACTGGTAGTGGCCGTTGTTGTCCAGGCCGTTGAACTGGATCGCCTGCTTCAGGTACGCCTGCGCGGCCTTGCTGTCGTCGAGGTTGTAGGCGGCCTGCGCGGCCAGCTGCGCGGCGACCGACTTGTCGTACTCGTTGGCGCCGCTGTTGCCCAGGATCTCATCGGCCTGGCTGCGCACCGACGCGTAGTCCTCGCCCTTGTTGTAGGTATCGATCAGCTTCTGCAGCTTGCTGCCGAGCTTGGACGACGGCTTGCCGTTGGGCTCCTTGCGCTCGGCATTGGGGAACAACACCGCCGCCTTCTCGCTCTTGGCATTGCGCGAGGAACGGTGGTCGGTGCGATCGCTCTGCGCAGCGGCATCGGTCACCACCGCGCCACCGAGGGCGGCGGCGATCACCAGGGACAACAACGCTTGCTTGCGAATGCGGAATTTCATGGGTCACCTCGGTGGATACCGCCCGGAGCGGCACGGAAGACGGAGCGGCCATTCCTCGGCCGAGCCAGCAAACCTATCAGAAACCTGTACGCCGTGAAAACGTTTTTGGATGCGTTTTCTGTGACAGTGCCGGCGGCCGGCGCAGGGACGACGCCAGGCTCAGCCGCACTTGGGCGTCCTGCCGGCGCTGCGCGCCTGCGCATACACCGGTTCCAGCGCAGCGACATCACGCTGCAGCTCGCCAATGCGGGCACTGGGATCGGGGTGGGTGGAGAGCCATTGCGGCGGACGATCGCCGCCGGCGGCCATCATGTTCTTCCACAGATCCACCGCCTGCGCCGGGTCGAATCCGGCCTGCGCCATCAGGCGCTGGCCGACGACGTCGGCTTCGGCTTCCTGCTGGCGCGAGCCGGGCAGCAGGAACAGCGTCTGCGCGGTCATGCCGCCGACCTGGCCGACGGTATCGGCCGCGCCCTGGCCATAGCGGGCGCCGGCCAGCGCGCCGATCACGCTCAGGCCAGCCTGCGCGCCGAGCTGGCGGGTGATGCGTTCTTCGTGATGACGCGAGATGACGTGACCGATCTCGTGACCGAGCACGGCGGCCAGCTGGTCCTGGTTCTTGGCCACGCTGAAGATGCCGCTGTTGACCCCGACCTTGCCGCCGGGCAGGGCGAAGGCGTTGGGTTCCTTGTCGTTGAACAGCGCGGTTTCCCAGCCGGTGCCGCGCCATTGGTCGGGCAATTGCGCGACCAGCGCGTTGACCACGCAGCGCACGTAGGCGTTGCGCTTGGGATCGGTGTCCAGCTGTTCCTTGGCCTTGGCTTCGGCGAACGCCTGCGCGCCCATCTGGTCGAGTTGTTGTTGCGAGATGCCGCCGACGACCTGGGTGCGCCCGGTTGGCGATGTCGTCGTCGCACACGCTGCCAGCAGCATCGCGAGCGACGCGCCAAGTACCACTTGCTTCATACGGTCCCCCCTCCTGACACGCGTCGCAGTGTGGAGGGCCGCGTCTTAACATTTCGTCAAACAAACCTTCAGGTTGCGCCAAACCAGTACAGCCCGGCGACCGCGATGGCGTTGTTGAGGCCATGCGCGGCGATCGGCGCCCACAAGGTGCCGGTGCGCTTGTACAGCCAGGCGAACGCCGCGCCCATGCCGCCGTAGACCAGCCACAGCTGCGCGGTCGCGGCCAGGCTGTTGCCGGTCGTCCCCGGCACTTCGTGCACCAGGGCGAAGGCGGCGCCGCTGAGCAGCATGCCCAACCGCGGCCGGCCTGCGTCCCACAGCCGCCCGAACAGCACGCGGCGGAACAGCAGTTCCTCGTAGGCCGGGGCGATCACCACGGCGAACACGATCAGGAACAGCGGCATCTGCGCCATCGCGTCCTGCATCAACGGCAGGTTGGTCGGCACCGGCTTGATGCCGATCTGCGCCGCCAGCGCGGAAATCGCCGCGCTGCCGACGAACACCCCGACCGCGACCAGCAGCACCCAGCCCCAGGTCGACGGGGTGCGCGCCGCCTGCCACGAGGCACGCCGCTCGGCAGCGCTGGCCGGGCGGCGCAGGAAGTACAGCAACAGCGCCGCGGAGAGCGTGCTGACCAAGGCGATCAGCAGTTGCGCCAGCGCGCCCGGCTGGCCGACCCGCTGCGCCACCACCGATGCCAGACGATCGGCGGGGATGCCGTGCGCCTTCAGTTCCATCGCCAGCTGGAAGCCGCGAATCACGCCCCAGACCAGGCCGCTCAGGACGCTCACCGCCAGCAGCACCACCGCCGCCAGCAGCACGTCGAGGAAGAACCCGAGGATCGGCCGGCGCGGGCGGGCCGGCGGCGCGGACGGCAACGGCAGCGGGGTGGCGGGCAACGGCGGTGCGGTCATCGCGGTCCTGGGCGGGAGCGGGCGGAAGGCGCAGCGGAACGCGCACCCCGGCACGAGCCGGGGACGGGCACCGCCACGGTCAGATGTCGAGGTTGGCGACCTTCAGCGCGTTCTCTTCGATGAAGTCGCGGCGCGGTTCGACCACGTCGCCCATCAGGGTGCTGAAGATCTGGTCGGCGGCGACCGCGTCCTCGATGCGCACCTGCAACAGGCGGCGCGTGTCCGGGTTCACCGTGGTCTCCCACAGCTGCTCGGCGTTCATTTCGCCCAGGCCCTTGAAGCGCTGGATCTGGCGGCCCTTCTTGGCCTCCTCGAACAGCCAGGCATGCGCCTGGGCGAAGCTGCTGATGGCCTGGGTCTTGTTGCCGCGCACGATCTGCGCGCCCTCGCGCACCAGCCCGTGCAGCGCCAGCGCGACCTCGCGCAAGGCCCGCAGTTCGCCGCTCTCGAACGCGGCCATCGGCACCCAACTGGTGAGCTCTTCGCCCATGTGGCGACGGATCACCTTCAACATCGCCGGCTTCTGCTCGCTGCCGCGTTCGAAGGACAGGGCGTAACGCGCCGAGCCCAGGCTGCCGCGGTTGAGCACCGCCTGCAGCGCGTCCAGGCTTGGGTGCGCTTCGCCCTCGCTCTCCAGCTGGGCCACGTCCAGCGGCGGCAGGTCGATCAGCGCGCTCAGCAGCGCCGGGTCGTAACGGTGCGCATTGCGCGCCACCGCCTCGTTGGCGCTGGCGAACAGCAGCAGCAGCTTCTCCAGCGCCGCACCGGTGATCGGCGGCTCGTTGCTGGCCGGGACCAGCGCCGCGCCTTCGACCGCGCTGCTGGCCAGGTAGGCGTTGAGCGCGTTGTCGTCCTTCAGGTACAGCTCCTGCTTGCCCTGCTTGAGCCGGTACAGCGGCGGCAGGCCGATGTAGACGTAGCCGCGCTCTATCAGCTCCGGCATCTGCCGGTAGAAGAAGGTCAGCAGCAGGGTGCGGATGTGTGCGCCGTCGACGTCGGCGTCGGTCATGATGATGATGCGGTGGTAGCGCAGCTTGTCCGGGTTGTACTCGTCGCGGCCGATGCCGGTGCCCAGCGCGGTGATCAGCGTGCCGACCTGGTCGGAGGACAGCATGCGGTCGAAGCGCGCACGCTCGACGTTGAGGATCTTGCCACGCAGCGGCAGCACCGCCTGGTTCTTGCGGTTGCGGCCCTGCTTGGCCGAGCCGCCTGCCGAGTCACCCTCGACGATGAACAGCTCCGACAGCGCCGGATCCTTTTCCTGGCAGTCGGCCAGCTTGCCGGGCAGGCCGGCGATGTCCAGCGCGCCCTTGCGACGGGTCAGATCGCGCGCCTTGCGCGCGGCCTCGCGGGCGCGGGCGGCATCGACGATCTTGCCGGCGATGGCCTTGGCCTCGTTGGGGTTTTCCTGCAGGAACTCTTCCAGGCGCGCGCCGAAGGCGTTCTCCACCGCCGGGCGCACGTCGGAGCTGACCAGCTTTTCCTTGGTCTGGCTGGAGAAGCTCGGGTCCGGCACCTTCACCGACAGCACCGCGATCATGCCTTCGCGCATGTCGTCGCCGGTCAGGTTGATCTTGGCCTGCTTGGCGATGCCGTTCTGCTCGATGTAGGTGTTGAGCACACGGGTCAGCGCGCCGCGGAAGCCGGCCAGGTGGGTGCCGCCGTCCTTCTGCGGGATGTTGTTGGTGAAGCAGTACATCGTCTCCTGGTAGGAGTCGGTCCACTGCAGCGCCACGTCCACGGTAATGCCGTTGTGCTCGCCGGTGACCGAGATCACGTTCGGGTGCAGCGGGGTCTTCAGCTGCGCCAGATGCTCGACGAAGCTGCGGATGCCGCCCTCGTAGTGGAAGTCGTCGCGCCGGCCCTCGCCGCGCTCGTCGGCGAGCACGATCTTGACCCCGGAATTGAGGAAGGACAGCTCGCGCAGGCGGCGCGCCAGGATGTCGTAGTGGAATTCCACGTTGTTGTGGAAGGCCACCACCGACGGCCAGAAGCGCACGGTGGTGCCGCGCTTGGTGGTCTCGCCGAGCTTGACCAGCGGGGCGACGGCCGCGCCATTGCTGAATTCCTGCTGGTAGTGGAAACCGCCCTGGAACACGTCCAGCAGCAGCTTCTCCGACAGCGCGTTGACCACGCTGACGCCCACGCCGTGCAGGCCGCCGGACACCTTGTAGCTGTTGTCGTCGAACTTGCCGCCGGCGTGCAGGACGGTCATCACCACTTCCGCCGCCGAAACCTCGCGACCGAGCTTGGCGCTCATCTGCGCGTGCTTGCCGACCGGGATGCCACGGCCGTTGTCCGACACCGAAACCGAGCCATCGGCGTGAATGGTCACCGCGACGTGGTCGGCATGCCCGGCCAGGGCTTCGTCGATGGAGTTGTCGACGACCTCGAACACCATGTGATGCAGGCCGGTGCCGTCATGGACGTCGCCGATGTACATGCCGGGCCGCTTGCGGACCGCCTCCAGCCCTTCCAGGGCGGTAATGCTGTTGGCGTCGTAGTTGCCGTTGCTGGGCGGGGTGTTCTGTTCGTCGGTCATGCGGGTGCCGTAGGCTCCACGAGGCGGCGAAGACAGGCGGGGGCCGGTTCGCGCCGCTGGATAGGGGATTGGCAGAAATTATAGCAGCCCGGGCCGCCGGACCCGCGGCGGCCTAGGAGACGGCCAGGATCTGCCCATGTTCCACGTGGAACCGCGCGATCGGTAGGCCGGCATCGGCCAGTGCCTGCGGGGTTTCGGTGGCGGTGACGAAGACCTGGGCCGGCCCGGCACGCAGCCGCTCCAGTACGCGGGCCTGATGGTGGCGGTCCAGTTCCGAAGCCAGATCGTCCAGGGCAATCACCGGCCACTCGCCGCGCTGCTCGGCGTAGTCCTCGGCCTGCGCCAGCAGGCAGGCCAGCGCGGTGAGCTTGGCTTGGCCGCGGGAGAGCGCGTCGCGGCCGGGAATCTCGGCGAAGCTGAGGCTCCAGTCGGCCCGGTGCGGACCGGCCGAGGTATAGCCGAGCTGACGGTCGCGTTCGCGGTTGAGCAGCAGCGCATCGGCCAGCGACACCTCCTGGCGCCGCCAGCCGGGCGCGAACTGCAAATGCGCGATGCCCAGCGCTGGCGCCAGATCCGGGGCGAGGGCGAGCAGGCGCTGCAGCAGGCGGTCCAGGTAGTCCTGGCGACGCGAGGTCAGCGGCTCGCCGGACTCGGCCAGCTCGTGGTCCCAGGCATCCAGCGCAGCGCCGCTGCCACCGCTCTTGAGCAGGGCATTGCGCTGCTTGAGCGCGCGGGCATAGCGTCGCCACAGCGACAGGAAATCAGGTTCCACGTGGAACAAGCCCCAATCGACGAAGCGACGCCGGGGCTCGCCGCCGCCGCTGACCAGGAGATGGCTGCCTGGCTCGAAGGTGACCACTGCCAGCGCGGCGCACAGCGTCCCGAGATGGGCGACGTCCTGGCCGTCGAGGCGGCCACGCCATTCCTGGCCGCTGTGGCGCAGGCCGGCGCGACGCCGACGAGTCGGACCTGCGTCACCGGCGTGTTCCTGCCATTCGACGAAGACATCCAACGCGTCCTGCCCCTGTCGAACCAGGCCATCGCGCACGCGTCCACGGAAGCTGCGGCCGTAGGCCATCAGGTGCATCGCCTCAAGCACGGTGGTCTTGCCGGCGCCGTTGTCGCCGGTGATCAGGTTCAGCCCGGGCGCGGGCGCCAACTCGAGCGTCGCGAACCGGCGCAGGTGATGGAAATCGAGACGGGAGACGTGCATGCGGGGATAGAAGCGAGGGCGCTCGCACCGGGCGCACGCAGATCGAGGTTGGGGCAGGGCGGCAGCATACCCAAAATGGTCTGTGAGTGTCGGTGAGCCTCCACTGTCAGGGCAGGGAGTGCCATCTCAATGGACCGATGGAGCCGTCGCGTGGGAGCCGTCCCGCGGGCTATGCAAATCAGGTCTAGCCGGAGAGCAGAGGGCGTTCCCAGCGAAGTTGGGTCCTATGCGGATTCTGTGGCTCCAGCTGGGACGCCGTCCTACGGGCGATGCACCGCTACCAGGCTGCACGACGCCCTACGGAGTTATCGATCTGGCCAGCCGCAGCAGTAGAGACGCTCCATCGCCGTATGTCCCACGACGGGGAACGTATTTCCGGAAGCCGCATCAGGCGTCGCTCTCGCACCAACAAACCGGTCGTCCAGTGCTCAAAAAAGAAAACCCGGCACAAGGCCGGGTTGCTTTCGCACGTGTTCCACGTGGAACACGAAGCGGGATCGTCAGAGACGCAGCGGCATCACCACGTGACGCGAGCGGGCGCTGCTGGCTTCGCGCACCAGTGCCGACGAGTTGGCGTCGCGGAGCTGGATCACCACGAACTCCTCGCGCAGCGCGGACAGCGCGTCGAGCAGGTAGTTCACGTTGAAGCCGATCGCCAGGTCGCTGACCTTGGTATCGGCTTCCACTTCTTCCTGCGCCTCTTCCTGCTCCGGGTTGTGTGCGCTGATCTTCAGCTGGCCCGGCGAGACCTCCACGCGCACGCCGCGGTACTTCTCGTTGGACAGGATCGCTGCACGCTGCAGTGCCGCGCGCAGGGTTTCGCGATCCAGCTTGACCTCGCGGTCCGCGCCGATCGGGATCACCGCTTCGTAATCGGGGAAGCGGCCGTCGATCAGCTTGGAGGTGAAGGTGACATCGTCGCGCTTGACCCGCACGTGCGCGCGGCCGACTTCCAGCTCGACTTCGCGCTCGCCGCCTTCCAGCAGGCGCTGCAGCTCGGTCACGCCCTTGCGCGGCACGATGATCTGGCGCTTGGCGCCGCCGGCGTTCTCCAGCTCGGTTTCGCACAGCGCCAGGCGGTGGCCGTCGGTGGCCACGCAGCGCAGGGTCTGGTCGCGCAGGTCGAACAGCAGGCCGTTGAGGTAATACCGCACGTCCTGCTGCGCCATCGCGAACGCGGTGCGTTCGATCAGCTCCTTCAACGCCGCTTCCGGCACCACCACGCGCTCGGTGGCTTCCACTTCGTCGACCGAGGGGAAGTCGTTGGCCGGCAGCGTGGCCAGGGTGAAGCGGCTGCGCCCGGCCTGCACGGTGATCTTGTCGCCGGACTGGGACACGGTGACCTTGCTGCCGTCAGGCAGGGCTCGCACGATCTCGAACAGCTTGCGCGCCGGGATCGTGGTTTCGCCGTCCTGGGCATCGTCGACCGCAATGCGCGAGACCATTTCCACTTCCAGATCGGTACCGGTCAGCGACAGCTGGCCGCCCTGCACCTGCACCAGGAAGTTGGCCAGAACCGGCAAGGTCTGGCGGCGTTCGACCACATTGACGACTTGCGCCAACGGCTTGAGGAAGGCTTCGCGCTGCAGTGTGAAACGCATGTGGTTCCGTGCCCCTATGCTTTAAAAGATGTGGAATAAATCAAAAGCTTGGTGGTGATGGTAGAGCGAAATTCGGTGCAAATGTAGCTCAAACCACTGAATACAAAGAGTTTTTGACGCTCCCAATCCCGTGTACTACTGTCCCGGAACTGGTGGGGAAACCTGTGGATAGTTTTGCCGTCGCCGCCGCGTCGCGCTTTATCCACAGTTTCTCCCGGATTTGTCGCGAAGTCATGCACCGATTTATCCGGCGTCCGCTACCCCGGCCGCCGCACTACTCGCTGAGCTTGCGGATCAGCTTGTCCCAGTCTTCGCGGAGCTTGCCGTCGGTCTCCATCAGGTGCTTGATCTGGCGGCAGGCGTGCAGCACGGTGGTGTGGTCGCGCCCGGCGAACGCATCGCCGATCTCCGGCAGGCTGTGTTCGGTCAGTTCCTTCGTCAGCGCCATCGCCACCTGCCGCGGCCGCGCCAGTGAGCGCGTGCGTCGCTTGGACAGCAGGTCCTTGATCTGCAGGCCGTAGTAGTCGGCCACGGTCTTCTGGATGTTGGGGATGCCGATCGCCTGCTGCTGCGCGCGCAGCAGGTCGCGCAGGGTCTCCTGGGCGAACTCGGTGGTGATCGCGCGGCCGGTGAAGTTGGCGCGCGCCGCCAGCGTGTTGAGCGCGCCTTCCAGGTCGCGCACGTTTGAGCGCATCTTCTTGGCGATCAGGAACGCCACGTCGTCGGGGATCTCCGCGCCGCGCTCGCGCGCCTTGGCCAGCACGATCGCCGCGCGCGTCTCGAAATCGGGCGGATCGATCGCCACCGACAGGCCCCAGGCCAGGCGCGACTTCAGCCGCGGCTCCAGGCCCTCGACCTCGCGCGGATAGCGGTCGCAGGTCAGGATGATCTGCTGGCGGCCGTCGAACAGCGCGTTGAAGGTGTGGAAGAACTCTTCCTGGGTGCGGTCCTTGCCGGCGAAGAACTGGATGTCGTCGATCAGCAGCGCGTCCACCTGCTGGAACTGGCGCTTGAACTGGTCCATGGTCTTGTCCTGCAGCGCGCGGATCATCGCGCTGAAGAACTGCTCCGAGCGCAGGTACATCACTCGCGCGTTCGGGTTCTGCTCGCGCATGGCGTTGCCGGCGGCGAACATCAGGTGGGTCTTGCCCAGGCCGGTGCCGCCGTACAGCAGCAGCGGGTTGTGGGCGCGGTCGCCGGGCTTCTGCGCGGCCTGCACCGCCGCGGCCAGGCCGAGCTGGTTGCTGCGGCCTTCGACGAAGTTGGCGAAGGTGTAGTGCGAATCGAGATTGCCGGCGAACGGCTCCAGCAACGGCGGCGCGGGCGTGCGCGCGGCGGCGGTCTCGCTGGGCGGGGCGGCGACCGGTTCCGGCGCGCGCGGGCGCGAGCCGACCTGCAGCAGCACCTCGCCGCTGCCGGCGAAATAGGTCAGCAGTTCGCGGATACGCGGCAGGTAGCGCTCGCGCACCTGCTCGACGATGAAGGCGTTCGGGGCGTACAGCACCATGCTGTTGTCATGGCGCTGTTCGGCTTGCAGCGGTTTCAACCAAGTGTGAACGTCCTCGGCTGGAAATTCGGCTTCCAGACGTTCCAGGCAACGGGGCCAAGCATCCAT